>PMEV01000188.1:0-5243 GCA_003154855.1 Bryobacterales bacterium
TTCCTGACGTTTGCCAGCCGCTACCTCAAGGCTCCACATGGAAACCCGCGATAAGACCGAAATCCTGGATGCGCTGCGCCGAGGCCAAGAGCCCCGGACCGGGCCGCTGGTCGGCGCTGGAATGCGCCGAGCACGTGGCCGTTTCCGAGGATTTCCTGTTCTCCCAGCTCATCGAGGCCCGCCCTGCCGGCGTGCCACTCGTCAACCACCAGAGAGAAGCTGGAATCCTGGCGCGAGACGCGGATCGCACCCACCCCGGCGTTTCACCGGAAGTCGTCCGCCCGATAGGGCGTTTTCCCACGCTGGCGGATGCACTCCGGCACTTCTTGCAAAGCCGGGACCAGACCGTCCGCTTCGTCGAAAGCTGTGCCGAAGATCTTCGCTCCAGGTTGACGACGCATCCGCTGCTGGGCCCCATGAACGGCTATGAAACTCTGCTGCTGATGGCGGTTCATCCCCATCGCCACGCCAGGCAGATCGACGAAATCGGGGCCGCTCTCCGCCGCCCGTAACGATCGGGCGGAGCAGGCGGGCGTTTTCCTCCTGGAGACGGATGTTCTCTTGCTCCGGACACTCGAATGGAGGAGATTCCGAACCGCTCTCGGTCATGCCACGCTCACCGGTCCGTGCGCCCCAGCGTAGCTTCGAGGAACTCCCGTACACCCGCAAACACCGTGGCGAGATCAGATGGAAGCCCGCATTCTTCCGCCAGCGCTCGAAACGGGATCTGCCAATCCGCTGGCGGCGGAACCAAACCCGCCGGCAAATCGTGTGTTCCTCTTCTCTCGAAGGTAAGACGCAAGGCCTCCAGAATCCTCTGCTTATCCAGACCACCCGATCCGATCAGAAGAGCCAGGTCCACCAAGTCCTTCACTCTACTGTTCGCAGCGTTCCGCGGGAGCGTGTAGGCGTGAATCTTCTCGGCGAACTGCTGTTCGCGAGAGATCGTCCGAACCCGCGGCGTTTCGACGCCGGCGAATCCCAGCCAGTCCCGGCAGACGATGGTCTCAAGCGGCTGCATAACCACATCGCCAATGCCGGCGTCCAGGTGGAATCGGGCGAAGATCCGTTCGTCCATTCGAGCTTCGACGGGATAGCGGGCCCCCCCGTACGGCGCGGCGGTCAGATCCATGGAAGGCGATCCGATCGCGTACTCGAACCAGTCACCGAGAGGGATGTCAGCCACTTTCTGCAGCATCTCCCGTACAACCCGATTCGTGTCATCGCTCGGCGATGTTGCTGCCACCACTCGCTGCAACGTCAAGTCGATGTCCACCGTGGATCGAGCAGTCTTGAAGCGCAACTCCAGCGCATAACCACCCTTCAGAACCCAGGGCGCTGGTTCTTCCCGGAACAGCCTTGCCAGCAGACGGTCGAAGGCCACTTCCCGCCGGAGGCGGTTGAGATCGATCTGATCGGTCAGAGCCGCTCTCTTCAGGCGTTCTTCAAGAGCCTTTCGGAATGCTCCGGCCGTCGCATATGTTCTGGGCGGCGGCATTATGCAGCTCGCCGCGACGCTTCCTCGGCGACCTTGCGTGCGGGTCCGCTCATTCGCGTGGTCCGAATCTGTTGCCGGGTGATCAGACCACGGTCGATCGCCTGCCTTAGCGCCTGGCGGATGAAGTTCCGCTCGACCGTGCCAGATTCGATCAGGTCGAGAATCGTCCGCAGAGGGCGAGTGAATTTGAAGCCCTGAGCGGTCTGTACGTCGCTCTCGGGCAGGCCGGCATAGTGAAGCACGAGGATGCCGGGGATATCGCGGCTGCGCCGGAAACCCATCGGTACGGTCATGTGGAGCTTCGCTGGATTCAGATCCGACAGGTCGTAAAGGCTGAGCGCCGTGTGGTGGCTGTATACACCCTCGACTTCCTCGTTCCGGTTCCGGCTCCACAGTGCCCAGAAAACGAGGTCTGGCCGATCAGCCGCCGGAAACAGAGCGAGCCGGTAGATACCACGGTGCTCGCGGATCCAGTTCCCTACCTGCACGTGATAGGGATGTGTGTTTTCCGCAAACCCGGCCGCCTTGGCCTGCTTCGTGGTGAAGAAGCCCTGCTGCGGCTCCGCGAACTCGAAGAGCCGCCGCGCCGCTTCGCGGTGAGACTGGGCCATAACACAATACTACAACTTTCTTGACGCTATAGCAACCGGAGTTTGCGCACAATCCCTCAGTTGACCTTCCTCGGGGCGGCCGCGGCCCGGTGCGCTTACACATGGTCCAAGAAAGGAAACGGCGGCCACCCCGCTCGGGATCGTCGCCGTAACTCCTTTAGAATCTGGTGCGGGGGGGGGGACTTGAACCCCCACGGGATTGCTCCCGCTAGCACCTCAAGCTAGTGCGTCTGCCAATTCCGCCACCTCCGCATTTCCTCACCACTACTTCTTGGGCGCTGTGGCTGGTTGCTGCGCCCCTGGCTTGGCCTGGGACGGCCGCGGCGGCAGGTTTATCGGAATCGTCTGGGTCGGTCCGCCGCCCACGGGCGTCACGGTCATCGAGGGCGGCCCCAGTGGAGCTGGCGCACCCTGAATCGGCGAGCTCCGCTGCCCGCGCGGTGCAGCCGGCAACGGCGCCGATTGCGTGACATTGCCGTGTTGCTTGTCGAAAATCGACTTCTCCGTGCCCGCATGCCGCGAGGCGAAGATCGCCAGCGTGAAGGAGGTCACCATGAACAGCCCGGCGGCGATGGTAGTCGCTTTCGAAAGGATGGTGGCCGATCCGCGGGGGCCAAAGGCGGTCTGGGAACCCATGCCGCCGAATGCGCCGGCCAGATCCGCCGCTTTGCCGCTTTGGAGCAGCACCACAATCACCAGGAAAAAGCACACGAAAATGTGAACAATCGTCAACAGAATAGTCATGCCAGCCGTTTCGGAACCGCGCAGACACCCCCGCAGTTCATCATTCAGTATAGGGGACCGGAACCGCCGGGTCAAACGCGGTGCGGCGAGGGAGCGCCGGGTCAAACCAGCGCGGACTGCGCGGGCTGCGTATGCCGGGCCCGAATCTTCCAGTCGTTCCAGGCCATGCTGACCGCCCAGACGACCTCCTTGGCGTCGAAGGGCTTGGCCAGCACGTCGCAGCCACCCAGGTTGAGCACTTCGGCCCACAGAGAATCGTCCGCACTGCGAGAGCTGACCACCAGGACCGGCGGCGGCTGGCATTGGCTCAGTTCGGCGAGCAGGTGTTTCCAGCTCCCGTCGGGAAGGTCCTGCTCGCAAATGGCCACGGAAACCGTCTCGCGGCGCAGGGCCTCGCAGGCATCGCCGAGGTTGCAGACGGAGTGCAACCTCCAATTGGAATGGCTGAAGATATGTCCCAGAATGATGTGGTCTTCCTGGCGCCCGCTCACCGAGAGTACGGTCAGTCCCGACTGCTGTGAGGGCGGCGCATTGAGGCGCGCAACTTGGTCGGTTGGCACTGGTAGTTTTTCCCTTCGTGGGCGAGTGTAGCATGGGTGCAGAACGAGGCCTAGCTGCGAACTCCTTTCCGATGCTAGAGAGATGTCTTAGAAACACGGGGATTTGCTCCTAGAATGGAAGAGATGGCCATCCGCAGCGTGAATCCCGCCACCGGCGAGATGCTTGGGAGCTTCGACCCGCTGGACGAAGCGGGAATCGAGAGCAGGCTGCGCCTCGCGGCGGCCACGTTTCCCGAGTACCGGCGCATGCCGTTCGCCGAGCGCGCCCGGCTCATGACCCGGGCCGCTGAGATTCTGGAAGCCGGGCAGGACCAATTCGGGCGCCTGATGACCTCCGAGATGGGCAAGCCGCTCCAGGCGGCCCGGCAGGAAGCGGCGAAGTGCGCCTCGGCCTGCCGCTACTACGCCGCTCATGCCGAGCGGCTGCTCGCCGACGAGCCGGTAGAGGCTGGCGCCGGCCTCAGCTACATCCGCTATCAACCGATCGGGCCGGTGCTGGCCATCATGCCCTGGAACTTCCCTTTCTGGCAGGTCTTCCGTTTCGCGGCGCCGGCCCTGATGGCGGGCAACGTGGGGCTGCTGAAGCATGCCTCGAACGTGCCGCAATGCGCCCTGGCCATCCAGGAGATCTTCCGGAAGGCGGGCTTCCCGGAGGGAGCGTTCCAAACACTGCTCATCGGTTCGGATCGGGTTGCGCGCGTGCTGGAGGACCCGCGGATCGCCGCGGCGACGCTGACCGGCAGCGAGGCGGCCGGCAGCCAGGTGGCAGCCGCCGCGGGCCGGGCGATCAAGAAGGTGGTGCTGGAGTTGGGCGGCAGCGATCCGTTCATCGTGATGCCCAGCGCCGACCTGCCCGCGGCCGTGGCCACCGGCGTCCAGGCGCGTTTGGTCAACAACGGCCAGTCCTGCATCGCCGCCAAGCGTTTTCTGGTGGCCGAGCCGGTCGCGGAGGAGTTCGAGCGCCGGTTCGTCGCGGCGATGAAAGCCGTGAGGGTCGGCGATCCGATGGACGAGGCCACCGAAGTCGGGCCTTTGGCCTCGGCGGAGATGCTGGCGACGCTGGACGACCAGGTACGCCGGTCGGCGGCGGCGGGCGCGCGCATCCTCACCGGCGGCCGGCGGCTGTACGGCCCCGGCTGCTACTACGCCCCCACGGTGCTGGCGGACATCCCGGAGTCGGCCCCGGCTTACTCGGAAGAGATCTTCGGTCCCGTGGCGGCGCTCTACCGGGTGCGCGACGCGGTGGATGCCATACGCCTCGCCAACGCCACCCGGTTCGGCCTGGGGGCCAGCGTGTGGACCAACGATAGCGCGGAGCGCGAGCGGTTCATCGAGGAAATCGAAGCTGGAATGGTCTTCGTCAACGAGATGGTGGTCTCGGACCCGCGCCTGCCCTTCGGAGGGGTGAAGCGTTCGGGCTATGGGAGGGAGTTGGGCGTCCCGGGAATCCGCGAGTTCGTCAACCTCAAGACCGTCCGGATCAACTAGCCTATGCAGACCGCGGTAACTGTCTTCTTTCTGGCGATCCTGCTGGGATTGTTCGTGCCGGCGGCGAGGGTGCGGCTCGGGAAGTGGTTTCGCGGGGGACCGCACCGGATCTTCCTGGTCCCGGCGGCGCTGACGGTGCTGTTCGCGGTGGTGCTCGAGCTCAGCGGCGCTTGGAGTCTTCCGTTCCTGCTGCTCGCCGCGGCCTACACCTTCGTACCGACGCTGCTGGTCTACCGCGCACGGCCTTGGCTGGATTGTGCGGCCATCTTCGCTCTGTGGCTGCCGGTGGAGTTCACGGTGGGCAAGCAACTGCTTCCCCAATCCGTCTGGGGCATGGCCAAT
>PMEV01000188.1:5265-5629 GCA_003154855.1 Bryobacterales bacterium
TGCTGATCGCGCTGGGGTTGGCGCTGGGTTTCCTGGGCCCGTTCCGGATGCCCGCCCCGTTCCGCGCGGGCGCTTTCGCGCTGCTGTTCCTGAAGACGCTCTTGGGAGTGGCGATTCCGGAGGAGCTGCTGTTCCGCGGCCTGCTTCAGAACTGGCTGATGCAAAAGCTCGGGTTCAACTACAAATCGCTGGTCGCGGCGGCGTTGATCTTCGGCGCCGCCCATTTGAACAACCCACCCGGCCCGCTGCCCAACTGGCGCTACATGATCCTGGCAAGCATCGCGGGACTGATCTACGGGCGAGTGTTCTGGAAGTCCTCGACCCTTCTCTCCTCGGCCGCGCTGCACGCCCTGGTGAACAGCCT
>PMEV01000188.1:5693-5927 GCA_003154855.1 Bryobacterales bacterium
CCGGGCCGTCTGGGCTTCGGATGGAGAGGTTTTCGCACGGCGTTCCCGGCGGTCTTCGCGACGGCGCTGGCACTGAGCCTGTTCTGGCTCGGAATCGGGGCGCTGGCCGGCACGTTTCGCCCCACCACGGCCTGGGAAACGGTGGAGGGAGTTGGCTTGTACATCCTGTGGGGCCTGGTGCAGCAGTACCTGCTGAATGGTTACCTGGTGAACCGGCTGGAGCAATTCGGGGCG
>PMEV01000315.1 GCA_003154855.1 Bryobacterales bacterium
CGATCTCAATGAACTGGCGCGGAACTGCCGGCTATCGGATGACCCGGAAGAGGGCTACTTGTTCTTTATCGATGCAGTGAAAGCGGCGGCGTCCTGAGCCGTCCGCGCGAGCAATAGCATCGGCCTCGGCCGGGCGTTAGGAGCGTCCGGGTGGCAGACTTCACCGGCGTTTCTGGCGCACAAGCAGCGTCAACCCGCTGGCTTCCGGCGCAGAATGCCGGCTCGGTCCAGGGCCGAGCGAGGATTGGGTACAATCGGAAGATGCTCAATTCTTCGGCCGCGGAGGGCCGGTGGGTGAGCACGTTTGACTCCCCCACCTTTGCATCCCGGGCCACCGAGGACGACATTTTCTACTGTTACCGGCTCCTGCTTGGCCGAAATCCGGACCGGCGCGGGTTCGAGACCTACGCCGGGGCCTTACAATCCCAGCAACTGACTGTAACGTACTTGCTTCAGATCTTCCTCTCCTCGCCGGAGTTCAACAGCCGCGCCCTGCTGAGGGGCGAGGGCCGCAGTTTCACGCTCGTTGAGCTTGCGGGGTTCCGGATGTATGCTTCGCCCGAGGACTGGGCGGTGGGCAAGCACATCGTCGAGCTGGGCGCCTACGAGCCTCACGTCACCCTGGCCATGAAGCGCCTGCTTAGGCGCGGTATGACCTTCCTGGATATCGGAGCCAACATTGGGTACTTTACGCTGCTCGCCAGATCGGTCGTGGGGCCGGAAGGCAAGGTTCTCGCCTTCGAGCCCAACCCGCGCAATTGCGCCCTGCTCGATCTCAGCCTGGCTTTGAACGGCTTTCAGGACGTTGAGATCTACCCGTTCGCACTCGCGGACTCCAGCCGGCTTTTCGTCTACGACAGCCAGGCGAGCAATGGCAGTCTCAGCCCGTTCGACGGCCGGATCGACACGCTCTCGTCGCGCACTGTGGTCCGTACCGCAACGCTCGATCAGATTCTCCACCTGAGCCGTTGCGACGTGCTTAAGATCGACATAGAGGGTGCGGAATGGATGGCGATTCGAGGAGCCATGCGGACCATCCGCGAACACCGGCCGGCGATCTTCTCGGAGTACTGCCCGGGCGGCCTGCGGAATGTCTCCCGCGTGGAGGGTGAAGACTATCTCCGGTTACTCTTCGACGAGGGATACCGTGTTGCGGTAATCACTCCCTACGGCGATCTCGCGGATTGCGGCCAGAGCGCGGCCGCCGTGACGCAAGCCTACGAGCAGTCCAAGGCAAGTCACCTGGACATTCTGGCGACACAACCCCCTCATGGCGGACTCTAACGGTTCGGCAGCCGGGGTGAGCGGCGGCGACCAAGCGAACGAGGGGCCGGCCGCTCTTCTTGCGGAGATCGCTGCGCGGCTGAAGCTGGGGACAGCGGAGGCGATCCGCGAGGCCGGCCGCCTGTCTTTGGGGCTGCCCGAAGGGACGGGAGATACACAGAAGTACGTCGATGAAGTAAGATACGCGACGGCCTTCGGTTTGGAACTGCAGGGCGACGCGGAGTCGGCTGNNGCCGAGCTGTATCGCAGGATCCTGGAGTGCGAATCGTCCGAGCCCGCACGCCGGGCCGACGCCGGCTTTCGACTGGCGATCGTACGCGAGGCTCAAAAGCAATATGACGAGAGCCTTCGACTGTACAGGCACGTGCTCGCCCAAGACGCTTCGTCGCCAACTGTGGTCAGGCTGTCGCACCAGCAACTGGCCGGCCTGCTGCTGCTCGAGCGCTGCTTCGCCGACGCTCTCCCGCACATTGAGGCTCTGCTCGCCGACGCCGAGTATCGGGGTCCGTTGCGGTTGTTCTTCTGGTTTCGGTATCTCCTGTGTCTCCTGAAGACGGGCGGCTTCGCCTTGTCTCCGGAAGCGCTGGCCCAGGGACTTCCAGCGCCCGGCGGGCAGGTTGAGGAGCTAACCGTCGGTATATGGACGGAAGGGGCTCAGGAGGCCGAGCTCACGGGCTTCCCTGGACTGGCGAAGGACCTGTATCTGCGTTTGCTCGAAATGAACGGCGTTCCTGGTGTCGTGCGGACCAACTGCTGCTATCGGGCTGGACTAACGTTCGAATCTCTTGCTCAGTGGGACGAAAGCCTGCGCTACTACGAGAAGGCGATCCACGCCCCGGACGCCTATCCCGCCGCCCAGGCCCAGGCCCGTCTGCGGCTGGCCGAGTTGCTCTTCCTGTCGGAGGACTTCGAGGCGGCCCAGGAGCATTTCCGGGTGCTCATTGCGTCGCCGGGACTCGGCCCCCGGCGCCAGCTTGAATGCCAGCTTCGCCACGCCGTCTGCCTGCTGCGCGCCGGACGCGCCGACGAGGCCCGCCGGGAACTGGAAGCGTGCCGCGAGCGCGNNCCCGCCATGCCGGGTTAGACGTCAAGGCAGACCTCCTGCTGGCCGAGTTGTTCGAGGCCGGCAAAGACTTTCGGTCGGCATGCGCATGCTACGAGCGGATCCTCGACAATCCCTCTTCGGAACCTCAGGAGAGAGCGGGTGCGCTCTTGCGGCTGGCAGACCTTCGCCGCGTATCGTGACCCTCGGCCGAGGGGCGCGGCCCGTCGGCGCTTTCGCAGCAGGGCGGAAGAATGTGCATCTTCATCTACCGTTCGGCGCTCGACACGTACCTCGCTCCGCCCGGCGCCGCCCGCCCCCTCAGTCCAGCCGGATGGCGAACTCCGGGCTGGTCACAAATCCGTTGAATACCTGGCTCACCGTCATGCTGGTGTTCATCAGATTCGCCCAGAAGTCCCGCTCCCACTGCTCCGCGTCGCGCTGCAGCAGGCAGGCATATGCCAGAAACGCGTTCAGCTTCGCCCCCGAATTCTGCTGGAATTCCGCGCTGGTCAGGAAGTTCATCGCCAACTGCGTGCGGCTGGTCCCGGATTGCAACAAAGCCAATTGCGCATTCATCTCCGCCTGGGATGGCGTGCGCCGCAGCACGTTCTGATAGAGCAACTGCACGAACTGGGTGTCGCTGGGCGTGCCGTAGGTGATCGCGTATTCCGCCGAGTTCAGCGTGTTGGACACCAACTGCGTCTGGCTGATCACCCCGTTGATCAACGCCGAGCGCTGGAACAGCCACCCGGAATAGTCGGCGTCGCGCCCCAGAATCCCCACGTAGACCCCCGCCGCGAAGCGCCCCCGGTTGTTGAACTCCGCCGAGTTGAACAGATTCAGCGCCAGGCCGGTCCAGCTCAGGCTGCCGCCAGCGAGGGCCGCCAATTGCGCGCTCAGCTCCGCCGCCGTGGGCTGCCGCCCCAGGAAACCGAAATACATCAGGTCCACAAACCGCTCGTTTTCCACCGCCGGGTTGAGGTTCTCGGTCAGCGCCAGCGTTTGGCCGCCGATATAGAGGTTGGCAAACCGGCCCCCCGTGTTGGCGCTGGTGTAGACCGTGTACTGGATGGACGCCGATCCCGTCCCGGTCTGCGGGTACTGCTCGGTCCAGTTCTGGTCCGGGTAGGAGGTCCAGGGACAGCTTGGGCTGGAGGCGGTCAACTGCAGCATCCTCTGCTGCCCCTGCCAGGGCACGACCAGCGAGGTTGTGTCGAGCGTGAAGGAGCAGCCCGCCACTTGGGTGACCGTGAAGGTCTGCCCGGCCACGGTCAGATGGCCGGTTCGAGTCACTCCACTCGAGTTGGCCGCCACCGTGTACAACACCGCGCCGCTGGCCGCGAAGGAGGTCGCCGAGGTGATGGTGATCCATGCCGAGTCGCTGGATACCTGCCAGGAACAGGGCGTCTGGTTCAGCGTCACCCGCACCCGCCCCAGCCCGCCCACGTCGGGGAAGCCGCCGCTGAGGCCGTCGAGGTAGAACACGCAGCCGCTAAGGCCCGTGCCCGCCTGGGTCACCGTGAAGGTCTGCCCGGCGATGGTCAGCGTGCCGGTTCGCGGCGCGGGGTCGGGATTCGCCGCCACCGAGTAGCCCACCGTCCCTGATCCGCTCCCGCTGGCCCCGGCGGTGATCGTCAGCCACGTGGCGTTGCTCATGGCTGGCCAGGTGCAACCGGCGGAGGTCGTCACCGTCACGGAGCCGGGGCCGCCGGAGCTCGGGGGGCTCGCGGTCGTGGAACCCAGCGAATACACGCACCCGCCCGAAACGGCGCCGGTTCCAACCAGGCTGATCGTCACGACCGGATTGGCGGGGTCGTTTGAGATCAACCGCATGGACGTATTGATCGCTCCAATCCGGTTCGGTATGAAGCGGATAATAAACGGCTGCTTGACGCCGGGGTCCATTGTGCGCGGCGGGCCTGGATGCGGCTTCCACAGCACGTAGGAGGGATCGTCGAACTGGACGTCGCGAACGACCAGCGGGGCGGAGCCCGTGCTGGTGACATTCAGATACATGTCCAGGTAGGAGCCCACGGCGGCAGAGAAGCCCAGCACCGTCACCGCGGGGCTGATCCCACCGCTGCCGACCGCGGCAGTGCCGGATAGAGAAATCGTGCGGACAGGCGCTCCAGCATCGTCGCTCGAGATGGTCAGCGTCGCCGTTCGGACTCCGGCGGCGTTGAAATTCGGTTTGAACAACAGCCGCAACGTCAACACTTGTCCGGGAGCGAGCGTCTGCGGGAAGCTGGAAGGAATCCGGACCGCAAACTCCGGGCTGCTGGAGGCGATCGAAGAGATCGTCACGCTGGCCGCGTTGCTCACGTTCATGACGCTGAAATAGCCCTCTGTAGAGAGTCCCTGGTAAAGCGAGCCGAAATCGATCGAGCTCACCGAGGGCGAAATCTGTTTGCTGGCCCCGCGCCGGGCGTAATAGATCGTCTGGCGGGTGGTGCGCCCCGTTGCATCCGTTACCGTCACCGGAAGCTGGTAACGGCCGGGCGCCAGGCCCCCCACCGGGAAAACGCCGCTGAAGAAGCCGTCATTGGCCACCGCATCGCCGTTGGTTCCGTCGTCGACCAGAGGGAAGGCGGAGGATCCACCGATCTCCGACAGATCGATGGCGACCGAAGAGATCGGACTGCGGCCCGCGAACGCCTGCACCGAGATCTGAAGCTGGTTCGAGTTTTCGTATGCCTGTGCGCGGCCGATATCTACGTCGAAGACGGCATTGCGGTTGGGCGCCCGCAGGAACATCGGCCAGCTCCGCTGCACGGTCGAATTCACCGGCCCGAGACGCACCACCCGCAGCATGCCGCCGGTGTTGTTACCCGTGCCAACCGCCCAGACCAGCTCCAGGTTCCCATCGCCATCGATGTCGCCTACGGCGGGAGTGGAGGTCATCTCGCCCTGGTAGGTGGTGTCCTGGAGGTTCTCGAACACGCCCATCCCCGACAGTGCCCGGCCGTTGTGGTCGATCCCGATCAGGCCGCCTGCCACCGGTATGAGGATCTCGAGATAGCCGTCGCCGTTGACATCCGCCAGCACCGGCGACCCCACCAGGTCGGCCCCCGGAACGATCGGATAGGGCCGCACCGGGAAGCCGGGCATGATCGTGCCGTCACGGCGGAAGGCGTACACGAGCTGGCCGACGGCGTTGGCGGCGCTGGTCGGGTTGCCCGACGCGTCAATCAGTTGTCCCCACTTGTCGCGCAGTGAAGAGGTAGCGATGACCAACTCCGGCTGGCCGTCGTTGTCCAGGTCGCCCACGGCGAAGGACGCCCACGACCGGCCTTGCGTGGTGGCGAACCGGCCGTTGGCGCCAGAGATAAAGGAGCTTCCGTCGCGACGCCAGGCCCACACAAGCTGGCCAATCAACTGGCTGGCGGGGGCATTCCCAATGTCGCTCAAATCCAGACCCGAGCCATGGACAATCTCAAGATTTCCATCGCCGTCCAAATCGACCACCACCGGCGAAGACCAGATCACCTGCTCCAGATTGCCTTTGGGGAAACCGGGCAGCGGCTGGCCCGTGGGATCGAGGGCGCGAAGCACTCCGCCGCGGTTGAACGGCTGGCCCACCCCGCCCGCGGAATCGTGCCCGAAGACGATGGCCGGCTGGCCCGTTCCGAGGATATCCGCCACCACGGCGGCGCCCACTGTGGTGTCGCCCGTGATGTAGGGGAACTCGGGAGTATCCTCGTCGATCCAGCCGTCTTCGTCGTCGTCGCTGGAGTTGCCCTCGTCCACCTCGCCGTTGCCGTCGTCATCCACGCCCTTCCAGCCCGGAGCGTCGTCGGTCGGGTCCATGGGCGTCCACGGCGTCCAGTCTCCCGGAGGGTCTTCGCCGAACTTGCCGTCGCCGTCCTTGTCCCGGGCATAGATCGGGGTGCCGTCCCAATTCCAGGCATGGAAGAGGTTGTCAAAGCCACCCACCAGAATCTCCGGTTCCGGGTCGTTATCCACATTCGCCAGCACCGGCGTGGCGAAGACCGGTTCCTGGTAGCCATCCTGCTTGCCCGTTCGGGTGGCCCCGTCGGTGATGTCGTAGGTGTTGAGCACCCCTTTCAGGACGCCGCTCCGGCTCAGAATCAGGACCCCGCCCTGTCCCACGCCGGTCAGTCCGGACAAGACCTGCCCGGCAAGGCCCACCACGACTTCGGGCTCCCCATCTCCATCCACGTCGCCCACGGCGGGGGAGGATTGAATACTCATGGCCCCGGCCGCTCCCGGCGCAAAGGCGTTGTGCGCGTCGTATCGCCACAGCAGCGAGCCGTCCGGCCGGAAGGCGCTCACAAAGCCGGCCGTGTCCCCGACCACGATGTCCAGCTTCCCCTGGCCCTCCAGGTCCGCCAGCACCGGCGAGGAGAAGTATACGAAGCCATTCAGCGGCTGCGGCCAGCCCGCCACGATCCGCGGCCCGCCCAGACGGGCCATGCCTCCGCCCATGAATCCAAACCACATCGCGTCGGCGTTCTCCGAGTAAAAGGAGACGATCAGGTTGGAGGGGAACTGGTTGGTGTCCTGATTGTAGTTGGCGAACGCCGGCGCTGCGGCATCCACTTCCGCTGCCGGCAGGAACGTCGCCGCGACCTTGTTCGGATTGGCGCTGTCCCCGTACCCGCCCCACCCGAACCAGAGGTTGTTGGCGCTGTCCCGGTAGACCGCGAAGGCGAAGTCGGCCACGTTCCCGCCGCACGGCGGGTTGCTGTCGTAGTGGAAGGCGGAAATCGCCCCGGCCTGCGTCCGCCGCACCGCGCCGTTGCTGGGGATGGCCATCCACACGTTGTTCGAGGCGTCCACCTCGATCCCGCTGATGCGGTTGGCGTCGATGCGCAGTGGCGACGGCGGCGACGACCCTGCTCCGTTCAAGTCGATCGGCGTCCAGGCCAGAGTGCCCAGCGCCAGCCGGCTGATGCCGCCCAGGTTGAAGTTCGACCCGTTCGCGGCGCCGCGATCGGTGCCCACCCACAGGGCGTTCAGGCCGTCGATGGCCAGCAGTTCGCCGCACATGCGCGCTAGCAGGGCGGGTGGAATCGCGACCGCGCGCGCCGTCAT
>PMEV01000371.1 GCA_003154855.1 Bryobacterales bacterium
ATTCCCGCCGTCAATCGGTTCCCCTCCTCCGCCGATGGCCGCGGTTTCAAGCCGCTGGCCGACTACATTCACAGTCTGGGCCTGAAGTTCGGCATCCACATCATGCGCGGCATTCCGCGCCAGGCCGTGAAGGCCAATCTGCCCGTGCTGGGAACCCAGGTGCGCGCCGCGGACGTCGCCGATCTCTACTGGCTGTGCCCCTGGAACAACGATATGTACGGCCTCGACATGAACCGCCCCGGCGCGCAGGCCTACTACGATTCGATCTTCGCACTCTATGCCGCCTGGGGCGTCGACTTCATTAAGGCGGACGATATCTCGCGCCCCACCCACCACCAGGAGATTGCTGCGATCCACAAGGCGATACAAAACTCCGGCCGCCCCATGGCGCTCAGCCTTTCGCCCGGCCCGGCCCGCGCCACCGACGCTCAGTTCCTGGCCGAGAACGCCAACATGTGGCGCGTTTCGGACGACTTCTGGGACGACTGGAAACTGCTGCGCGAGAACTTCACCCTGCTGGCCATCTGGAGTGGGTTCGGGCGTCCCGGCGCCTGGCCGGATGCCGATATGCTGCCCCTGGGCCGCCTCGGGATTCAGGCCATGCGCGGCATTGACCGCCACAGCCACTTCACCCCCGTCGAGCAGCGCACCGTGCTCAGCCTGTGGAGCATCGCGCAGTCCCCGCTGATCTTCGGCGGCGATCTGCCCAGCAACGACGATTTCACCAATTCCCTCCTCACCAACGAAGAGGTGCTGGCGGTGGACCAGACCGGCGCGCACGGCCGCGAATTCTACCGGGAAGGGGATCACATCGTCTGGATCGCCGAGGCGCTCGGCTCGAACGCGAAGTATCTCGGCGTGTTCAACGCGGACGAGAAGCCGGCGGCCATTCGCGTCGAGTGGCGCGCGCTCGGCCTGCCCGAGGTCTGCACGCTGCGCGACCTCTGGGAGGAGAAGGATATTGGAGCGATCCGCGATGGCCACTCCTTCGCTCTCGCCCCCCACGCTTCCGGCCTCTACAAGCTGACTGCGGCGAAGTAAGTATGGTTTTGCCGTCCGCCGTGCAGCACGGCATCGATGCGCTTCGCGACGACCGCGTGAGCGGGGCCGCCCAGATCGCCGCGCAGGCCGCCGCCGTGCTTCGTCTGGCCGCCGAACTGGTCCCCGACTGGCTCCCCGAGATCGCTCGTCTCTTGGTGGCCGCCCAGCCCGCCATGGCGCCGCTGGTCAATCTCTCCCGCGCCGTTCTGGCCGCCTCCGATCCCGGCGCCGCCGCTCGCGACTTCCTGCTCCGCATGCGTTCCGCCGGACCCCGCGTCGCCCGCCACGCCGCCGGCCTCGTTCGCGACGGCAGCACCGTCCTCACGCACTCCTTCTCCTCGACCGTCTTTGAGGCCTTGCAGGCCGCGCACTCGTCCGGCTGCCGTTTCCGCGTCCTGTGCACCGAATCGCGCCCCATGCGCGAAGGAGCCGCATTGGCGGCGAGCCTCGAGCGCGAAACGATCGCTGGCACCGTCATTCCGGATGCCGCCGTCGAGTCCTTTCTGCCCCAGGCGGGATTGGTGCTGGTCGGCGCGGATTCCGTCTCCGCGCGTGGCTTGGTCAACAAGACCGGCACAGCGCTCATCGCCCGAGCCGCCTGCGCGCTCCAGATCCCCGTGTACGGGCTATGCACCTCGGACAAAATTCTGCCGCCGGACTACGACCCGCCACGCCCCTGCGAAGGCTTCGACCTGACCCCGCTCCACTTCCTCGCCGGCATTGTCACCGAGGACGGGATTACTTCCCCACCATCCTAAGCGTTTGCCCTGGGCCGCGGCGCCGTGTCAGCTTCAGTGCGACACTCCCCATAGTTCGACTCCATTGACCCAGTCCTCCATCCATCGAGCGAACGTGACCCCTTTGGGCCTAAGGTCCGAGCCCTCGGGAAAATCGACGATTTGTCCCTCGATCGTCGAGCAGTCGATAAGGGATTCATGGCCGCATCCCCAATGGCAAATCGGGACTAACTTCTCCGGCCACGGCCCGTCCAGAACAGGTTCCCAATAGGAGTCGAGCATGGAGAAATACAGCTCCGGGAGAGTCAGTCGCGTAGGATCGAGGGCGTAACCACCTTCGATGCCAACCAGTCCGTAGCCCGGCCCGAAGCCGCCATTCGCAACCTCTGCCCACAACTTGCCCAACAGTACTGGGAGCCGAAATCCCAATCGTTCTTCCACCGCGCGCACCGCTTCCCAGGTGGCCGACTGCGGTAGCGGATCCAAAGGGTGCGTATGGCAAAACTTCGGAAGACGAAGATCCGAGGGGAATTTCTGCACCATGGTCGTTCGCCGCTTCGGATCGCTAGCGAGCCTCTTGACCTCCGCAATCAGCTCGGCTTCGGTCATCCATCTCACCGAGGACGGGCTTACTTCCCCACCACCAGCACCGTNNGGGCCGAACTCCGCGGTGGGCAGGAAGATCTTGTCCGCCTTGCAGTCCACCGCCATGGTCCGCGCGCCGCGTTGCGTGGGCACGGTCTCGGCCACCTCGTACTTCCCTGGAGCGGACTCCCGCACCACCGTCAGCGTGCCCTCGCCGTTGGAGCTGAACGCCAGTCCCGTGCAGGCTGCGAAACCGGCCCCATCCGGCCCGTTGCCGATGGGCACGGTCTGGATCACCTGGCCCGCGTCGGCGTCCAGCACCGACATGGTCTTGTTGCCGCACACCGAGAAGACCCGGTGCTTCGCCGCATCCAGGCCCATCCCCGAAGGCCCGTCGCAGGGCTTGATCGAGCTCCGCTTCACCACGGTCAGCTTCTGGGGGTCGATTTCGACTACTTCGCTCGTGTCTTCCATATTCACGAAGACCCGGCCTTTGCCGTCCGCCGCCGGAAACTCCGGCTTGCCGCCCAGCTCAATCGTCCCCAGGACCTCTCCGCTCGCGGCGTCGAAGACCGTCGCGTCCTGACTCCGGCCGTTAAACGTGAGCACCCGTTTGGTCGCCGGCTCGTAGAGAATCCCATCCGGATTCGTTCCCGTCTTCACCTGCCCCAGGGTCTTCAGCGTTTTCAGATCGAAGATAGTCGCGGTGTTCCCCCTTCCATTGCTGATGAAGCCGCGATTCAGCTCCGGCGCCACCGCGATTCCGTGCACGCCCGGAGTGTCCGGGATGTCGCCCACCACCTTCTCCGTGTCGATATCGACCACCACCACATGTGTGCCATGGGAAACGTATAGCCGCCGGGCCCCGCTATCCACGGTCAGGTAGTCCCAAAACCCCTCCCCGCCGATGGGAATCCTGCTCACCACGTGGTATCCCGGGCCCGCCCCGTACACGAGCGCGCCGAAAATCAAGCCAATGTAAGCCAGAGCTTTCACAGTGTCTTCTCCTCGACCCATTATCGCGTGCGCCAGAACAACTCCGCATCCGACCGCCTCACGTAGTTGGCGTCGGCCTCCGCCGGGTCCTGCGCTTCGCCGGACGCGATCCGAGCTGCCGCGATCCGCGCAATCGCACCGGCCAACCCGCGCGGCGCTTCGACCACCGCCGCCTGCTCGAACCGCGTTCCCGCGAGCAATGCGCGCATCCACACGCCATCCTGGCAGACAAACTCGAATCCGCCCTCCGGCAGTGTGGCGATCCAATCCGCGAACGCCGCCACCACCTCGGCGCCCACCAACTCAAGCTGCGCCGTGTAGAGCGCCCCGTAGACTTGCTCCCGCCGCGCGTCCATCACCGCCGCCCGCAGCGCCGCTTGGCCGTGCCAGGCCAGCGCCTGCAGGTTGGACACCGCGACCACCGGTTTGCCCAGCGCCTCGGAGAGACCCTTCGCCGCCGCCAGGCCCACTCGCACTCCCGTGAACGACCCCGGCCCCGCCGCCGCCGCGAAGCAGTCGATGTCCGCCAGTTCCCAGCCGCTCCGCTCCAACAACCCGCGCAATTCGCCGAACAGCACCCGGCTGAACCCTTCGTTCGAATGCAGCAGCGCTTCCGCGACCACCTGCCCGCCCTCGGCCAGGGCCAGGCTGCCGTACTCGTGCGTGGTGTCCAGGGCCAGGATGCGGTTCACGGCGTGAGTTTGAAGACCCGGATGATCGAGTAGACTTTCCCGAGCGCATTCATGGCGTATAACCGCAGCGCCATGTCGGCCGGATACGAATCCGCGATGCTCTGTGGAATCGCAAAGCTGCCCTGCGGCCCGGTTCCGATGGCGCGGGCCCCTTCCTGATCGGCCGCCACGTCCCCCATCCACAGCCACATCATCCGCCGGGTGGCCCGCGTCTCCCTGGTGAGGCGGATCGCGTACTTCGCCGGGCTGGCTAGCGACAGAGTATCCGCCGCCGGTTCCAC
>PMEV01000194.1 GCA_003154855.1 Bryobacterales bacterium
GAGTGGGTCCTTCCCCCACTGGGAATCAGCCCCTTTGGGGCACACGCAAGACCGCCGGCGCTACCCAAGACCGCCGGCGCTACCCCGGGGGATCGGCGGCGAGGAGGGCGCGGACCTGGTCGTCGGAGAGGCCGGCAAGTTCTTCGAGAAGGGCCTGGTAGCCGGGGCCGGCGCGCTCGATTTCGGCGAGATCGATGGCTTTGGCCAGCTCGGCCACGGTGAAGGGGCCATCGTAAACGACCGCTAGCGAAAGATCGACGTCGAAGGTTTGGCGGACGCGCGAGAGTAACTGGACGGCCAGGAGCGAGTGGCCGCCGAGGTCGAAGAAGCTGTCGTGGATGCCGACGGGGGCGACGCCGAGCAGTTCGGACCAGAGGGCGGCGAGCTGGCTTTCGAGATCGGTGCGGGGCGCGGCGGAGGGCGCGGCGGAGATTTTGGTGCGCCGCTGGCGCGCGGCGATTTGCTCGAGGATCCGGTCCACGGTGGCCAGCTCGGTGGCGATGCGCTGGTAATCGGGGGCCTTCCGCGGCACAGGCGCGGCGGCAGCGGAAGAGAGCGGCGCCGCGGAGGACCTGGAACTATCGGGACGATACTCGAGAGCGGCGAGGCGGGCCGCCGGGAAACGGAACAGCAGACCCGGGGGGCGCGGCTCGACGGAGGTAGCGACGGCGCTCTCGAGCAGGCTCAGGGCCGGGCTGTTGCGGGCGCTGGGCGTGAAGGCGGCATCGACCCAGGCCAGCCCGCGCTCGAGCGCGATTTCTCCCAGGCGGGCCAACATGCGGTGCTCGACGCCGCGGCCCAGAGCGCGGCAGCTCAGCAGGAAGGTGTCGAGCAGGAGGGCCTCGGCGCCGGCCTCGAAGAGCATGACGCCGACCAGGCCATAGCTGGCGAAGCGGTCTTGCACATCCACTGTCAAACACTCGACGGGCCGGTCGCGCAGGAGCGCCTGAATCTCGCTCTGGGAGCGCCGGAGGCCGGTGAAATTCATCTGGTTGGTACGAACGGTTAGCTGCGCGGCGCGGGGCATCTGGGCGGGGGTCAGAGGCGCGATGCGGATCTCGAGCCGCAGCGCCGCCAGGAACTCCTCGAGACTGGCGGTCTTCTTCGCAAGGTGTGTGCGCTCGAGTTCATGGGCGTATAGATCGGCGCGGTTGCAGTCTTCGGGGGTCGCCGGGCCGCGGTCGAAGGCCCAAACGTGGCGCAGAAAGGCGGGGATCTGTTCCGGATCGCCGGGAAGCAGGAGCGCGGGGACTTCCGGGCAGCGGGCCTGAAGCTCGGCGCATTCGGTGGGGCTGTCGTCGACCACCAGGAAGCTCTCCAGGCCCAGGTTCAGCTCGGCGGCGATGGAAATCAGGCTGGCCGGTTTGGGCTCCCAATTGATTCGGCGGGCCGTGAAGTGGCCGGGCTGGAGCGGCATTTGCGGGTGGGCGCGGAAGGCGTCGAGCACGTCCTGCTCGTTGTTCTTGCTGCAGAGACAGAGCAGGCGGCCCGCCTCGCGCTGGGCCAGCATGAACTCCTGGAGGAAACGCCGGGGCGGATCGAGCGATACGCCTTCGGGGCCATCCTCGGCGCAGACGCCGCGCCAGAGGGTCTCATCGCAATCCAGCAGAATCGCCTTACAGGGCGGAGTGCGGAGGGCGTGGATGCGGCGGGCCAACAGAGTGGCCAGAGCCGCGAAGAAGGAGGGCGTATAGGGAATGTGGCCGAGCTCGTCGGCGTGCGGGTCGTAGTAGTGCGGGACCGGGTAGAGGGCCGCCAGTTCGGCGGGCGCGATGATGTGAACGGCGCTCAGGCCTTGGAGCGAAGAGGCGAGCTGGGCCTCGAGGAAGGCCGGCGACGGCGGGCAGAGAGCCACCAGGAGGGGCGCATGGAACGAATTCGCGGCGGCGCGCAACGACAGACCCAGGCGGCGGACGTGGTCCTGGAGGGCGGCGGCTTCGCCCGAGCGAGACCAGTCCTCGAAGCGCACCAGCACCACGTTGAGACCGTAGCGGTTGCGCGCCAGCAAGCTCTCGGGATCGAGCAGTTGCTGAAAGACCTGGTTGTAAGGGGCGAAGGCGACCTGGTAGTCCCAACCCAGCTCGTCGATCCAGAACTCGAGCGGCGCGCCGATAGGTTCCGAGGTGAAGGTGGCGGCGATGGCCAGGAGGGGATGGGACATCAATGTGGCTGCTTGCCCGTAGCGGGGGCCGGCGCCTGGAATGTGACGTGAATCGCGAACAGCATGCCGGTGGGATTGACGAGCAGGTTGACCACCTCGGATGGCGGGGCAGCCCCGGCGCTGGGGTCGAAGCGGAACGTGATATGGGCCTGCTGGCCGGCCTTGACGTTCTTCTGGTCCACCTTAACGTCGAGGCCGGGGAGTTCGGGCAGTTGCAGCGCCAGCGTGACCCAACCCGGCATGCCATTGGAGACCGTGACGGTATCCGAGGAGGGCTCGTTGGACTTGAGGGAAACCTCCATCTTGTCGAGCTTGATGCTCGTCTGGATATCCTTGGCACTGGGCCCCTGAGGCATAGTGAGCTGGGTGGGAGGGGACTGCTCGCCCGGGGCGCCGTTGGTCAGGTATTTCATAGGGCCGAAGGGGGTCTCGCGGACGGCGTTCGGATCAAAATACCAGAACCACTCGCCGTTCTCGAGTTTCCAGTCACTGGAGCGCGGCATCTTGAGCCTGACGCTGCCGGCGCCCATCATGATCATGTCCTCTTCGCAGTTCACGGTGACTTTGGCCCGCTGGAAATTGTCCGAATACTCGATCTTGGCGATATCGAAGCTCAGGACGCGCGGCTTCTGCATGGCGAAGAAGTTGTCCTTGCTGTCCTCGGCGACCACCTGGTCCGCCAGG
Source organism: Bryobacterales bacterium (assembly GCA_003154855.1). Classification (GTDB taxonomy): domain Bacteria; phylum Acidobacteriota; class Terriglobia; order Bryobacterales; family Bryobacteraceae; genus Fen-330. The sequence goes on from PMEV01000194.1 coordinate 2,846, forward strand.
CGCCATTTAGCGTCCACGTGGGCCTGGAAGAAGAATTGGACGCGGCTGCGGAGAGCCTGGTCCAGCGCTGGCGGCGCCTGGGGAACTGCCGTCGCCGGGGGAGGATTGCCGGGCTGCTGCTGCGCCAGGAGGGCCGCGCCGGCTGCTATCAGAAGGAGGCTTGAAAACCGCACCATAGGGCCATTCTATCAACAAGCTGGAGGGCGGCAGGGGGAGCGCCGGATGCGGTGCACCGGTGTCGGCTACGGGTTGCGGCCGGCTGGTTGCGGGTGCGCCGATTGGCGCTCGCTTTGGAGGGCATACACTGTTACAATTGTTTCCAATCCGAGTTATGGGAGCTCCCGAAATCGACGATCGGATGAAGGAAGTGCTGGAGGCCAGTTGGCAATGCTATGTCGATTTGGCGGAGGGGGCGTTCTATCTCGGGGATCTCGAGCGGGCAGTTTGGGCGATGCACAAAGCGCTCGAGGAGGCGGAGAGCCTGGGGCCAGAGCATGCGAGCTTGCCCGCGACGCTGAACCGGCTGGGCGTGCTGTACTTTTACCTGGGCAAGTACCTGGGCGCCGAGCCCCTTTTGCAGCGGGCTATTGCGCTGATGAATCAGGCGGAAGGGGCGGAGAAGCCCGAATTGGGCACGCTGCACTACAACCTGGGCGGCCTGTACAAAGCCCAGAGGAGATTCCCGGAAGCGGAATCGTCCTTTGACGACGCCCTCGCCATCTGGGAGCGGACGCTGGGGCTTGAGCATCCGGACCTGGCGTTGGCCTTTCAGAACCTGGGCGACGTGTGCTCCCACCAAGGGCGGAGTTCGGAGGCGCTGCTAGCCCTGAAGCGCGCACTCGAGATCCTGGATTTCTGCAAGCAACAGGACTGGGTCACGTTAGTGGTCCTGACCAAGCTAGCGACGCTCTACACGGATCAGGAACGTTACTCCGAGGCGGAGGCCAACCTTTGGAGGGCGTTGGAACTCCGCAAGCGATTGCAGGGCGGCGGCCATCCCAAGGTGGCCCAGACTCTCAAGAAACTGGCGCGGATCTTCCGCAAGCAGCAGAAGTTCGCCCGGGCCGAGCCGCTGTACCGGCTATCCCTATCCATCCAGGAGAAGGCGCTGGGCCGAGGGCACGCCGACTTCATCGGGACGCTGGCCGACCTGGCGGAGCTTTACTACTCGGAGGGCAGGGTGACCGAGGCCGAGCCGCTGTACAAGATGTCGCTGGCGGCCTTCGAACAGGCGCTGGGAGAGGAACATCCCCGCGTTGCCGACCGGCTGGAAGACTACGCATCCGTCCTGCGGGGCCTGTATCGGAGCGATGACGCCGCGATCCTGGAGGCGCGCGCCCGCGCCATCCGCACCAAGCACTCTACGGCTCTGTGAGCTTTCGCGGGCCGGTCGTGGATGCTAGAATGATGGGAGACGACGCTGCTGGATCGAGTTGGGAGGTCGTCTAACGGTAAGACTGCAGACTCTGGATCTGCCTATCGGGGTTCAAGTCCCTGCCTCCCAGCCACCTGCCAAGAAGCCCCTGGCCCCGGGTGAGGCCCTCTCGCGCAGCGACCTGGGTAACTCCTCCCGTTCCAGGCCGCCACTCTCCGAGCAACCGCCGGCGCTCGACCGCGGGCGGCCGTGGGAATAGCTCAGGTAGTGGTCCGCCAGGGAACCTGGGTCGTTGAGCGGCACGAAGGGTGATTTGCGGCCAACGGCGGCGTATTATGGTACAAGCTCTCGGGCGGTTCGAGCAGCGGGAATCGCCCCTCGCGCCGTACTTAGGGGAGAGGAGTGAACGATGCTGCGGCAATCGGCCTCTTTGCATGCGAGACCGTCCGCGCGGACGGAGTGGTTCGCACAGTGGTGCGCGGGAGGAGCCTTCGGTATTGCGCTGCTGGCTGCGGCGGGTTGGCTGTTCCACGCGCTGGCCCTGGCCGGGCAGTGGCGGCAATACGCTCCGATGGGGTCCAGCACCGCGCCGGCCGTCCTGCTTCTCAGTAGCGGAGTCTTCAGCAAGGCGCGCTGGGGCGCGCGTCGCTGGGGCCGCTATCTGGCGCTGGCCGCCGCAGTCCTCCCCTTCCTGCTGGCCCTGCTGGTATTGACGCCAGCAATGTTCGGCCAGCTCCCGCTGGGCCGGATGTCGCCCTCGACTGCCGGGGCGTTGATTCTTGAAAGTGCAGCACTGATGCTCTTGCTGCGGGCCACCCGGTGGCGTTTTGCCGCCTCGTGCGCCAGCCTGTTGGCGTTTGTGGGCGCCGCGGGCAGCCTGGTGGTATCGCTGGGGCGTGCCTACGGAGCTCCGCTGTTGTATGGCGGCGGCACCATTCCCGTGGCGGTGCCCACGGCCCTGGCCTTGGTCCTGGTGGGCGCGGGCGAGATCATCCTGGCGCTGCCCGGGACGCCGGCGTTGCGTGCATGGACCGGCGAATCCACGCGCGGCATGCTCTTGCGCGCCTTCCTGCCGGGAGTGCTGGCGCTGGTTCTCCTGGAAGGCTGGCTGGACACGGTGAGCGGGGCGTCGGGAGGACTGAATCCGGCGCTGGCGCACTTCCTGACGGTTATCGTGGCGTGTGTCTCGATCGTGGCGCTCACCGCCTGGACCGCGCGTCACATCGGCGATGCGCTGGAGCGGGCGAAGGAGGCGCTGGAGACAACAGAGCGGCATTCGCGGGCGATCCTGGATGCCGCGCCGGTAATGATTGCCGTCAAGACGAAGGACGATCGTTTCGAAAGAGTCAACTCCGCATTTGCCGATTTCGTGGGATTGCCCGCGGAAGAGATCGTTGGCCGGACGACGTTCGACATCGTCAAGGAACGGGAAGTGGCGCAGCAAGGCCGGGATCGCGACCTGGAGGTGATCCGAACCGGAAAAAGCGTTTGGAACCAGTTGGTGAAGTGGTCGGGGGCTCACAGCCGAAAGGCGATCTGGGCGCTGTACTCAAAAGTCCCTTTCCGGGAACCCGATGGAAGCATCCGGGGAACGCTCAGTTATATCGTGGATGTGGACGAGCGGGTGCGGGCCGAGGAGGCGCTGCGGGAGAGCGAAGCGCGGTTCAGGCGCATGTTCCAGCATTCGGCCGCGGGGATGGCGCTGGTGTCGCCCGACTACCGTTTTCTCCAGGTCAACGACGCGCTCTGCAAAATGCTGGGTTACACGGAATCGGAGTTGCTGGGACAAACGTTTCAGGACGTGACCCTCCCGGAAGACTGGCAAGCCGGCGCCGATCTTACGCGCCGGGTTCTTTCCGGCGAAACGGAGATGTTCCATCTCGAGAAGCGCTATCTGCGCAAGGATGGAACGGTGGTTTGGGGGCTGGTAAGCTCCACGTTGATTCGGGACGCCCAGAACAAGCCCCTGCATTTCGTGACGCAGATCCTGGACATCACGGAGCGCAAGCGGGCCGAGGAGGCGCTGCGGGAGAGCGAAAGCCGTTATCGGGAATTATTCGAATCGTCATCCGACGCGGTCTTCCTGGTCGACACCGAGACGTGCCAGATCATGGAAGCCAATCACATGGCGACGGTGCTCTATGGTTACGACCGGGATGAGTTGCTCACCAAGACGAGCACGGAGCTGTCGGCGGAACCCGAGGACACGCGCCGGCGCATCCAGGAGGCGCGGGAAGAGCCAGGCCGGGTCTTCCGAATCCCGCTGCGTCTTCATCGCAAGAAAGACGGAACCGTTTTTCCCATCGATATCACCGCGCGGTGCTTTGTCAGGCAAGGACAAGTGCTCCTGCTCATGTGCGCCCGCGACATCACCGAGAGCAAGCGCGCCGAGGCGGCGCTGCGGGAGGGTGCGGAGAGGCACCGAACCATCCTCCAAACGGCCATGGACGGCTTGTGGCTGACGGACACCGAGGGGCGATTGCTGGAAGTCAATGAAGCCTACTGCCGGATGAGCGGCTACAGCGCGCCAGAACTGCTGGCCATGTCGATTTCCGACCTGGAGGCCAACGAAACAGCCAGCGATACAGCGGCCCACGTTGAAAAGATCATGACGCGGGGCGAAGCTCGATTCGAGAGCCGGCACCGCCGCAAGGATGGGAGCATTTTTGAAGTCGAAATCAGCGTTCAGTACCGCGCCACCGAAGGCGGTTGGATTGTGTCTTTCTTGCGGGACATCACCGACCGCAAGCGGGCGGAGGAGACCTTGCGGAATAACGAGATACGACTCCGCGCCATCCTGGATGCGACACCGTTCCCCATTGCCATGGTCGACGTTCAGGACGACAACGTTGAGTTTTGGAGCCGCAGCGCCCTCAAGCTTTTCGGACATACGGCGCCGAGCGCGGTGGAGTGGTATCAGATCGCATACCCGGATCCCGATTACCGGCGCGCGTTGATTGAGCGGTGGACGACCGCTCTGGAAACGGTGAGGGAATCCGCGCAAGCGGTCAACACGGGAGTCTACCGGGTGACCTGCCAGGATGGGAGCGTGCGCATTTGCGAGCTTTACGCCGCTTTTCTGGCGGACAAGCTCATTGTGACGTTCAACGACATCACCGACCGCCAGCGGGCCGAGGAGGAGCGGGAACTTCTGCAGGATCAACTGGCCCAGGCCCAGAAGATGGAATCGGTGGGCCGTCTGGCGGGCGGCGTGGCGCACGACTTCAACAANNCTCACCGTAATCAACGGGTATGCGGCGTTTCTGTCGAACCAGTTGGCGGTCCGGGACCCGCTCAGAGGCTACGCTCTGGAGATCGGCAACGCCGGCGAGCGGGCCGCCAGTCTCACCAGTCAATTGCTGGCTTTTGGCCGGAAGCAGCATATAAGGCCCCGGGCGATCGACGTGAATGGCATCGTCGCGGATGCGGAACGGATGCTGCGGCGGCTGATCAGGGAGGACATCGAACTGGTCACCAGGCTGACCCCTCAAGTGGGACTGGNNGATGGCCGACCCGGACCAGATCCATCAGGTGATTATGAATTTGGCGGTGAATGCCAGAGACGCGATGCCCAACGGAGGCCAACTCGAAATCGCCACGGCGGACGTCGAAGTGGACGAGGCTGCCGCGGCCGGCCAGTTGGATGCCGCTCCGGGACGCTATGTCCGGCTGACCGTCGCCGACACCGGAACGGGAATGACGGAGGAAGTGCGTAANNNNTGGCGACGGTGTATGGCATCGTGCGGCAAAGCGACGGGTGGATTGAGGTGGAAAGCGAGCCGGGCCGAGGGTCCGCGTTCCGAATCTACTTGCCGCGTCTGGATGGCGGCGTGGCAGCGGAGGAGGCGAANNACTTTACGAGGCACGGTGGCCGGATCGATTTGCTGTTGACGGACGTGGTGATGCCCGGAATGGACGGGCGCGCCCTTTCCGAACAACTGCGGGAGTTGCGGCCAGACCTGCGGGTGATTCTGATGTCCGGTTATGCGGAGGATGTGATTGCCCACCGGGGCGCGCCGGCCAGTGGTTCGGCGTATATTCAGAAGCCCTTCATCCCGGATGAACTGGCGGCGAAGGTTCGGGAGGTACTGGACGCGCCGGTTGGTTCTGGATTGGAATCCTGAAAGCTGGCCTCAGGGGAGGGATGAGGGCGGCCATCGGCGAGGTTCGCGCCGCGAGGCAGCTACCAGCGGCTGGGCTGTGAGGAGAAGGATTGCGGGTTCGTGGCTTGACTAGGGAAGCACGCCGTTTCAATCGGTTGCAGGGTTCGATTTCCCCAAGAACTCAGTTTACGCGTCTCACTCGCCTGGTTCGAGAGCCACGGAACCGATGGCTTGCCGGGAGCGACACGTTCGAACCGCATCCAGGATGACCCGCCAAGCCCTTCTTGTATGTCCAGCAGGTTCGCGCCCCCCGGAGTGCTCCGCCTGAAGGGGGGCGACGACTTTGCCCAGATGTCGCCCTTGGGCCACTACACATCCGTTCGAGTGCTCCTATTCCTGCCCCAGGTTCACAGGAATCACTCTCCCAATCGCGTCGGAGGCTTCGACGAGGGAATTACGCGCGGTTGCCGGGTCACGAACACTTAGCGCTGACAAGGCCGCGGAAAGAGAAAAGCGACAACCCTGGAGTGCTGTGAAAACCGATGGTGGGGCGACAGTGCGGTTTGCGTTCGTCACCATGATGGCGTCGATAGCTTTAACGCAGGATCGCAAACAGTCAACCGTGGCGGCACCGATTGGAGCATTCTCACCCATGAGATCGCCCGCGGCGCCTTGGATATCGCCGTGGAGGGTAACGAGCGGCCGTATCACCCACCGGGAGGCTCTTTCAAGTGCTTTCTGAACCGCCTTGGGTTTGGGCTCGCAAACCAGTGTGTGAGCAGGTTCTGAGGGCTGCGGGTTTCTCACAATCTTCTGCCCATGGGCGCGTGCCGAACCGGCAGAGATCGTCGCCAGGGCGAAGCACTTGTGTCCGGCCAGCACGCACCGCGCGTGCCGACCTCCGGCCGTGAGGATTTCCTCGAGGTATACGGACATCGGCCCATCTTCGTCGTCATCGAACGCGGCCGATGACGCTCTAAGACCGCCCTCTCGCTTCGGATCGATGGCGAAATGGTGCGGGGGCACTCGCCGTAGGAGCTTTGCGTCGTCGCGAATTGTTGTGTCGTCGGTGTACGGCGGCTCGGGCATGCGAGGGCTACGCGGTCATTCTCGCTATCACCTGCTCCAACTGGAGGTAAGCGTGTGGGAACGCGACCTCCCACGTGTGCCCGCCCGGATCCTCGTAGAAAACCTCAGCCCTGAAGGGAGACAGAACAGCGATTTCCAAGTCAAACTCGGGGGTGTGCCATTCGAACTGCACGCCCCCGCGGACGGTCGGCACGATTGCCGGCCCTGGGGTATCTCGCAGCATGATGCGGGCCAGCAGTTCGAACGCGGCCACCGCCGTCTGGCGGTCGACGGGTGGCGCTGAATACGAGTTCCAGCCAGCGGGTAACTCGGTAAGGGCCGATAGAGCTCGCGCCGTGGGGAGGGCCCACGGAACCGACCCGCGCCCTAGCGGCCCGACCAATGTCAGTCGGCCAACGGAACGCCCGCTCCCGATTACCGTCGAGGACAGGAGTTGCCTGCCCGATAGAGTCTCTTGGACGGACTCCGCGGATGTGGTGGCTTGGTCGGCGCGCTCCCGCTCGCTCAGGTACCTGATCGGCGGCTCGTCAAGCAGCATCGCGATGCTAGCCATCGGTTCTCCTCCAGATCTCGTGCATTTCGAAGGTTGTCATAGCTGCGAAACCGCGCACGATCCACTCGCGACCGAGATCCAGAAATCTAAGCGCGCCCTCGATCCCCTCCCCTTGAGGAATCCCACGAGCAGTCAGGTTGAGAACGTACAATGGTCGCTTGTCGCTGGCTCTGATTGCCGGTTCGAGCCGGGCATGCAGACGCCCGATCGGCCCGCCAGCGGGATCACGCATTATATAGTGGACCTCGAGCGTGGCGCCCTCTGGTTCTGGCAAGGTACCGTCGGGTGGCAAATCACACCATTGGCGGAGGATGCGGCCGAGCTGCCCTGGGCGTTCCCAACCCTCGCCGGCCACAATGTGGTTGACGTACGTGACCTCGCATTGGTTTATGACCAGTTCGCCGAGATCTTCTTTGTTTACGAAGGACTGAAAAACCCCCACCTCTTGAACGAACGAGTCTCTGACCCTCTCATACCGGGGGTACGTGTCCCCTGGCTGGACTTGTCGCCAGTTGTGGATGAACCGGTCGGGTTGAATCTGAATCAGCACCGTACCCGCCTCATTGAGAAACCAAATCCTCGGCATAGGAGGCTTGTCCACGAGCTCGAATCGCACCTCCGGTGCACTCAGCGCTCCCGGCTCGAAACGCTCGAACACTGCCTGCAAGGGCGGACGCTCCTCGAATCCAGGAAAAGCGCTTCGAAACTCTCTCCACAGCAACCCGATGTCGCGGATCCCAAATCGTATTCGCTCAAATTGTATCGACAGCACAATCTCCGTGACCGGAGGTTTCTCGAAATCCGGAAGATTGGACGGCCTCGCAGTTCTGGGCATCAAACAATTCTTATCGGTTGTGTTTTCAGCCTCATCGTATTGCAGTCTCGAGTTTCTGTCAATCGTTTTCTCCTGAAACCCTATTCTCACACGATTGGATGGCCGACCGGCGACTTGTTCGGTGGTGTGGAGCTGTAGCCGGATTGGCACGGGTGGCGCAGATCTCCTGCCTTGTGCGGAACGTTCGGAACGCGTCCACAGTGGCCAGCCGGGTCTGCTGTCGGTCCCGCGAGGGTTACCGCTCGTGGGCGTCTTCGAGGTAGGTGTAGCCTTGCAGGCCGTCCTCGTAGAAGCGCAGGAGGCGGCCGGATTCCTCGTAGCCGATGCGGCCTTCGCGCAGCGCCGCCTCGACGTCGCGGCGGAACTCGGCCAGCAGAGTCTCGGCCCGGAACTGGACGTAGTCGAGCACTTCGCGCACGGTATCGCCCTTGATCACGGTGTCCAGGATGATCTCGTTGTTGCCGTTCAGGCTGACATGCACGGCGTTGGTGTCGCCGAACAGGTTGTGCAGGTCGCCCAGGATCTCCTGGTAGGCGCCGATGAGAAACGCGCCCAGGTAATAGGGCGACCCGTTGAATGGATGCAGGGGCAGGGTGCGCTTGACGTCGCGGCGGTCGATGAACTGGTCCACTTTGCCGTCGGAGTCGCAGGAGATGTCGCCCAGCACGGCATCCCGCGTGGGGCGCTCGTCGAGGCGGTGGATGGGCATGATGGGGAACAACTGCTTGATGGCCCAACTGTCCGGCATGCTCTGGAAGATGGAGAAGTTGCAGAAGTAGGTATCCGAGAGCAGGGCGTCCAGCCCCTCGAGCTCCTCGGGGAAGAACTCGAGGTCCTTGGCCAGGCGCTGGATGCGGCGGCAGATGGACCAGTAGAGGTTCTCGGCGAGCGACCGCTGCTCGAGCGGAAGGTAGCCGAGGCTGAACAGGTTGAGGGCCTGGTCGAGGGCCTGCTGGGCGTCGTGGAAGGCCTCCAGGAGGTTCTTGGTGCTCAGCGCGCGGTAGGTTTCCTGGAGATCGATCAGCGGCTGCTCGGCCTCGGGCGAAACTTCCGGCGGCGGGTCCTGCTCGCCGGAGCCGCTGACACCGAGAACGTTGAACACCAGCATGCTGTGGTAGGCGACCACGGCGCGGCCGCTCTCGCTCATGATGGTGGGATGCGCGATGCCCGCCTCGTCGCAGACGCTTTGGACGTG
>PMEV01000444.1 GCA_003154855.1 Bryobacterales bacterium
TGCCGCTGGCCGAGGCCATGCCCGCCGAGAAATTCAATTTCGCTCCCATGGCAGGCGAATTCAAGGGAGTTCGCACGTTTAGCCAGCAGGTGTCGCACGCCGCAGCCGTCATTTACGCAGTCTCGGCGGCGGTGCTCGAGGAGAAGAACCCCAGCGAGATGGGCCCGGACGAGAATGGCCCGGCTACCCTGAAGTCGAAGGTGGACGTCGTCCAGTATCTGAAGGACGCGATGGCCTATGGACACAAGGCCATGGCCAGGCTCACCGACGCCAATCTGACCGATATGGTCCCGTCCGCCTTCGGCGACGGGAAGGTATCCCGGATCTTCATGGCCAACGTCACCATCTGGCACAGCTTCGACCACTACGGTCAAGCGGCAGTCTACCTCCGCATGAACGGGATCGTTCCGCCCGCCAGCCGCCCGCGCTGAAGCGAGCTAGCGTGCCAGCGGGGAGACTCGCCGGTACAGCCACCACCTCGAGGATTCCGCCTCGAGCCGAAAACCCCGCTCCAGAGCCGGTTGGTAGATCTTCCGGTAGCCGTCATAGAATCGCGGAGCCTCAGCGGGATACTTGGGGATCATCACGACCGCGGCATCTCCGAAGAACCGGGCGGGCGAGGGATGGTGCCGGTCGTCGAGCGTGTCGCGGTACCCGGCAGAGGCGATGCCGCCTCGAATGGGCTCGCGTCCTAGTGCGTACGCGAACGGGTTGGCCATATCCAGGTTCGCGACCTTGTCGTTCGGGCCCGTGCGCGCGAGCAGTAATCGAATGCCGTCGTTCAGGCTGCCAACGTATTCGTGGCCGTTCGAGTACTTATCGACGTCAACGATGTCCGCGTCGTACATGACCAGCGGACGTAACCGCGGGGATTCAAACCTCAAGATACCCGGTGGATTGGGATTGGTCCTGGCATCCACCAAGGCGTATGCCAGCCCCAGGGCCTGGACGAGCATTGTCGGGCCAGCCAGCCATCCCGCAAGCAGAAGGAGGACCGTGGCCCGCTTTCTGGATGTCGCGGGCGCGGAAGGGAGCAGGGCGGGCTCCATCGAAAACAGCAGCAGCACGGCGAAAAGGGCCACCAGCGGAAAGGCGGACACTTGAGCGTTGGTGACGAGCAGCAAAACGTCGGCGGCGGCCACCGTCACGGCGGCCAACGGATACCGGCAGGCGCGCCAAAATGAGAACGCACCTTTTTCCAGACTCCTGGTCGACCACGCGCACCCCAGGGCCAGAAGGACCAGCGGCGCCCCATGGTTGAAGGCCCCGGTCAGGATGTCCTCCAGCGTATTCCGCAAACCCAGGGTGGCGCGCCGAGCCGCACCCACCTCGGCCAGATCGTTGACCATCGCGGCCACGTCGAAGCGCAAGTAGGCGAGAAAAACGAGCGCCGTCGCGGCAAAGCCGGCCGCGTACCCCAGCGCGCGCGGCCCGCGACGCTCCCAGAGCAGCAGCGAGATCCCGACTATGGGCAGCGCGACGAGGAAATAGGAGACTTTCAGGAACAGCAGAAGGGCCATGGCGCAGCCCGTCAGAATCGGCTCGCCCCACCGCCTGTGGCGCGATGGAGGATCCTCGGAGGCCGGCTGGTAACACTCGAGCATGACGATTGCCAAGAGCGCATACCCGTAACGGTTGTAAACCATCGCGTGGGAGGTCCACCAGAAGCCGTCGCCCAGCGCGAAGGGCGCGGCAACCAGCAGGGCGACGAAGCAGGGGTATACAACGGCCGTCAAGGTGCGGGATCTTCCCGCGGCCAGCCATGCGCACCACAAGCCGGCCACCGTAGCCACGAAAGCGTTGGTGTAACCGATGGCGCCGACGCTGCAGCCGGAGACTGCCAGTGCTGCCGCAATCAGCAGAAATGTCAGCGGGCCCCAGCCGCTCGAGTAATCCACGTGCACTCGCTGGCCATGCAGCGCTCGCCAGCCGTTGTCCAACAGGAAGAACAGGTCATGGCCGTAAAGCCGTACATGGATCGGCCCGATGGCAGCCGCGAGAGCGGCGATCAGCACCACGGCGCCGGCGGCCGCGATCCCGCGGTGCGTGCGGAGCCAGTCGCCAGCCCAGAAGCCCAGCACGCGGGACGTCAGGCCGTCGGACCAGGACCGCGACGCCGGGGCGTCTTTGCTGTCGGCTGGAAACCCCATCTCAGACTCGCTCTTCCGGTCCATCATACCCTGGACGGAGCGCCGACAGGACGGAGCGCCCCATTGTGCCGGCCTCCGCGATAAGCTACCATCGCCGCTATGGAACGGATTTGCGAAGAACTCAAAGTCCTGGGCAAGGACCTGGTCGAGAAGGTGAAGGTGCTGATTCACGAAGGCAACGTGCGGCGGCTCATCATACGGGACGAGAAGGGGCACACGTTCATGGAGATCCCGGTCACCATCGCCGCCGCGGGCGCGATCATCGCTCCGTTACTGGCGGCGCTGGGCGCTCTGGCGGGGATGGTGGCCCACTTTACGGTCGTGGTCGAGCGCGTGCCGGAACATCCGCCCCAGGGGCCGAGCGGGCAGCCGTCATAGCCCGGCGAGTTCGCGGCGGAGCATGTCCAAGGCGAGCTGGGAGGCTAGCGCGCGGACGCGGTCGCGGTCGCCCAGAAAGTGGGCGCGGCGGATGCGGCAAGTTTGGGGGCCGGCCAGACCGGCGAACACGGCGCCCACCGGTATGGCTTCGGTAGCTCCGCCTGGGCCGGCGATTCCGGTGACCGAAAGCGCGTAGGTGGAACCGGTGCGGAGCCGGGCGCCGCGCGCCATGGCCTCGGCGACTGGCTCGCTCACCGCCGTATGCTCGCGCAACAGGTCTTCCGGTACGCCGAGCAGTTCGGTCTTCATCCGATTGGAGTAGGTGAGGAAGCCGCCGAGGAAGTAGTCCGAGGCCCCGGGAACCGAAGTGATGCGCTGTGCCAGCAGGCCGCCGGTGCAGCTTTCGGCGACGCTCAGCGTCTGCGAGCGGGCACGCAGCGCGCAGCCGATCACCACCTCGAGCGGGTCCAGGTTCCTCGAGTAGATCCAGTCGCCCAGGAGGGCCTCGATCTGCCCGCCGACCTCGGCCAGCAGCGATTCCGCATCGGCCTCGGCAGCACAACGTGCGCGCAAGTGGATCTGGATGTCGCCGGCGGCGGCCAGGATGGTGGTCGCCGGATTCGCGTATTTCGTGTAGACCGGCGCAATGCGCTGGTCCACTTCCGATTCGGCCATCAGCGCGACGCGGTAGCTTCGGGTTCGAATGACCTGCGGCGGCAGCATGCGCTGGAGCCGCGGAAGGCACTCCTTGACGAACAGGGGCTGCATTTCGTTGGGCGGTCCCGGCAGTAACACGACCGCGCGGCCGCCGTCTTGAACCCACTGGCCGGGCGCGGTGCCGTTGGGGTTAGGCAACGCTTCGGCGCCCTCCAGGACGAAAGCTTGCCGTTTGTTGATCTCGGCCATCACCCGGTTGGAGCGGCGGAAGCGTTGGTCGATGGCGTCGCAGATGTCCTGGCGAAATTGCTGGGTCCGGTCGAGCGCCGCGGCGACGGCGTCGCGCGTTACATCGTCTTCGGTGGGTCCCAAGCCGCCGGTGAGAATCACGAGCTCCGAACGCGCACAGGCAGCGCGGACGGCTTCGGCCAGCCGCTCGCGGTGGTCGCCCACGATGGTCTTGGCGGTCACTTCGACGCCCAGCGCATTGAGTTGATCGGTGAGCCAAAGGGAATTGGTGTCCACGCGCTGCGGCGTGAGCAACTCCGAGCCAACCGCGATGATTTCGGCGTTCATCTAGAAAAGCGGACGCCCCTCTAGGCCGGCGTCCACGCGAAAGAGAGCGCCGTTGGTAGCCACTATCATCGAGCGGGATGGGGTGAAGGCCAGCCCCACGATGTTGGGGCCGGAGAGGAACAGTTCGGGCTGGCGGTCCGGGCCGATCCGGACCACGCCGCGGCGCCCACCCAGGCTTCCGGCCACGTAGAGGCGGTTCTCGGAGTCGAAGGCCAGCCCCTGAGGACGCCCCAGCCCGCGATAGAAAACCTCGACTTCACCGGCGGGCGAGATGCGATAGAGGGAGTCGAAGCTCGAAGTGGTCGGCCCGGTGGCATAGAGGTAGCCGTTGGGGCCGAACGCCAGGTGGAAAGCGGCGATGGAGGGCTCGAGCGTGGCGAAAACGTAGATCTGCCGCTGCTGGCTGATCTTGAAAATCGTTCCCTGGCGGTCGCCCACGTATAGGTCCCCCGCGGGATCGAAGGCCAGGCCGGTGGCGACGCCCATTCCCTCGACGTAGACCGACATGTTGCCGCTGGGCGTAGCCTGATAAACGACGCCATCGTAGCGGCTCGAGATGTAGAGCAGGCCCTGGGAATCGAACGCCAGCGCGGTCGAGTTCATCACGTCGGAGAGGAACGGCTTCAGGTTGTAGTTCAGGTCGATCTTGTAGACCGAAACCGGTGTGTTCTGCCCGCGCGAGCCGCTGAAGGTGGTAAAGATGTTCCCCGCGGCATCCACCGCCGGATTGGCTACCGGATGAACCGAGTCGGCAATGGGAATGCCAAGGCCGCAGGCGTAGGCCGGGCTGGCTTGCTCGCCGTTGCGTATGGTCAGCTCGCCCACCGAGGCGCCATCGGGCACCCGGGCGATGATGAAGGAATCCGAGCCGATGACAACGGGCGCATCGATCTCCCCGAAGGTCACGCGCGGCCGCTGCGACTTGAGGAACCCCTTGCCGCGGATCTGGAATTCCCCTCCGGCGATAGCCGCCGGCGGGCTGACTCGCGAAATCTCGGGCTTCCCCTCCGTGTTCTTGCGAATGGACATACTCAATAGAGATTGAAGCACCCGGCGGCGAATAACACAAGCGCGCCATAGAGGCCGGCCATGAGATCGTCGGCGACAATTCCCCAGCCGCCGGGCAGCGCCTCGAGTTGGCGCACCGGAAAAGGCTTCCAAATATCGAAGAGGCGGAAGAGCAAAAAGGCCGCCAGCCAGCTCTTCCAGTTGAGCGCGGCCGCGCCCGCCAGGGTCAGCCATTGGCCCAGCACTTCGTCAATCACCACCTTGCCAGGATCCTTTTCGCCGACGGCCTGTTCGACGCGGCCGGCGGCCCAGATTCCCGGCGCCGTGAGTATCAGAGCCAGGGCGGCGAAGTGCAGCGGCCGCCAGCCGGCGTAGCGCGCCAAAAGGATGGCCGGCAGGAGCGCGCCTAGCGAGCCGGCGGTTCCCGGAGCGAAAGGCGATAACCCGCAGCCGAACCAGGTGCCAATCGCGGTGGCGAGCGGGCCGGCGGGCCGGGCGCTATTCACGGTCCTCATCCTCCAGCTCCTGCTCAACTTCCAGCGGCGCCGGAATCCGGTAGCTCTCGGTGGCCCAGTTGGCCAGATCCTGCTGGCGGCAGCGTTCGCTGCAGAATGGATCAAAGGGACCGCCGGCGACGACTTTTCTCTTGCAGATGGGGCATTTCATAGGATGAGGAAGGGTGCCCCCTCCGGCGGGAGCAGCGTGCCGATCAGATCGTAGTCGTGCGCGGCGGTGATGCGCAGTCGGCGGAAGTCGCCCGCTCGCGGCGCCTGGCCCTGGACGTCGTTGACCAGACACACTCCGTCGATGTCGGGCGCCTGGGTCGCGAGGCGCGCCTGCCACAGGAGATCGGTCTCCGGAGATGGTCCCTCGACCAGCACTTGCACGTCGCGGCCGATCAGGGCCCGGTTTCGCCGCCGGGAGATTTTTCGCTGGATCGCCATAAGCCGCCGTCTCCGATTGTAGATCGTCCGGCCGTCCACTTTGGCGTCCAGGTGGTAGCTGGCGCTGGTTTCCTCGTCGGAGTAGGAGAAGACGCCCAGCCGGTCGAATTGCGCCGCTTCGACAAACTGGCACAGCTCCTGGAAATCCGCGTCCGTCTCCCCGGGGAAGCCGACGATCATGCTGGTACGGATAGCGACGCCCGGGATGCGGGCGCGAATCCTCTCGATCAGCCTCAAGAAGACGCCGCCATTGGCGCCGCGCCGCATGCGCTTGAGGACGCGCGCACTGGAGTGCTGCAAGGGCAGGTCGATGTACTTGACCAGGGCCGGCCACGCGGCGATGGTATCGAGCAGCTTTCCGCTCACCTTGTTGGGATAGGCGTAGAGAAACCGGATCCATTTCTCCGACGGGGTCTCGAGCCGCGCCAGCCGCTCGAGCAGCAGCGGCAAACCGTCGCGCAGCCCCAAGTCTTCGCCGTAGCAGGTGGTGTCCTGGCCGATCAGGTTGATTTCGCGCACGCCGTGCTGAAACAGGCGCGTGGCTTCGGCGATCACCGATTCAAAGCGCCGGCTGCGGAACGCGCCGCGATATTGCGGGATGACGCAGAAGCTGCACGGGTGGTCGCAGCCCTCGGCAATCTTGATGTAAGCGAAGTGGCGCGGCGTGGAGAGCACGCGCGGCGTAAGGTCGTAGTAGAGATAGGGGACCGCGGGCGAAGCGCCGGCACCGTCTTCCGCGCCTTCGCACAATGCGGCGCCTTCGCACAATGCAACGATGCGCTCGAGCTCGTTGGTACCCACCAGCGCATCCACTTCCGGCATCTCCTTGCGGATATCGCCGCGGTAGCGTTCCACCAGGCAGCCGGCGACAATCAGCTTTCGCGCGCGGCCGGTTTTCTTGTACTCCGCCATCTCCAGAATGGTGTCGATGGATTCCTTCTTGGCGGGGTCGATGAAGCTGCAGGTGTTCACCACCAGCACGTCGGCGTCGCCGGGATGGGGCGTCAACTCGTGGCCGCGAGCCACGAGGGCGCCCATCATGACTTCGCTATCGACGAGATTTTTGGGACAGCCCAGACTGACAAAACCGATTTTCAAGCGTGTGTCCGAAACGAGGGTTAGCTTCAGGATAGCATTGAGGAGTTCCGTTGGGGCATGCTTTAGGAGCCGCGACTCTAACGGAGCGGGTCCTTACTGCGGTTGGACGGACTGCCGTTTCACCCAGGCCACCACCAGGCGCAGCTCTTCATAGGTAACATCGGGCGGAAGGACATCCTTGAGCGTCTTGAGGCGGTCGGTGCCGAGGCGACGGGCGGCGTCGGCGATCTCGTTGTGGCGCGACTCGCCGACCCAGTCCATGCGGTATTCGACGCGGCCTTCGGCGACCAGTTCCACCACCACTTCGACGACGGTCGATAGGCGGCGGCCTCGAATGCGGGCGATCTCCTCGAGCGATTTGCCTTCGGCGAGCAGCGCGGTAGTTTCTTCGGCTGGAGAAGCCTGGCGCTCCTGGCGCTCGGCGCGCGCGCCATTGCGGAAGGCTTCGAGCGCGGCGAAGATTTCGCTGCCATACTGCTCGGCCTTGCGTTCGCCGAAACCGAACACGCGCAGCAACTCGCGCAGGTTGGAGGGGCGCTTCCGGCAAAGGTCTTCGAGCGAAGCGTCGGAGAGCACAACATAAGCCGGGACAGCGGCGCGTTGCGCAGCGCGAAGGCGCCACTGCTTCAGGAAGTCGAGCATCGCCCGGTCGGCGGGGGGTTCGACGGAAGCCATGGGTGCGGCGGCGCGGGCCGGCGGCGCTTCGCGGCCGGGCTCGGCGCGCGGGGTTTTGGACGGCGGCGCTTGAACCGGCGGCGCCGCCTTCTTCTTTTTCTTCTTCGCAAAGGACTCGACGATGGGCTCATCGAGCCACGCCGGCCGGTTGCCGCAAACGTCGCACATATCGCAGCGTGTCCACTTGGGCGTCTGCCCGAAATGATTGCAGATCTGCAGGTGGCGGCAGCGGGCGCTCTCGACGAAACGGCGTACGGCGTGGTAGCGCTGCCAGGCGCGCTCTTTTTCCTGCGGGTCCTGCAACTGGTCGATGAAGTAAGCCAGCAATCCCGTATCCTTGGGCTGCCAGAGCATAACGCAATCGGCGGGCTGGCCATCGCGGCCGGCGCGGCCGGCTTCCTGATAATACTGCTCGATGGATTTGGGCAGCGAGGTGTGGATGACGGCGCGCACGGCGGCTTTGTTGATGCCGAGGCCGAAGGCGATGGTGCCCACCAGCACGCGCACATCGTCGTTCATCCAGCGTTCCTGATTGCGGCGCCGGGCGCGGGCCTCCATCTGGCCGTTGTATGGGACGGCGGGAATATCGTGGTTGCCCAGGAAATCGACCAACTCTTCGACCAGTGCGATGGTGGGCGCGTAGACGATGATGCTCTGCCCGGCGTATGCGCGCGCGGCCTGCAACAGGCGCTGGCGGTGAGAATTCTTGGCGCATTCTTCGACCACGTAGCGCAGGTTGGCGCGGTGAAAGCTGGCGATGTATTTGTGCGGGTCGCGGAGCCGGAGCTGATCGAGAATGTCGTGCCGCACGCGGCGGGTGGCGCTGGCGGTGAAAGCGGCGATGGGGATATCGGGGAAATTCTGACGCAGCGTGGCGAGCTGGCGGTATTCGGGGCGGAACTCGTGGCCCCATTCGGAAATGCAGTGCGCCTCGTCGATGGCGAACAACGCGATTGGAACCTTTTCGAGCCAGGCCACGGTGTCTTCCCGCGCCAGGCGTTCGGGCGAAAGATAGAGCAGGCGGAAAGCGCCCTGAGTGGCGGCGCGCATCACGGCGCGCTGCTCCTCGGCCGGCTGCGTGCTGTTGAGCATGGCGGCCGGGATGCCCATGTCGGCGAGCTGCGCCACCTGGTCATGCATGAGGGCGATCAGCGGGCTGACCACCAGCACGGTGCGGCCGAGAACCAGCGCCGGAAGCTGGTAGCAGAGCGACTTACCGCCGCCGGTGGGCATGATCACGGCGGCGTCGTGGCCCTCCATCAGGCTCTGAATGATGCGCTCCTGCATGGGCCGGAACGAATCATAGCCCCAATACTTCTTCAGGGCTTGGTTGAGGTCGGGCACGTTCAACTACGAGTGTATCAATCGCACCACCGCGGGCGGCGCGGCGCGGAGCAACTCGGCGACTGTCTTGCGGACAACCGGATGCCGCAAATCTGGGGCGAGGTCATGGAGGGGGACAAGCACGAACCGCCGTTCGGCCATGCGCGGGTGCGGAATCTCCAGCTTGCCGCCGCGCATCACGGCCGTGCCGTAGAGCAGGATATCGATATCGATGATGCGCGGCCCCTTGGGTACCGTGCGCACGCGGCCGAGCACGCGCTCGACCTTCTGCACTCGCGCCAGAAGCTGCAAGGGAAACAGCGTGGTCTCGGCTTCTACCACAAGGTTGAGGAACCAGCGCTGATCGGTGACGTCGACCGGCTCGGTTTCGTAGACCGGGCTAGTGCGCAGCGCGCGCAAACCGGGCGCGGCGAGACGCTCGATGGCGGTGCGCAGATTTCGCTCGCGGTCGCCGATATTGGAGCCGAGGCTGAGATAGGTCAGTTTCGCCAAGTGAGACTACGAGATGCGGTAGATATAGCTGTGATCCACAAAACGGTCACCGATCGTCCCGGCCAAGTTCCTGCCTTCGCGCACCTTTTCCTTTTCCCTAAAGGACCGCCTCAGCTCGCGTACGAACGGGTCCTTCATGCGGAGGATCATGATTGGCTCGGTCTTCATGACTTCAATGTGCGCCCGATCCAGAGCCTTGAACACAATGCCGTAAGCTTCCCTGGGATCTTCAGCGTCGAGCTGGCGAGAGGAAAGCACAAGCCGCCAATCGCCATACTCACGCAGAAAGAGCGCCCATAGCGCTACGTCGATCTTGACGCGGCTGTCGTCCAGGGCTTTAAGCATCTCCCTTCCGGCGGCGACGTCGGGATTTCTTACCAGTACTGTTTGAGCCATGAGAAGATCCCACCTCTCCTTTTCATGATAGCCGCTACGAGCCCTTCCGCGTTTTTCGGGTCGGGCCTTCGGTAACGGCTCTCTTCGGACCATAATTTCACGAAACCCCAGTCTGTTCGAAATGAAGCGGACTTCATCTCCGCCTTGTGCGATTCCTCGAGTTCCGCAAGCTTGATGAGCTCGTCGAGCTTGTGAGTGTAGCTTTTGTTGACGCGGTCCTTATCCGGGAACTCGTGCCTGCTTGTCTTTTTTGCGATGCACGCCTTGAGCGCGCACTCCACGGCATAGCCAGCCAGATAGAAAGCGCCATCGTGCAAGCCGGCGTCGAGCAGCGCCTTGGCTTCCTTCGCTCGGATTCTGGAGAGCGCCTGGAGGTCCTTGCGGTCCACGGCTTTATCCTAACAGGCGGCGGCTCAGAACAGCCCCGGCTGGCCGTCGTGCGGCAGCTTTCGTTTGACGTTGAAATAGTCGAACGCGAGCTCGGTTCCGACGCGGCCGCGAGGGGTGCGGTTGAGGAAGCCGAGTTGGATGAGGTACGGCTCGTAGAC
>PMEV01000070.1 GCA_003154855.1 Bryobacterales bacterium
TCTGGTTCGCGTCGTCCTGCGGACGGGCCACGAAGTGCTCAATGAGCGCCCGGCCCTCGAGAACCGCGATGTGGGTCGCTCCAAGCTCCACGTGCACGCACATGAGATAGCGACCGACCAGCCGGCCACGCCGGTCGCGACCCGGCCGTTGAACCTGAGCGCCGTCCGAGGCTGCCGGACCCTGGGAAGACGCCGACTGGGTGGATGCGCCGACGCCCGCCACCGTTGAGACACGCCGTGGCGCGGTCACGGCACCAGGCTTCTCGGCCCCGCTGGCTCGGCGCGCTCGAGCGGCGGGTGCGCGAGCCTTCCCCGTGCCCGCGTCCGTCGCGGAGTCATCGAGGCCCGCGGCACCCGCTTCAGCGTCCGCGGCGTTCGAACCGATGCCGCTCCCCGAAGCGTGTGAGCGGCCCCGGCGGCCGCGACGGCGTCGTGAGGAACCACCGCCCGATGTGCCCGTGCCGGCCGCGGGACCCACGCTGCCGCCCTCCCGGGCGCGCTGGGGCTCGGACTGCTGGCCCGAGGCGGGAAGCTGCCCCCCTCGCCCGTTACCCGGCCGTGGCTGAGCAGCCTCGGGTACCTTGGGCATCGGCGGCGCCGGTCGGCTGTCGCCGATCTTCGGCCTTGGGGGCACCACCGTCGCGCTTGCGGCGTCGGCAAACGAGGAGGCCAACTCGGGGTTGCGCGCACTGTTCGGCGCCTCGGGCGCGTCGGTCGCGCGTTCGGGCGCGTCCGGCACAGACGCCGGGCGGCCGGCCGTCGGATCCAACATCGGGAAGATCCCTTCTAAAGGTCGCGCCGGCGAGCGGCGCTGGTGGCATCCCTCGAGCAGCGCCGCTGGGAGTTGCCTCTCCGGTGCGCTCGGACAGGTCGCCGAGATTGAAAGCGAGAACACGTTCTTCGTCGTCTCGTCCGCGGGGCCCCGCAAAGGATGGGGAGACGGCACGGTCGGTGACAGCGAAAAGGACGTTGCAAGTCACGACCGCAACAGCGACCAAAACCGCCGTGGCAACCGAATTCGGCTGTATGAAAGCCCCTGACGTCGTCATCGTGAGCAGCAGTTTAGTCCTCCGCCGGGTCCGCCCGGGGCAGCCCACGCGGTCACTCGGTCTCGGCCGGGGCGCGGCCCGGGCTCGCCAAGGGCGATCGAGGTGCTCCGGCGATCGGGATCAGGGAGCGTTCGCCGGAGGATGGAGGTCCGGGGCACCGACCGGGTGGGCGGTCAGGTAAGTGAAGATCTGCCGGGCGACCGGGGCGGCTGCTGCCGCTCCGTAGCCNNTCGGCCCGAAGGCGACGAACCAGGCCGTGGGCTGCACGCCGTTGACCGCGCTCTCCGTGGCCGTACCGGTTTTGCCCGCGAGCGGGATCCCGTTGTAGCCCTGGAAGGTGGCATAAGCCGTCCCGTTCGGGTCGTAGATGGCGCCCTTGAGGCCGGTCAGGATCTGTGCGTAGGTATCCGCGGGCAGCGAGACGTGAGCCATGACACGCGGCTTGAACCGCTTTACGACCTTGCCGGTCGGCGAGACGATCGAGTTCGCGACCTGCGGGGCGTATCGAGTGCCGTCTGTCGCGAACGTGCCGTACGCCACCGCTTCCTGCAGCGGGGTGACGAGTGTCTCACCTTGTCCGAAGGCCATCTCGATGTTGTCACCGACGCCGTAGTAGTAGCTGGGGAAGGCCTGCGGGGCCAAGGAGTGCTGAACCTGGCGCAAGTGCGGGCTGTCGACCTGGCCGGGGTACTCGCCGGGGAGGTCGACTCCGGTGAGCTGCCCGAAGCCGTACTTCTCTGCAACGTCCTGGACGGGCATCTCGCCATAGGTCGCCGAGTCGTACCAGTAGTCGGCACCGAGGGTGTAGAAGAACACGTCGTCGGAGGCCGTGAGCGCCGTGGTGATTGGGATATCGCCTTGGCCTGCTTCGTGTTGGCCGTTGTTCGTGTTGTCGTAGTAGGTGCACTCGCCGCTACAAGGTGGGCCGATCTGGTAGTAGCCGGGGTCGTTGATGTAGCCCCCGAGGCTGGCAAGCAGTCCGTCGTTCAACGCCGCGGTCGCGGTCGCGAGCTTGAACGTCGAACCGGGGGCCCAGCCCCCCTGGATCGTGCGGTTGATCAGGGGGTCGTGATCCGCCTTGCTCGTCAAGAGCTGGTAGTGCTGGTCGGAGATGCCTCCCACCCACCAGGACGGGTTGTAGGTGGGCACCGAGGCCATGGCGAGAACGGCACCGGTTTCTGGATCAAGCACCACAGCCGCGCCGGAGTCGGCCGGCAAGCCGGTTGACTGCAGGTATGCGATCCGGCTGGTCAGCGCCTGCTCGACAACTTGTTGCAGATTGAGGTCGATGTTGAGCACGACGTCGTCGCCGCTCACCGGCGCCGTGGTCTTCACGGTTTCGACGGGGTTGCCGAGGGCGTCGACATTGATGACCTGCGAGCCGGGCCGACCCCGCAGCCACAGCTCTTCGGTTGCCTCCACACCGGACTGACCGATCACGTCGTTCGCGGTGTAGCCGTACTTCGCATATTCCTTGAGCTCTTTCTGGTCGATGTCGCCTGTGTAGCCGAGCAGTTGGGCCGCGGGGAGTTGCTTGAAGAACGTGCGGAGCGATTCGCGCAGGTCGATGTTCAGATTGTCGCGAAGGGCATGCAGCAACTCGAACAGGGCGTAGATCTCGGCCCGTGGAACGACGTTTCGACCGCTGGAGACCGCGGGGACGATTTCGCCTCGCCACCAGTTCTGGACCAGGCTCCGCAATTCCCGCTGGGAGAGTTGGGGGGCGCGAGCGGCGAGAACCGTTGCCGCCAGGGCGCGGGAGCGGGCCTCGGAGATGGTCATGGCAGGCGGCCTCCGTTCGAGCGCGCGCTCTAGCTTCGCGGCCAGTGCTACCGATTGAGGCTGGCTGAGCAAGGGTTGGCACCAGTCGAAGACCAGCGCAAGCTGGCGCAGGTCGCCGCCGGAAGCGAGCGCCCAATCCACGGCGCGGCGGCCGGCGGTTTCGTCGCCTGCGACCTGGTAGTAGAGCGCCAGCGCGAAGCCCGGCTCGGGCATGACGGCGTGGCCGGCCACCAAGGCCTCGAACTGCTGCCAGCGCGCCGAGCGGCGCTCGCGCTCCCGGCGCAGCAGGCGGATACGCTGCGGGCGCAGGAACAGCAGGGGATGCTCGCCGTAGATCTGATAGCTCTCCAGCCCAGTCGATGCCGGCTGGTCGCTGCCCGGTTCCAGCGATGGCTCCTGGCCGCCCTGGCGTGGGCCAGCCTGGGCTTGACACGCCAGGATCGCGCCGGAGGCTAGCAGAGCGGCCAAGAAGAGTCTGGAAGCGCCCATTGGGTTCGATTGTGTCATAGTGACACACCCGCTGCACCGCTGCGCCACGCGCCGCTACGGCCCGCCAAGCCCCGCCCCCGTGTTTTCAATCGTTTCCCGACTTGCGTTCCTGGTCCCACACATGCTACATAGGAGGCTGAATTGATGGAGTAGCTCTTTAAACCTGCCCTCTGCTGCAACAGGCAAAAAGGGGGGTGAGTGGGCTTAGATTGGACAGCGTGCTTGCGGGAGCCGGTGTTTAGACGATGTGCCCCTCGCTCTTCGATTGTAGGTTGCAACAGAGGGTTTTTTTGTAGCTCGACGGAACGGCCTCATTCTCTCTATTTCTGCACTCTCACCCGGGATCGACGGGTTGCGGTAACTGCCTGGCATTCATGGGAGGAACGATGGACGCGGGCCTCGCCAGGAATGTGATGCGAAGCGGGTAATCGAATTCCAGGCAGCCCGAGGCCAGATCCCAGCCCAACCAGGGCGAACCGCATCGGGAAAGTTGAGACCCGATGCGGATTTTTTTACACTGCGCGGGCGGCAGGAACACTTTCCCCGGATTCAGGGGCCGGGTGCCGTTCACCAGGACAGGGTGCCGGAGCGAGGTGGCTCGTTGGGGTTCGGCAAGTACAGCGTCTGGCAGTGCTCGCAGCGGTAGATCTCGGCGTTCTCGCCGAAGCGCTCTTTGATCTCCTCCCCGAAAAAATACCAGCGCTTCAGGTGTCCGGCGCACAGTTTGCCCTTGGCGTCCTTCTCATTGCAGGCGCGCATGTGCGGAATGCGCCGCTTGACTTTGGCGCCATTACCGAGGGTAGCGACCAGCTCGGCGACGGGCGCGGGGGAATCCGGAGTGGAGTAGGTTGGGTTGGCCATAACCAGGCTCGCGGCTCGGCCGCCGCTTGCCTCAAGTATATCAGCCGGGATTGACGTACCGAGGGGCCCGCTCTTCCGTGTGCGGCCGCGATGCGAACCCTCAGGCGGATTGGCTCATGACCAGGGGCGGGCCGGTGGTAGCGGTGTCCAGGCCGGCCAGCGCCAGGCCATAGCGGCCTTGCACGCCGGTCTTCTCGAAGATGTGCTTCAGGTGGACCTTCACTGTCCCCGGGCGGATGCCCAGTTCCCTGGCCACCTCGCGGTTCTTCAAGCCCTGCCCGACCAGCTCCATCACCTGCTGTTCCCGCGGCGTCAGGCCGATCCGCAAGTCGCCCTGCGCCCGGCGCGACTCGTGGAACAGGTTGTGTTCCATCCAGGTGGCTCCGGAGGCCACCGAGCGCAGGCAGACCAGGAGTGTGTCGACGTCGGTCGACTTGCGGATGATCCCTCTGGCTCCCGCCTGAATGAAGCGGAGCGCTTCGGCGCCGGTCATCGACACGCCCCAGACCACCGCCGCCACGGGGAGGCCGGCCGTTCGTAGACCGGTGAGCGTATCCAGCACGACCTGCGCGCCAAACGCCTTGTCCAGGATTAGCAAGGCGGGCTGGGAGAAATCCAAGGACTCGAGGGCGCCGGGGATCGAGCCGCTGGCGCCGAGGAACTCCAGGTCGGGACAAGCGCCCAGCAGCGATCGCAAGCCCTCCGCGCTGACCGGCTGCGTGTCCCAAACCGCTACGCTAGTTCTCATCGGATCGAACTCCCCCTCTGCGGGATTATGCGCGTCCCTTACAGAGGTTTAGTTCGCCTGGGGCAGGGATAGTCTCATAATTCGTGGCAGGGGGTCGATGTGATGGAAAGCGCGGCACTAATGCCGCCCGTACCATGCCCGACTCGCGCCTTCACGATTCCGCTCGCGCCCTGCTGGTGGCGCCGGACCGTCAGATGGCAGACGAACTGAGGTTGCTGTTCGAGAGCCAACACCCTCGCACGCTTCTGACGGTGCTGGGAACCTATCCCAATCGCGCGACCCTGGAGCAATGCGCAGCCCAGGGCTTGGACTACTGTTTTCTGGATACCACCTCCGACCGCGGGGCCGCCTTCGCCGCCATGTCCGTTCTCAACAGTATATGCCCGGAGGCGCCGGTATTCGTTCTGCTGCGATCCAACGACCCGGACCTGTTCCTGCAGTGCCTGCGCCAGGGCGCCAGCGGGTTCCTGATCCAGCCGTTCACCGCCGAGCAACTCCGTAACGCGCTTGCCAAGTTGTCCCGGCTCCACTCCTCGGGGGGCGCCGGAGGCGAGAGCCTCGGCCGGGTGTACTGCGTGATGCCGGGGAAAGGCGCTTGCGGGGCTACCACCGTGGCCTGCCATCTGGCTTTCGCCCTCCTCCTGCGGCAGAAAGCCGCCAAAGTGCTCCTGGCGGATCTGGACGGTCTTACTGGCACGCTGGGATTCTTGCTCAAGCTTAAGTCCAATTACAGCTTTGCCGATGCTTTGGCGCACTCCGGCGGCCTGGAACAGGACGTTTGGAAGGTTCTGGTGACGCCCTGCCATGGCCTGGACGTGCTGCTCAGTCCGGAGAGTCCGCTGGAGGGCCTCCCCGATGGGGCCGACCCGACGCCGATCCTGGAGTATTCCCGCCGGTTCTATGACGCGGTGGTGCTGGACACCGCCGGCGCCTACGGAGACTGGAGCGTTTCCCTGGCCAGATCGTGCGACGATCTGCTGCTCGTCTCCACCAACGAATTGGTAGCGCTTCACGCCGTGCAGCGCGCCCAGGCCTACCTGGCCAGGAAGGGTTTGGAACCGTCGAAGATCCGGCTCATCGTCAACCGCTACTCGAACCAGGTTGGGCTTTGCCGGGAGGCCATCCAGACCGCGCTTCAGGCGGAGGTCTTCGAGACGCTACCCAGCGACTACGAGGCGATCCAGCGGTCCCTGATGGAAGGCAAGCACGCGCCTCCGGCGAGCCAGTTCGGGAAGGCCATCACCGCGCTGGCGCGGCACCTGGCGGGGGAAGAGCCCGCCGAGAAGAAAAGCTCGATGTTCGCGGGGCTGTTCGGGAAGTCGAAGGGCTAAGCCGCTTCGAGCAGGACGTTGAGCGTCGTCTGGGCCGTCTGGCGCCACGAGAAGTGCGCGGCGCGAAGGGGGCCTTCCCGGCTCAGGCGCTCGCGGAGGGATTCGTCGCACGCCACGTTCTCTAAGGCTTCCCGCAGGGCCTGGGGGTCGAAGGGGTCGAACATCAGGGCCGCTTCCCCGGCCAAGGAGGCGAGCGGCTCAATCGCCGAGCAGGCCGTGGGAAGGCCCGCGGCGAGGGCCTCGAGCAAAGGCAGGCCAAAGCCCTCGAAGGTGGAAGGGCAGAGGAACGCCCAGGCGTCGCGGAAAAGCAGGTACAGTTCTTCGCGAGGCAGCCAGCCGGTGAGGCGGACCGCATTCTGGAGCCCAAGTTCGGCGATGAGGCTCTCGAGGGCCGCGGTATGGAATCCCCGGAGACCCGCAACGACCAGCCGGAACTCGGGCCGCGCGCGCCGCCAATCCGCGAAGGCCCGGATGAGCGGCCCTAGATTCTTATGCGGATGCAGGGTGGAGGCGCAAAGGAAGTAGGGCGTCAACTGCCGTTCCCGACGCTCCCGGCCGATCTCGAAGAAGCGCTCGTCCACGCCCAAGGGGACAACCCGGACCTTGCTCTCGGGCAGCCGGTAATAGCGCAGCAGGTCGGCGCGGGTGGCCTCGGAGTCGGCCAGCAGGAGCCGGGAGGTGTGGGCCGAACTCCACAGGAACAGCCGCCAGAAGGGCAGATCGAACCAGCGGAAATACTCCGGGTGGCGCTTGTGCTGGAGGTCGTGAAAGACGGTGACCGTGGGGCAAGGACAGAGGGCGGGAGCGGTGAAGCCGGGATTGAAGAGCACGTCGAGCCGATGCCGTGCGGCGGCCAGCGGCAGAATCGTCTGCTCCCAGAGAAGGCGCACCGGGCGGATCGAGGCGCGCACCGCCTGGGGTGCGTGCTGGAAGTTTGGCCGAGCCGGCGCCAGGCCGGTCCCGGTCTCCCGGTTGGTGAAGACGACGTACTGGTTCTCCTCGTCGATCGCCGCCAGGGCCGCCAGCAGGTGCCGGAGGTAGATCTCGGTTCCTCCGACTCCGCCGGGGATGAGGTACAGCGCATTGACTCCGATGCGGATGGCCACGTTAGCGAAGACCCTTCAAGCGGCGTTCCGCTTCCGCCAGCCCAGCCCGCGACCGCTCGTCGGAAGGGTCCAGAGCCAGGGCCTGGCGGTACTCGGCGGCAGCGGCCGGCCATTCGTTCGAGTTGGCGTAGAGGACGCCGCGGTAGAGGTACGCCGGCTGGAATCTGGGATTGAACCGGATGGCGGTATCGAGCGCCTCCAGCGCCTCGGCGCGCTTACCTTGCTTGACGTAGACCCTGCCGATCTCCGAGTACACAAACGCGCCCGGGAGGAGCGCGGCGGCCTGGCGGAGCTTGTCCAGGGCGTCGTCCATCCGATTGGCGCAATCCAAGGCGCCTGCCCAATCGACCAGCAGGCGGTAATCGGGCTTAGCCGCCCGAGCCGCGGCCTGGTAGCGATCCGCGGCCAGAGAGCAATGGCCCTCGGCATAGTAAGCGAAGCCGAGCTGCTCCAGGACGCGCTGCTTGGCGGGCGACTTGGAGGCGGCGTCCTCCCAGAGCGCCCGCGCACTGCTCCAGACCTGGCTGCGCTGCCAGGTGAGCAGCCCCGCGAAAAGCGCGCAGCCGGCCAGCCCGGCGGCCAGCCTGCCGCGCGACGTCTTCCAGCGCCGCAGGAATTCCAGCGCGATCAGCAGCAGACCCAGAATCGGCAGATACAGGCGCCGTTCGGCGATTGGATCGGCGATGGGCACTACCGAGGAGGTAGGCGCAAGCAGCAAGAGGAAGACGAGATAGCCGTAGGAAGCCAGCGGGTAGCGGCGGCGGAAAAAGACCGCGGCGCCGGCCAGCGCGGCCAGCCCGATCAGGCCCCACAGCGCGCCGTGATCGAGCACCGTGCGCGAGATCGCGAAATCGTAGTCCACAGTCTGGCCGTAGGGCAGAAAGAACAGGCGGATGTACACCCAGACGACCCGGCACTGCGTATAGAAGTACTGAATCCAGGTGAAATCCTTCAAGGCGAAGCCGGCAGTGTCGGCGCCGGCGATGAGACGCAGAATCATGCGCGCGGCCAGCGCGCCTGCCNNTGCCGCCACGAACAGCGCATAGAGGCGCCAGTTGCGGCGAATGCCCTGGAACGTGAAGCCCGGATTCCAGTAGTAGTCGGTCAGGAGCAGCAGCGCCGGCAACACCGCCGTATGTTCCTTCACGTTTACCGCCGCGCCGAACAGCAGGAGCACGGCGGCGGCGGCCGGCCAGGAGATGGCGTCCGAGCGCCGGTACAGGAAGACCACGAAGGCCGCGCAGAAAAGCAGCCCGCTCAGGACTTCCGACCGGCTGGCGACGTAAGCGACCGATTCGGTCTGTACGGGATGCAGCAGGAAAAGCGCGCCTGCGAAGGCAGCCAGCGCTGCGCGCGAGAACCCGCTCTCGCCGGCCCGGGCCAACAGGCGGCGGGCCACCAGGAACACGAGCACGCCGTTGGCGAAGTGGCACAACACGTTGAACAGGTGGTAGGAGAGCGGCTCGGCATCGAAGAGCCGGTAGTTCGCCCAGAAGCTGAGCATCAGCAGCGGCCGTACGCCCGCCACCCACGCGCGCAAGGGGGCGCGGGCATACTCGGGTAGGCTCATGGGCAGGTAGGCGTCATCGAACAGGAAGGGACCGCGCAAAGCGGGGCCATAGGCTGCCAGGACGGCAACCAGGGCCGCCGCCAGCGCCAGGGCGTAGTGCCAGGGGCGAAGCTGGAACGCCGCGGGGGCCGGAGCCTCGCGTGGGCGCTTCTTCTCAGCCGCGCGCTTGGATTTCTTCATCGAGAGACCGTATGCGGTATTCCAGAATGGCGACCCGCTGCGCCAGCGCGATATCGCCGTCCTTCAGCGCCGAGATAATCACCGAGAAGCGGAACAGCACCAGCAAGAACAAGCAGCCTACCAAGGTCAGCAGCGCCAGCGGCGGCTGGCCGATTCCGAGCAGCGCGGCCAGGTACACCAGTACCGGATGCGCGCGGGAGAGCACCAGCAGCGTAAGCGCCGCGCCCAGCCAGCTTACCGAGTACTCGACGCGGATGTGCGAGCGCCGCACCGAGAAGAGCACGCTGGCGATCAGCAGCACCGCAAATGCCGTCAGGAAATTCAGAAGCCCCTGCATGGTTATCCTCCGCGCGGTCACGGCCGCTTCTTGCGTTTCGGTTCGTACTTGAGCACGTTGACGAAGACTCCCAGCAGCACGTGAGCAATGTAGTAGAGCGATTTTACCGCCGTGATGGTGCTCCTGCCGGCCAGGCGCGGGCGCATGCGGCAAGGCACCTCGACAAACCGGAAAGCCTTGCGCTGCAATACCACCAGTGCTTCGATTTCCGGGTACTCCAGCGGAAAGGTCCGGCTGAAGACCTGCAGCGCCTGGCGGTTCACTCCCACGAATCCGGACGTCGGGTCGCGGACCTCCTGGCCCAGGATCGGCCGCAGCACCAGGCGGAACAAACGGATGCCCAGCCCGCGGGCGAAGCTCGAAGGGTCCAGCCCGCCGTTGAGATAGCGCGAGCCGATCGCCATCTGGCAGGAACTGGAGCGCAAGGCATCCAGGATCTTCGGGATGTCGGCGGGATCGTGCTGGCCGTCGCCATCCATGCGAATCACGTAGTCGTAGCCGAGTTCGTAGGCCAGCTTGTATCCGGCCTGCACCGCGCCTCCCAGCCCCAGGTGATGCGGCAGGCACAGCACCTCGGCTCCGGCTGCGCGTGCGCGCGCAACCGAGGCATCGGTCGAGCAATCGTCGACCACCAGCACCGGGATGCCGGGCACGGTCTCGCGGATCTCGCTCACCACCTGGCCAATCGCCCCGCCCTCGTTGAACGCGGGAACCACGATCATCAGGGAACCGGGCGTGGCGGTGGGGATCATAGTGCGGCCACCTGGCGCGGCGCAATCCAATGCCGCTCGAGCAGGGCGCGGAACTCCGGCGCGCCGATGTGCGCATGGCTGCGCACCGCCCGCCGCTTCCTCCATAGCTTTCGTGCGCGGAATAGCATGGCGCAGTGGGCGCGGGCGACGATGAAGATCAATTCCGGCAGGCCGTGATGTTCACGGCGAAACCGGGCGGCGCTGCCGCGGTCCTCCAGGATCGAAATCAGGTGCCAGAAGTAGCGGGTCAGGGTAGCCCAGGGCGCGCGCCACAGCAGACTGGCGGGATAGTTCTTCACCAGGACCTGCAAGCGGTTGCGCTCGACATAGTAGGCCTTGAGGGGCGAGGCGATGCCCGCCGTGCCGGAGTACTCGTGGTCCACCACCGCCTCCGGCGCGTACAGGCACTTCCAGCCCGCCCAGCGGGCGCGCAATCCCAGGTCGGTGTCCTCGCAGTACAAGAAGAAGTCCTCGTCGAAAAGCCCGATCTCGTCGAGCATGGCGCGGCGGTACAACGCCGCCGAGGCGCTCGGGCAGAGCACTTCGGCGGGATCGGCGAAGCGCCCGGGCGGCTCCAGGTGGCCGCGCTGCTTGCTGCTCCCATCGCCGGAGACCAGCATCCCCGCCGAATCCAGGCGGCCGTCGCCCGCCAGCCGCACCTGCGAGGCGATCATGCCGGCGTCGGGGCGGGATTCCGCCGCGGCCAGGAGCGCGTCCAGCCAGCCCGAGCTGGCCACGGTGTCGTCGTTGAGCGTGGCCAGGAATGGAGCCCGCGACTCGCGGAAGGCCAGATTGACCGCGGCGCCGAAACCGACGTTGCTTTCCTGCTCGAGAACGCGTGCTCCGAAGCGCTCGGCTTCCGCCTCCCGCGCCAGGTGCTTCCCACTATTGTCCACGACCACGATTTCGAAGTCGCGCCGCGTCTGCTTGACCAGGGAAACCAGGCATTCCACCAGAGCCGAACCCGCGGTCAGGGTCGGGACGACGACCGTTACTCGAGGTTGAGGCAACACTCGATTTTACCCGAGTCTGGCAACCGGCTCATAGTCCGCCGGTTTCGGCCGATAAACCAGAGGTGCCGAAAGCTGTCCAGACCGATCCTTGCACGGCGCACCTTCGGCGGGTCAGCAGCCTGGTGCGCGAGATCGCGTCGCGCGTAAACCTGGGGCCGGTGGAGAGCGAAGCTCTGGCGCAGTCGGCGCTGCTGCACCACTACGCCCCCGAAGTGCTGGAAACAGAGACTTTAAATCGCTTGCTCGGCGCTCTGCGAACGGGCTTCCCGCCCGGCGCCACATCCGCATTTCCGTCGCGGGCGGTCCGCGGCATCCTGGAGCGTTTCCATGCCGCCAAGCCGGACGACCCCGCCGGCGCGCTGGCGCAAGTCGTCGAGGTGGCGAACTTCTTCGACGAGCGCCTGGAGTTCCTCCCTTTCGAAACGGTGAATATCGAACAGATCTTCGATGAGTTGGACTGGATTGCCAGGGAGGGCTTCCTGGACCCGGCCCTGGTGGCCATCCTGGCCGGGCTTCGCCAGGTCCGCATGCAGGAATTGGTCGACCAGGTACAATGGCTGCCCGTTTTTCCCGCAGTACTGCTGCGAGCCCTGGCGCTGACGGCGGAGGAAGACAGCAGCTTCTCGCAGATCGAGGAAGTGGTCCGCACCGACCAGGTTCTGGCGGGCCATCTGCTCCGGGTCGCGAATTCCGCGCTGTACGGCGCCATACAGCGCATCGCCGGCATCCGCCAGGCGATCGAGCGCGTGGGCGTGGACACTTGCCGCAAGGTGATGATGGCCAGCGCGTTCCAGCCGCTGTTCGTCTCGACCACGCTGCGGGAGCTGTGGCAACATTCCCTGGTCATGGCGAGGCTCACCGAGGGTCTGGCCCAGCTTTGCGGCCGCATCGATCCTCACGAGGCGTTTCTGGCCGGCCTGGTGCACGACGTGGGCCGCCTGGCCTTTCAGAAACTCCGGCGCGAGCATGTCGGCGACTATCGGCGCCTGGTGGAAGGCGGTTGCGAGCCTGTGTTTGCCGAACTGGTGCTGTGCGGTTTCGAGCACGGCGCGGCGGGCGCGGAGATTCTGCGCTCATGGACCTTTCCGGAGCACCTGATCGAAGCGGTGCAGCAGCACCACCGGCCCGAGACCGGCGATTCGCTGCTGGGGGCGGCGCTGTACCTGGCGGAAGACCGCAGCGGTTCGAGGGAAGACCTGGTTAGCCCGGCTCGCATGAGTTTGGCCTACGACCGGCTGGGCATCCCGCTCGAGAACCCGGACGGGCAGGGAGAACCACCGGACGCTGGCTGGCTCGATTTCCTGGTCGGCCCGGGCGCCTCCCCCACAGTCTCCAGCGGAGCGAGATAGCACCGCGCGGGGCATGGGCGCTGAAGTGCCCCCCTCGACTAGCACGTTCGCAGCCTCGCTGATTGGGGCGGGGTTTCCTAGATCCGGACTTGGGGGCCGCGGCGGGGCGCGCATCTGCGGGGGATGGGCGTTATCCATCAACTTCACACCGAAGCTGAGATGACAGCAAACGGCAAGGTCCACAAGGTGCCGGACGCGAAACTTCAACCGTGGATCATGAAGCGACGCTCCGAGTGGAAGGGACCGCGCGCGGACTCCTCTCCAGCCAACGACCAACACTCGGACCATTGAAAAGAAGTTCCAGCAACGGCTAGACTGGAAATCACGCATTTATGCAGATGCACGGCCGAATGGCACGGGTGCCGGTCACGGCGCGACAGAAGTTCTCAGAGGCTGCGTACTTCTACAACGGCATGCTGCCCCACCGCACGAATCCCGTCGTCTTCCCGTACTACCTGAGCGCGTTCGTATCGGCCCTGCGCAGCGTCACGTACTACCTGCAAAAGCAATACGCGCACGACAAACGATTCACGGCATGGTACGCGCAAAAGCAGGAAGCGATGAAAGCCGATCCTGTACTCAAGATGCTGCACGAGAAAAGAAACACAGCCCTCCACGTCGAGCCGTTCGACCTGTGCTTCAAACAGGGATGGAAGATGCCGGATAGATACGGAGGCGTCATCACGACCACTTTTCTCGCGGTCCGTGAGGAAGCCGAGCCGAACGGCAGAGTAAGAACGTTCCTCCAGGTAGAAAAGGATGGACCAGAGGAAGAAGTAGAAACACAAATCAGTTGGCACTTCACCGACGACGACCCGGCGGACGTGATGCAGCACTGCTACGAAGGACTCCAGAAAATGGACGCCATCCTCAAAGAACTACCAGCACTCGGGCTGGAGCAGGAATAGGACCTTTGGGATAGCTAGGGGGGAACTACTACGCCTTAGAACTATTTGCCGGAGACAGGCGGCAGATATTTCTTAGCGGGAAGGGGCTGCCGCCGTAATCCAACCTGACGTGTAGTCGCCGACGCTGAGACTGGCCCGAAACGGCGTTCCGGGAAAGCACGGTCGCTCTCAGGCACGCACTCCGATTCGGGCGAGGTCGGTTTTGGCAACCTTGTCTGAACGCCCATAGAACCGCGTCGGTTGCGCCGCGCCCCAACTGCGCAGCATGTCCCGGCGCATCCTTGGTTGGGCGGGATCACGCCCGGGCAACTCGCCACGGTCTCCGCCGCATGGCGCCTCGTATTATGCTGGGTGGATAAGTGCCCCGACATGTTTGAAGGCCTCTTCCGTTCCTTTATTCCTCTGCATAATCCGATCGGGTTCGGCGCGAGCGATTTCGTCGAACTCGCGGTGGCCGCGCTGCTGGTCGCTCTGGTGCTGGCCAGGAGCTGGATTGAGCCTCTCGCGCGGAAACTGGCGGTCAGGACGGGATGGGCGATGCTCAGCCTGGCCATTCTGCCCGTCGCGCTCCGGCTGGCGCTGCTTCCGATGCATCCAGTCCCGACGCCCAGCGGCGCCGACGATTTCAGCTACGTCCTGCTGGGCGACACGCTGGCCCACTTCCGCCTGGCGAATCCGGCGCATCCGCTGCGCCAGTTCTTCGAAGGGGTCTTCACTCTGCAGGAGCCCACTTACAGTTCCATATACCCGCTCGGGCAGGGTATCGTCCTGGCCTTCGGGCAGTTGGTGTTCGGCCTTCCCTGGGCTGGCGTGGTTCTCTCGGTGGCGGCCATGTGCGCGCTCTGCTATTGGATGCTGCGGGCCTGGGTCTCACCGCTGTGGGCGCTGGTGGGAGGATTCCTCGCCGTGCTCCAATTCGGCCCGCTATGCCAGTGGATGAACTGCTACTGGGGCGGCGCGGTGGCGGCTTGCTCGGGCTGCCTGGTGTTCGGGGCGCTGCCCAGGCTGCGCGCCAACTGGAGGATCAGGGACGCCGCGCTGCTCGGCGCCGGCGTGGCTCTCCAATCCATAACACGCCCGTTCGAGTCGATTTTCCTGGTTCTGGGAGTGATCCTGTTCTTTCTTCCAGTGCTCCGCCGCCGCGACGAATGGCGCAGGCTTCTGCGGACCCTGGCCGTCGCGGCGCTTGCCGCATCGCCCGTCGTCCCCCTGATTCTGTTCCATAACAAGGCGGTCACTGGCAGTTGGACCACGCTTCCGTACATGCTCAGCCGCTATCAGTACGGCGTCCCCGCCACGTTCACGTTCCAGCCGAATGCGGTTCCGCATCGGGCGCTGACTCCGGAACAGGAACAGGACTATCGCGCGCAGAGCACCATTCACGGGGAAGGGCCCGAAACCCTCGAGCGCCTCCTGGGCCGCCTCGGGAACAGCGTCCGCCACTATCGCTTCTTCTTTTTCCCAGCGCTCTACCTGGCGTTGCCCGCCTTCCTGGCGAGCCTCCGCCAGTACCGCTTCCTGTGGGTGCTTCTGTGCCTGCTGGGTTACGCACTGGGGACCAACTTCAATCCGTATTTCTACCCGTACTACATTGCGGCCGCCACGTGTTTGTTCGTGCTCGTGAGCGTGCAAGGCCTGGAGCGCCTGAGCGCCTGGAGAATCCGGGGTTCGGAGGCGGGCCGAATGGCAGCCGCGCTGATCCTTCTGCTGTGCGCTGGTCATTTCGGGCTATGGTATGGACTCCATCTGACCGGCAGCGAGGGGCTCCTGACGGGCCTGGGACGGTATGAGACCTGGGACTACATCGGCTGGGGCGATGCCGACGGGCGAATCCAGATCAACGACCGGCTGGCGCAGGCTCCCGGCAGGCAACTCGTGTTCGTGCGCTACTCGCCGCGGCACACTTTCCACACCTGGATTCAGAACGCGGCCGAGATCGACTACGCACCCGTGGTTTGGGCCCTCGACCTGGGCCCCATCGAGAACGAAAAGCTCCTCCGTTACTATCCCGACCGGTCCGCATGGCTGATCGAGCCGGACGCCTGGCCGCCGCGCCTGACCCGGTACCAAGCGGAAAGCCTCACTCTGGAGCAGGTGCGCTAGCCCGCTTACCAGATGTAGTCCTTGGCATCGCGGCGGCGTTCGTGACTGTCGAGCACATGGACCGCACGGATCTTCTTGAGCTTCTGCGGCGAAAGCTGGCCGATCGGAATGTACATGATGTTTCGCCCGAAGCGCGAGGCGATGGAGCGGAACACCGAGCGCGGGGGTTTGGCGGCGATATAGGCGACGTGCCGGTAGATGGAGTAATCGAGGCCGGCCATCAGCAAGCGCTCCGGTTTTGTCTCGGCGAAGTCGTAGTCCGGGTCGTTCCAGACGTCGATCATGCGCCGCGGCGGCAGACTCATCAGGAAACCGCCGTACTCGGCGCGCCCGATCCCCGGACCCACGATGTGTTCGAACGGGCTGGTCGAGTAGAACGCCATGTCGGATTCGTTCTGGTGCTCGCCCAGCCAGGTGGTGAGGTAGGTGTAGCGGTCCTCCGGGTCGGGATCGAAGATGACGATCACCGAGCCGACCTCGCCCGCGATTTTATCGAACTGCCGGACGTAGATTTTGCCTTGGTGCCAGTTACGAATGGTCTCGCGCAGATCGATGCCGTCCAGCAGCGAGCTGGCGAAGGGCTCGCTGCGGCTGCGCTCCTCCGAGAGAATGCTCTTGGCCTTCTTCTTGAGGATGCGGCCGTAGTCCTCGATGACCAGGTCCTCGGGCGGGTACGAGCAGATGGCCTGGCCGTCAAACTCCCGGGCCCACTCGCCCTCGAGTTTCTCCTTCTTGCGCGGTTTGAGGCCCAGCGGCCGCAGGCGCTGCTTGGGGCGGGGAAGCCGGCGGCGCAAGCGGATCTTCTTCGTGTTGCGCCAGATCTCCTCGCTCGACAGGTTGACCGTCTCGATCTCGCATTCCGCCTTCTGCGCGGGATAGCGGTTCGCGGTTTGCCAGACTTCCCAGGCGTAGTTGTCGTCGACCACGGCGCGCGCGGCCACGGTGAGGTCGAACAGGCCGGCCGCCAGGTCGCCGTTCGTCAGCGCCAGATTGCGGGTGTAGCGGGCCATGAGTCTGCGCTGCCAATAGGCCACCTTTTCGCCGGCGTTGGCCAGGTAGGATTTCTCCGCCTCACGGAACACTTCGAGCTGCGCGCGGCGGCGGTCGGCCAGCTCCGGCGGATCGAGGGCGATGCGGAACTGCTCGTAGCGCTGCTGCAGGTACGGGTATTCGGTGGTGATCTCCGCCAGGCAATCGGGATGGGGATTTAAGAGTTCGACCTCGCGCCCGCGGCGGCGCCCGCGCGGCTCGGGTTGCGGCTCCTCCATGGCGTCCAGCACCGGGTCGAGCAGGTTCAGCGAAAGCACCACCAGCACCCGGGCCAGCGGGTCGGTCCCCTGGAGTTTCCAGGCGATGCCGGCGGCGTGCGCCGCAATCGCCTCCGAACGCGGCTGCGGATAGACCCGGTAGGCTTCGATGTACTTCTGGAGGCCGATGTGTCCCAGCGAGTAAGGGTCGGGAACCTGGTCCGGGACGTGCGGGCGCTCGCCCACGTCGGGATCGCAGAACAGCACTTCGGCGCCGCTCTCGAGCGCCGTGCGGATGGCCTCGGTAAACGGATCGGCGGGCTCGATGGGCAGATAAACGCCGCGGCCCTCTTCCTTCTCGTCGGGATAAACCAGCACGCTGATTTGCGGCAGCCGCTCGAGGGCCCGCAGGTAGGCTTGCTCGAGCGTGACGGGCAACTCGACCGCCACCACTTGGGGCCGCTCCTCCCGAATCGCCCGGCGCACTTCGATCGCGAACTCAAGCCGTCCCGGCGCCACCGGAAGATAATGGAAACCGCCGCGGCGCAGGCTCCCCGGATCGGGGAACGATTCGTCCAGGCCGGGCATAGGTCATGCCCTCGGGAAATAGCGCAACGCCTCTTCTCCCAGCGTTTCCAGGATCGAGAGTTCCAGGGACTGCGCTTCCTGCACCGCGTCGGTGGCCAAGTTCTTCAGCTTCATCGCGAAGCGCGCGATGTTGATGCCGTCGCGGACGGTGTAGCGCTCGTCGGCGCTGTGGGCCTGCTGGAGGAAGTCCGTCACGTATTGCAGGATGCGTTCCTCGCCGAAGGGCAGGTTCTCTTTGAGGATCTGGTATTCCTCGTCGCGCTCGGGGAAATCGATCAGGATCTGCGGCTGGAGGCGGGAGTGTATGTACTCGGGCAGATCGAAGGTCGAGGCGTCGTCGTTCATGGTGGCCACCAGCCGGAAATGGGGATGGGCCTTGATCTTGATGCCGGCCACCACGCTCTCGACATAACGACGGGTATCGAGCAGCGGGGCCAGGCTGGCCCAACTCTTCTCGCTCATGCGGTTGCCTTCGTCGAGGATGGCCACGCCGCCGCGCAGCATGGCGCTGAGCAGCGGGCTGGCGACGTAGCGCAGCCTGGCCTCGCCCTCGATCACCGGCTGCACGATCAGGTCCTCGGGCCGCGTGTCCACGGTGGCCTGCATGATGTAGGCCTCGCGCCCCAGCCGTTTGGCCGCCGCGTAAGCCAGCGTGGTCTTGCCGACGCCGGGCTTGCCGATCAGGCGCGGGTTCATGGGCAGGTCTTGCGCATCGATCACCAGCCACGCCGCCAAAAGCTGGCGCATGACCTCCTCCTGCCCCACCCAATGCACGGGGATCTCGTCGGGATGGGACAGATGCAGCGGAACGCCATCGATCTCTACGATCACAGAGCTATTGTACAGATTGCCGGCCAAGGGTGGGGCCGGCGGCCAGGTGTATACTTCAGGCGTGACCTACTCGCGTAGAGAACTGGCCCTGCTCGTTCCCGCCCTGGCGGCCGCCGCGCCGGCCAGCGCGCCCCTGGCATCCCACGCCTACCGGTTCGAGGACCTGCCGGTTCGCTTGAGTGGCCCGGCCAGCCAGCGCCGGGTCCTGGAAGGCGAAACGCGCACCGGCTTCGCTCTCGAGTTGCACGAATCCGAAATCCCCGCGGGCGAGGCCCCGCATCCACCGCATCGCCACGTGCATGACGAGGTGGTCCTGATCCTGGAGGGAACCGTCGAAGTCACCATCGCCGGAAGCGCCGCCAGGCTGGGTCCGGGCTCGGTGGCCTTTTTTGCCTCCAACGACGAACACGGCCTGCGCAACGCCGGCGCCACCCCCGCCCGCTACTTCGTCGTGGCCCTGGGGCGGGATTCGTAGCGGCTGCGAGTTGCGCCGTCGGGCCTCGCGAAATGTCCCAAGCCATCGCGTGCGCAGTTGAGTGGCTGGGGACTTCACCGGGGGTAATCTCCCATAACAGCGTTATTGCGTTAAGTCGAATGGCGGCGGCATGACTGCTCGTGAGGCAAACATCATGGCCATCCAGGTCAAGCCTCGACTCGAAGACCCGTTCGACGGTCCGTCAGATCTCATCGTGTCCCCGTGCCCACTGCTTAAAGGTCAATCTGCCTGACGCACCACGCCAGCGGTCGACATTGGACTGTTCTGTCCCGCGCTGGCTGTGCTATTCGAAGTCGCCGGCTCTGCCACATAATCCAGCGCTTTGCTCAGAATGGACTGGGAAATGAAATCGGTGCCGTCACGGTTTTCCGCGTTCCCGATTCCCTCAATGTAAGATGCCGTGACGGGCCCCTGCAGGTGCCCCGTGTATCTGTCCAGCGCGATTTCCGTCGCCAGCATGTTGATTTGGCCATTCGGCAAATCAACGCCTCCCTCCGCGGCGGTGACCAGCGACTTATCCTGCGACGTAAGCTCGTCGTCAATAACGCATACGCTGTTCTGACCTCTCGCCAGAGTCGGCGTCCTGCCGGACGCGGCCATCTGTAAACTGCTGAAGTATGGTGAATAGCCACTGATGCCGCTAGTTGTCATGACGCCTTGTCCTTCATTCAGC
The DNA here is from genome assembly GCA_003154855.1 of Bryobacterales bacterium. Classification (GTDB taxonomy): domain Bacteria; phylum Acidobacteriota; class Terriglobia; order Bryobacterales; family Bryobacteraceae; genus Fen-330. The sequence goes on from PMEV01000070.1 coordinate 19,414, forward strand.
TTCTTCCATCGAGATGCGTGCAAGCGATGGGCCACTTGGCCCTTGTTATGGCTCACCAACTGAGGAGGTGCAGCGCAGAGAGAGGCGAGCTTTTGCCAGGAAGCCGACAAAACTCTGCCCCAAGCCAGCCGAGCCGGCCCCGTCCCGCCATCATGAAGCTTGAGGACGGAGAATACTCTGCAGCGTGCCCGCCACCAGGTTGCGATGCATGGGCACCTTGACGCGCCGAGTCCCTCGGGCGAGGCGAACACGAGAACCAGTCTGTCTGGTGATCGGAAAGCCCAACCGCTCCAGGGCGCTGAGCGCTTGGGCTTCCGACATGGCCCGGGGTTACTTCACGCCTGACCCAGGATAGGATCGCTGACGAAGTGCAAGCGAATTCGAC
>PMEV01000381.1 GCA_003154855.1 Bryobacterales bacterium
GAAATGGAGCGCGAGTTGACCCGCCTGCTGGCCGATGGTTTCCTGTTGCACGCCGGCGGCTGGGACGGGGCTTCCTTCGATTACTCCCGCGCCGATTTTCCGGGCGCCAGCAAGCTTCGCCGGCAACTCCAAGCGGCAGCCAAAGACCGTTGGGTTGGGTTCCAGGTCTATTTCCCCATGAGTGAGAGCGAAGTCCGCGCCGCCTCCGGCCTGGACCTGGTCGAATCCATGCTCGCCGTCTTCGACGAAGTAGCCCCACTGATGAACCTCTGCATGTTGACAAAGGCCCTGTTATCGTTGTATCGGGTCGGCCCGGTGTCTTATGATTTCTCTGCAACGCGTAATGCCTTGCGCGTCATCTGACCTCTTTTTGGCCCTCGGGGCCGTCTGGAGCCACTCATGAAAAGTCACTTGATCTTCTCGTTCCCGGTCTGGTTGCTGGCCCTCTCCATCGCCGGGCCGGCCTGGGCGGACACAGCGCCCAAGAGCAAGACAAAGGGAAGCGGGGGGACTTGCTGGCACATGGGGCCGCAAAACCAGCTCATTGGATTGCCCTGCGAGAAGAATCCGGGATGCGATGTTTTGCTGCCGGACAAATCCGTGGTTGGCCTCGTGCAGGGAGTGCTGGATGCCAGAGCGCTCACCTTCTACCTCAAGAGCCCCATCCTCACCTACTCGGGCGCTGCGCTCAAAGCCGACTTCGGTGTGGGGGCGGTGACCCCGAATTGCGACGCCTCCGGTCAAATCGCCATTAACGCGATCACCCTGCACACCGCAAGGTGGCAGTACACGTTCAAGCACAGTGGGGCCGACCACATGGGGATGTACCACCAGGCCGACGCTCCCGTCCCCGGGAGTGACTTCGCCACATCTCTTCAGTACAAGGCCGGCGTCGACTCCACCTTTTCGGCTTCTTTCAAGCCTTATGCGGCCGATCACATCACTCCGCAATCCTCGCCGCTGGGAAGCTCCCCGTATTGCGCTGTCAGCCCTTGGTTCTTTTCGATCGATTATACGGTAGACGGTCTGGAGTGGTTCGCCGAGGTCGATCTGGAATACCCGAATCGTGGTATCCAGTTCCGTTCCGGAGGCAAGGAAAGCTGCCCAACAACCAACGGCGAAGCCTGTCTGTATGATCCCAAAATCGCGCTCTCCGAAGTTTGTCGTCCCGCGCTTCGAGTCGGGACGTTCTGCGTCTCCGATTATCGGGGCGATCTCAGCTCCCTCCAGTTCTGCGGTCACGCAGGGTCGTTTCTGGACGAGATGATCAGCCAGTATCATGTCCAGTTTCCCGTCGACAGCTTCTATCAGGATTGGTTGGCGCAGTTCAAGATCACCGCCCTCCCGGAGTTTACCGGCAATGATTCTGCCGGCGGAAATTCCGTGGATGTCCTCTTCGTGGGCACCCATGGCGGCGTCGACAAGACCGACGCGACGTTGGCCTTATGGTCCAGCGGGGAGAAGATCTTGACCAACTCGGACAACGTGCGTCTCGGCGAGTTTCCGGGCCGGGCCTCCCTCCTGGTGCTGGATTCCTGCTGGGTTCTCTCGGGGAACAATGTGGATGCGGGGAACGCGCACGTGGACGGCGACAAATTCGACGGCAGCGGTGTGGATCAGCCGGTCAAGAGTGGTTGGATGTTCAACCGGTGGGGTAAGGTTTTCAAAGGCGGTCTTCGAATCGCCGTCGGTGGCGCCGACGGAGAAATCATGTTTGACGGGATCTATGGGACGAATTATAATCCCGTGGACTTTGTGGGAAAACTGGCGGACCGTTCCATCGCCGACGCGTTCATGGACGCCTGGGACAACTGGGCGGTGGATCAGCACGTGGGCGGCGTCGCCTCGGGCAAGACTTCGAGCGGCTGCCTCGACCGGTTGCTCAACATGCGATTGAGCACGATGAACAACTACCCCAGGCTCTACGACGACGACGTGAAGTATCTGTGCCAGGTTCACGTCTTCCACGATTAGCGGACCCTCCGGAGGAGCTCGCGCAATGAAAAAGAGCACAAGCAGCGCCCCGATGTTTCTGACCGTGACGGCCGCTTTGTTGATGGCTGCCGCCCATCTGGCCCCCGCGCAGACGGCGGCCGGCGTCGCCGGGATTCTCGCACGGCCCCAGCCCCTTTCCGACGTCGCGCCCAGCGGCGCCATCCCCCGCATAGCCAAGGCCCCGGACGTCCAGCCCATCCAGGCCAGGCAGGCACAGGCGCTGCTGGACGGTCACTTGGCCCCCGATCTGAAGTTGGCCTCCGGCCCTGGCGCCGGGGACGTTTCGTGGCAGATCGGAACCGACGGCCAGAGCGTTATGTTCGTCAATCGCGCGGCCTACAAGATCACGGACGTCTCTCCCCGCGCCGCCCGCGCTTCTAACGAAGAACTCCGGGCGGCTGCCACCGATTTCCTCGAGCAGAAGCTCCTCAAAGACTCCGCGTTCAAGAGCCTGTTTCCGTTGGGTCCCAAGGAAGACTTGAAACTCACCGATTCGTACTCGCGGGTCGCAACCGTCTACAGTCCCGAGGAGGCCACGACTCAGTTGATGTCCCGGGCCTTCGTGTTCACCCGGTACTATGCCGGCGTTCCCATCTTGGGGCCCGGCCACAAGGTCGTGGTCACCATGACGCCCGCCAAGGTGATCGCCGGCATCCAAATACTCTTGCCGAGGATCGTGGACTCGGGCGCGCAGCGCAAGATCGTCTCCCGCGAGGTCTTCAAAGCCCGCGCCCTCGCCGAGGCCAAGCCGTCTTCCGGCGACGCCTTCTTCAACCAGGAGATCCGGGGAATTCGTTGCGGCTATTTCGACCCAATTGATCCCGCCAAGCCACGGCCTGAAATCCCCGCGGCCGCTTATCGCGACTTCGAGCCGGTTTGCTATGTCTCCAGGGTTGTCGATGCCGAGCGTCCCGAGGTCCCGTTGACTCGCCTCGTCGTGTCCATCGACGATAACTGATCCACGAAGGATGCCTCAGCCAGGCTCGCGCCGGATCTCGACCTGCGTCTTTCACTTACTCACATAGGTCCGATGCACCGGCGCAGCCGGCGCTTCCGAGTCTCGGGTCTCGTAGACCAGGCCCTGCGGCAGGTCCGCCTTCACACCGTCGGTGCGCGAATTGACCTGCGATTCGCCGTTAACCCGCGCGCCGTAGCCGGTGGCCGCCGCCTTCACGTCCGCGAGCGGAGGCGGCGCGATCTTCGCGGCGAGCTTGGGCGCGGCCATCGCCTCGATGGCTGCCGCATCGAGCAGCTTGGGCCACTCCTTGCGGAACAGCTCATGCGTGCCGTAGACGTCCGAGCCGGTCACTTTCCCGTTCACCGCCGCCACGTAGCCCAGGGCGTCCGGATTCTTGTCGGCCAGCGCCGCCAGTTCCTTCTTGAAGGCCTCCGCCGTCTGTTTCACGGCCGGCGCTTCGAGGGTCAACTGGTAGCTGGATGGGGATGCCGAGGCCGTCACCGGCGCGCTCAGGTTCCCGCCCAGGCTCATCTGCTCTTTGGCCGCCTCCGCCCACACCTGGGTCTGCTGGCCCGTGTCCTTCACCGCCCGCTTCATGGCAGGGGAAGCGATGGCGTTGGGCGACGCCGCGAAATTCCGCGCCGGCTCGTTCCCGCGCTGCGTCCAGCGGCCGTGCTCCACGCAAAAGGCGTTCACGTTGAGTTTGCCGGAGGCGCTGGGGACGATGATGTCGTCCTTCAAGACGCGGTCCTGCTT
>PMEV01000275.1 GCA_003154855.1 Bryobacterales bacterium
AAGCGCGGGTTGCGGACGCTCTTTCGCGATCCGCTCACGGGTACGACGCTGGCGGAGAAACCGTGACCATCCCCAAGGCGTGGCAGTTCCGGATGGCGGCGGGGGCGCTGCTGGCGGCGATGGGGNNGACCTGGGACGAAGGCATACACCTGGCGGCGGGTTACAGTTACCTGAAGACCGGCGACTTCAGGATGAACCAGGAGCATCCGCCGCTGTTCAAGCTGCTGGCGGCTCTGCCGCTGCTCGTGGTGAATCCGAGGCTGCCGCTGGAAAGCGAACGGTGGAAGAATGCGGACCAGATCGAGTTCAGCCACGAGTTCATGGACCACAACCGGGTGACGCCGGACCAGATCCTGCGGCCGGGGCGCATTCCCACTATGCTGCTCACGCTGCTGCTGGGAGCGGCGATGGCGGTGTGGACGCGGCGGCGCTTCGGGACGGCGGTGGCGCTGGGGGCGCTGTTCCTGTTCGCCACCGACCCCAACCTGATCGCGCACGGACGCTACGTCACCAACGACCTGATGGTGACCTTCTTCACGTTCGTGACCGTGATGGCCTGGGCGAAGTTCCTGGAGACCGGGCGCAAGCGCGATCTGCTGGCTGCGGGAGTGCTGCTGGGCCTGGGGCTGGTGAGTAAGTTCTCGGGGCTATTCCTGATCCCGGTGCTGGCGCTGCTGTATCTGTTGCGCTGGTGGCAGCAGAGCGCGGAGGAACCGGCCGCGGCTGGAAAGAAGCTGTCGTTGAAGCACTGCCTGGTCTCGCTGGCGGCGCTGGCTGCGATTGGCGCGCTGGTTATTGGGGCGATGTACGGCCCCGAGACACTGCGCTCGCTGAAAGGCCCGGCGCTGAACGACGAGATACGGGAGGCCGGGTCGGCGACCGCCATCGGCGCCGGGCTGCGGGCGATGGGAGACTTCTTCGATCTTCCCGCGCATCCGTATCTGCTGGGCCTGAACAAGGTGGCCGAATTCGATGTGGGCGGACATAACGCGTATCTGCTGGGGAAGAGGTCGATGTTCGGGTGGTGGTATTACTACCCGGTGGTGTTCGCGGTGAAGACGCCCACGGCGGTGCTGCTTCTGGTGGCGGGCTGTTTGGGATTTGCGGCATGGCGATTGGCGCGCGGCTATCGCTCGCTAACCGTCGAGGCTCTGAAGAAGCTGCCGTTCCATTGGGTGGCGCTGGGGACGCCGATGGTAGTCTATGGCGCCATGCTGCTGACCAGCCGCGTGAACCTGGGCGTGCGCTATTTGCTGCCGGTGTATCCGTTCCTGTTCATTCTGCTGGCAGCGGTAGCGATGCGTAAGCCGAGGATCTGGCTGATTGTGGCGCTGGCGGCGATCCAGCTAATCGAGGTGGCGCGGATCTACCCCGATTACCTGGCCTTCTTCAACACCGTGTCGGGAGGTCCCGGGAACGGGCCGCGGTACCTGGCGGATTCGAACATCGACTGGGGGCAGGACCTCAAAAAGCTGCGGCGGTATCTGCGGACGAACTTTCCCAACGACAAGGTCTGCTTCAGTTACTTCGGGTCGGCCAGCCTGATGTACTATTTCATGCCGCACGCATACATGCCGGAGACCGGCGAAGTGGAGCTTCGCAAAAACACGGACTGCATTGCGGCGATCAGCGTGACGAATCTGTACGACGTGTACGACACGCCGGATAAACACGTCTGGCTGCGGCAAATGAAGCCCATCGCCAAGGTGGGCTATTCGTTCTACGTTTTCGATTTAAGAAAAGGCAGGGGAAAGTAAATGCGGATCGTGCTCGCGTTGCCGGCTTACAACGAAGAGCGGGCGCTGCCCCAGGTGCTGGAGCGCTTCCAGCGCGTGGTGGGCGGCGCGGGCTACGAGATACGCGCGGTGGTGGTGGACGATGGGAGCACGGACGGGACCGCGGGGGCCATCGAGGAATGGAGCCGGCGGTTGCCGCTCGATACGCTGAAGCACGAGGTGAACCGGGGGCTCGGCGAGACCATACGGGATGCGCTCGAGCTGGCGGCGCGGAAGGCGGATCCCGAGGATGTCGTGGTGACCATGGACGCCGACAACACGCATCCGGTCGAGCTGATCCCGGAGATGGTCCCGCGGCTGCTCGAAGGATACGACGTGGTGATTGCCTCGCGCTACCGGACCGGCGCCAGCGTGGTGGGCCTGAGCGGGTTCCGGCGCCTGATGAGTTTCGGTGCGCGCCTGATCTACCAGGCGGTTTTCCCGATCCGCGGCGTGCGGGATTACACCTGCGGATTCCGCGCTTACCGCGCCGGGATTCTCTCGAAGGCATTTGATCGGTACGGAGACAAGCTGGTAACCGAGCGCGGTTTTGCATCCATGGCCGAGATCCTGCTGAAGCTGGCGCGAATTGGGGCGCGCATGTCGGAGACGCCGATGGTGCTGCGCTACGATCTCAAAGGAGGGGCCAGCAAGATGAACGTGCCGCGCACGGTGTGGAAGACGCTGGTGATGATGGCGCGCCTGCGGTTCAACCGGAAGCCGCGGCCATGATTGGGAAGCGCTGGTTCTGGGCGGCTACCGCGCTGCTGCTGGCGGCGATGGGCGCGGCGCAGGTGACCTCCGCGCTGCAGGAGACCCAGACCTGGGACGAAGGCATACACCTGGCGGCGGGCTATTCCTACCTGAAGACGGGCGACTTCCGGTTGAACAAGGAGCATCCGCCCTTGTTCAAGATGCTGTGCGCTCTGCCGCTGCTGGCTCTCCATCCGAAGCTGCCGCTCCAGGACGCCTCGTGGAAAGACGGCGACCAGCAGGAGTTCGGCGATGTCTTCCTGTACAAGAACCGCGTTCCGGCGGACAAGATGCTGTTCGTGGCGCGGTCGGTGACCATCGCTCTGACGCTGGGGCTGGGCCTCGCGCTGGCGTTGTGGACGCGGCGGAAGTTCGGCGCCGTGGCGGCGCTGGGTGCGCTCTCGCTGTACGCCTTCGACCCCAACCTGATCGCGCACGGGCATTACGTGACCGGAGATCTGCTGGCGACGGCGTGCATCTTTCTGGCGTGCATTACCTGGGCCAGGTTCGTCGAGACCAAGCGGTGGCGCGACTTGGGGATAGCAGGCGTGGTGCTCGGCCTGGCGGTAATCACCAAGTTCTCGGCGCTCTTCCTGTTGCCGGTTCTGGCGGCGCTGTATTGGATCCGCCGCTGGCAGGAGGGGCGCGGGCGGCTTACCGTGCTCCACTTCGCGGCCAGCGCGGCGATTGCCGGGGCCATCGTGGTGGGGGTGGTGGGGCTGGCTTACGGGCCGGCGACCATCCGCTCTTTCCACCAGACCAGACTGAGGCGGGTGGTGGACCCGGCGACGACCGCCGGGGCCATCTTCTCGCAGGTCGGAAAGAGGCTGGGGCTGCCCGCGCATCCCTACCTGGTGGGGTTCTACGAGTTCACGCAGCACGACAGCGACGGGCACCCGGCCTACCTGATGGGCCAGCAGTCCGACAAGGGGTGGTGGTACTACTTCCCGGTGGTGTTCGCGGTGAAAACGCCGGCGGCCGTGCTGATCCTGCTGGCGCTTTGCCTTATCTGGGGCCTGGTGGCGATGCTGCGCGCGGGGCCGCGTAAATGGCGGTTGCGGGAGGTCCCCTTCGAATGGGTGGTGCTGGTGCTGCCGCCGGTGGTGTACTTCGCGTTGTGCATGCGTAGCCACGTGAATATCGGGGTGCGGCATATTCTGCCCGTGTATCCATTTCTGTTCGTCGCCCTGGCGGCGGCGCTCGCGCGCAGGAACTGGGGAAAGCGGACGCTGGCGGCGCTGGTGCTGGTGCTGGCGGTGGAGTCGCTGGCGGTCTGGCCGCACTACCTGGCGTTCTTCAACGGGTTCGTGGGCGGGCCCGACAAGGGGCCGGAATACCTGGTGGATTCCAATCTGGACTGGGGGCAGGAACTATCCAACCTGAAGAAGTACGTGGCGGCGCACCAGATCGAGAGACTCTGCGTCTGCTACTTCGGCCACGCCCGCATGGATTACTACAAGCTCGACTACCTGTACCTGCCCAGGACCGACCAGACCGACGAGCGAGCCAAGGTGGACTGTGTCGCGGCGGTGAGCGCCACGCAACTGATGGGCGCCTACGTGGGCGAGGACACCTTCCGCTGGCTGCGCGAGCGCAAGCCCATGGCCAAGGTGGGATACTCCATCTACCTGTACGACCTGCGGCGGCGGTGAGCGGGCGCACATAGAAGTGGGGTCAGGATT
>PMEV01000300.1 GCA_003154855.1 Bryobacterales bacterium
CTGCATGCCGCACTACACTAGCTACTTCTGCCCGTAGGTCGCGCCCGGGCCGTGCTTGCGCCGGAAGTGCTTGTTCAGCAGCGCGCTCGAAATTGGCGGGGCGCCCGGATTCAGGGCCAGCGCCAGCCAGGCCATCCGCGCCACTTCTTCGAGCAACACGGCATTGTGCGCGGCGTCCGCGGCCGATTTGCCCCAGCAGAACGGGCCGTGGCCGGCCACCAGCGCCGCCTGCATTTCGGTGGGATCCAGGCCGCGGAAGCACTCGACGATCGCCAGCCCGGTGTTCTCCTCGTAGGCGCCCTCGATCTGGGCGGCCTCCAGCGGCGGCGTCACCGGAACGGGTCCGTAGAACGTATCGGCATGCGTGGTGCCCAGGCAGGGAATCTCACGCCCGGCCTGCGCCCACGCCGTCGAGTAGCGCGCGTGTGTGTGGACCACTCCGCCAATGGCGCCGAAGGCGCGGTAGAGAACCAGGTGGGTGGCCAGGTCCGAGCTTGGCCGCAGGTCGCCCTCGACGACGCGGCCGTCCAGCGTGGTGACCACCAGGTCCTCGGGCCGCATGGTCTCGTAAGGCACGCCGCTGGGCTTGATCGCCACCAGGCCGTCTTCGCGCGAGATGCCGCTCGCGTTCCCGAAGGTGAAGATCGCCAGACCGCGGCGCACCAGCTCGAGGTTGGCCTGCCAGACTTCTTCCCGTAGCGCAGTGAGGAGCATAGCTTTATGGATTGGGATGTGCGGCGGCGGCGTTCTTGGGGTGCCGCGCCCGGTTATCTCTCTTGCGGATTTCCGCGCGCAGCTTTTCGACCTCGGCTTGCAACTCGTCCCGCTGGCGGATCGCCTCGGATTCCTCCTCCGCCGACGGCCGGCGCACCGGCTGGCCCACGAAGCGGATGAACTCCTGGGCGACCCTGCCGCTCTTGGGAGTCACAACCAACCGCACGTCCACGATCGCCGCATTGCGGACGTAGTCCAGACTGCCTTCCCGCAGCCGGTCGCCTTCCATCTCGATATCCCGGCGTTCCTTCCCGTCGAAGATCTCGATCCTGGCGCTGCGAGCCTCGCGGATGGTCTTGGACGCCCGATCCCAATCGATCAGCAGTTGGCCACCCATGTCGCCTACCCACAGCCTGAGCGGCTCCTGGGAAGTGATGTAGCGCAAGTAGGCTTCGACCGAGGCGCCGCCCCCCAATGCGAGCAAAACTGCCATCACCGGCCAGAGCCACTTCCGGCTCCGGACGGGTTCCAGGTTCGCGAAGGAAGGCAGCGGCTGCAGGTCGGGTTCGGTCTCCGCTGTCTGCTCGGGCGGCGCCGTCTCCGGGGCCTCCGAAGGGGCCGGCTCGAGGCTGGCGGCCCGGTTGCGCGGGACGGCCGCCGCCTCCGGGACCGGCTCCGCGGCCGGCCGTGCGTCGCCATTTCGCCCCGGCTGAACGGTGAATTCCTCGTAATACGCCGCTGTGCCGACGGCGCCGTTCGCGTCCCGCGCGAAGAGGCCTGCGCGCACCAGCGTGTAGGATTCCGGCTGCAGCACCAGCGCCACCCGGCCCGGCTCCGGGAAGAAGCGGTGGTAGATCTCCAGATCGCGCGGCGAGAGAGCGAGCTGGCTGCGCGTGTGCGAGTGATACCAACCCACCGTGGTGAGGCCCGCCAACTCCGGGTCGCTCTTCGGCAGGTCGACGAGCTGCTTCATCGCCGCCCGGTCGCGCTCCGAGAGGACAAACCGGGGACCAAACGCGTGCTCGCAGTCCAGCGGCCGGAAGTCCGTGATGCTGGTGACGCCCGAATCGGCGGTGCCGTACAGGACGCCTCCCACCTCCATGCCGCCGTGTCGAAACCGGTACAAACCGTCCACGGCGATGGCGCAAATCTCTTCCAACACCGGGAGCGCGTACTCGATGCGCACCGGCAGTCCTTCCACCAGGCCTGCTTCGTCACCGGCTTTCAATCGCGGCATAGAATCGGATGGTGGATCGGGCATGCTCGTCCACGCTTCGACTTCCAACTTTAGCGTTGAAACGCCGCCTTCGCAAGCTGGGGCCTGCCGTGGGGCCTGGCGTGGGGTCAGCCCTTTCGGGCTGCCGCCGGGCTTCGGCCCGGCGTCCGCGCCACACCGGGTCTTCCCACCTGCCAGAGCAACCTCCGGCCAGAGCGGGATTGGTCGACCCGCCGCAGGAATTCCATCGCCACGGTCGCGCACCCTGGGAAAAGCCGCCTTGCCCGCGCCGGACGCAATCCGGGTATTCTGGAATTAGCCGCATGAACATCTCCGTCAAGGGCGAGTACGCCCTCAAGGCCATCTTCGACCTGGCTTGCCAGGATGTCGGACAGCCCGTGAAGATCGCCGCCATCTCCAAACGCCAGCGGATTCCGCAGAAGTTCCTCGAGTCGATTTTGGCCGGCCTCAAGCAGGACGGTTTCGTGGAGAGCCGGCGGGGCGCCGAGGGCGGCTACATGCTGGCCCGTCCGGCGGAGGCCATCACGGTAGCGCAGGTGCTGGAGTTCGTCGAGGGTCCCCGCGCCTCCAAGACCCGTGGCACGCGCAAGGGCGAAACGCCATTCACGGAAATGTGGCGGAAAGTCGACCAGGCGGTCTCCAGCACCCTCGACCACACCACCTTCGCCGAACTCGCCCGCGCCTGGGCGGAGCGGCAGAGCCGGTACGTCCCCAACTGGCAGATTTGACGCGCGGGGCGGACCACCCAATCCTTCGCTGTTTGCCTGGCTGGAAGTTAAGCGGGCGCAGGGTTGGGTGAAAGGGTGAGTGCGCCCGCCTCCGTAAAGGGGATTTGATGGATAAACGCCCGCCGCGGGGCGAATGTTACGGGGGAGGCCGTTTTTTTTCGGGTTGCAACGAAATCGGTCCCCGAACGCGTGAAGCCGCCCTCGATCCGTCCGCTCGAAGGCCCACCGCCGGCCTGACCTTCCCCGGCGTGCCATTCCGCTCCGCCTGCCGGAAACGCCAGTGTGGTGCGGCCGAAATCCTGGTGCTTTTCGCCAATCCACGTGGGGCAGGCAATCTTGCCTGCAGCCGGCCTTCCGGCCGGCGGAGCCCTCTGGAAAGCGGGGCCGCGGGCTGTGAAGCCGCCCCACTTTCCATACGCATAATCGTCATTCTGCTTGCCGCGGACCACTAGGTCTTTACCGCAAGCTCGCCGACGGGGATGCCGAGCGCCTTGGCCACGCCTTCGCCGTAGGCCGGGTCGGCCTTCATGCAATTGCCGATGTGGCGAAGCTTGACCTGGGTCGGGGCATCGCCCAAGGCGCGGGCAGTGTTCTCGAAGAGCACCTGTTGCTTTTCGGCCGTCATCAGGC
>PMEV01000155.1 GCA_003154855.1 Bryobacterales bacterium
GGGCTCGCGCAGGCGCACCCGGAGGCCGAGTTCCTGTTCTGCTACCGGCCCCACCGGCTGCTCAGGTCGTTGGGCCAGCGGTTGCCCGCCAATTGCCGGCGCCGCCTGCTGCAGGAGCCGCTCGTCGCGCGCTCGGCGGACCTGTTCCACGGCATGAACCAGAGATTGCCGCGGGCGCGCCTGCCGAGAGCGGTCACCACGTTTCACGACCTGTTCGTGCTCAGTGGCGACTATTCCTCGCCGGAATTCCGCCGCCGCTTCGAAGAGCAGGCGCGGGACGCAGCCCAGCGCTCGGAGCTGATCCTCGCGGTCTCCGAGTTTACGGCCCGGCAGGTCGAGGATCTGCTAGGCGTGGAGCGCAGCAGATTGCGAGTGATTCCGCACGGAGTGCGGTTCCCGGCGGAGCGGCAGACCAGCGGGCCTCGGGAACGGATCGTGCTGCACGTTGGCGCGATACAGAAGCGGAAGAACATCTCGCGGCTGGTCACCGCATTCGAGAAGCTTGAGCCGGAGTGGCGTCTGGTACTCGCGGGCTCGATGGGCTATGGGGCCGGGGAGATCCTGAGCGACATCGAGCGCAGCCCGTGCCGTGACCGCATTCGGATATTGGGCTACATTTCCGACGAAGCACTCGCAGGCTGGTACGGGCGCGCGTCGATCTTTGCCTTTCCCTCGCTGGACGAGGGATTCGGAATGCCAGTACTGGAAGCCATGGCGTTGGGCGTACCGGTACTTACCTCGAACTCATCAGCTCTTCCAGAGGTGAGTGGAGACGCAGCTCTCCTGATAGATCCCACCAATCTGGATGCGATCTCGAGCGGCCTGCGCGAACTGGCCACCAACGAAGAACTTCGCAAAAAGCTCTCCGACCGGGGCAAGGCGCGCGCGGCAGGGTTTTCTTGGGAGGCGGCTGTCTCACGAACCTGGGCGGCGTATCGCGAACTGCTGCGTTAGCGGCCTAGCGCCCGTCGTCGTCAACCGCTATCTTCAGGGCCCGCAAGAACTTCTGGTCTTGCGACGTCCACTTGATCTTGGCCAAGCTCCCGAATTCCCGAACGCTCGCGCGTCTGGGCCGCTCTTCAGGCTCGGCTTCCTGCTCCGTCTCCTCGTCGGAAGACTCTTCCCGCTTGTTGAACCCGATCGTGGCTTCCAACACAAGAAAAACGTCGTATCCGGCCCGCCGGATCTCGCCGATGGCCCCCGCGATCCGATCCGAGTCGGATAACGATTCGTTAATCGCGTTGCCGAGTTCCTGCATCAGGACTTTCAATTTCTCGTCCACGATATGCCCCTTTCCCACGGGCCACATTGTAAGGATAGCATCCTTACTAGACTTGATGCCGCTCCCCAGCCCTGCGTTACACCGTCTTTCGGGCCTGAGTGCGTCTTAACCCGCCTCGATTGTAGTGGAGGCCCGCTGGTTGCACAAGGCTCAATTCACACATCGGCAGGGTGGGTTTAGTCCTGTAACTTTTGTTTGAGTGGGGCCCCCAATGAGGGTATCCGCGCCCACCGGAACCGGGCGCGTTAGGATAGAGGTGATGATCTCGCTGGCCCGCGGCAGGCAGCTTCTGGAGCACGTGCTGCCGGCTATCGTTCGGCCGCTGCGCGTGCTTTGGAACCAGATGATCGGTTTCCTGTTCCTGGTCCTCGCCGCGGTCGCGATCCCGCGTGCCGTAGGTAGCGTGCGCGAGTTCCGCGGCGACCCCGAGAGCTTTTTCCGGCTGCTGCTGACCGGCCTGTTCATCGCCGTCATGGGCGGTTACGGGATCCACTCGTTCTGGCGGGCCCACAAAGCCTCCCGGTCGTGAGCCAGCCGCCGCCTCGCGAGCCCGCGCGGTTCCGCTCCTGTCTACAATGGAGTCTATGGCTGAGACATTGACCATTGCCGGACGCGAGTTCCGGTCGCGGCTGATCGTGGGGACCGGGAAGTACCGCAGCTTTCCCGAGATGGCCCAGTGCCACCAGGCATCTGGCGCCGAGATGGTGACCGTCGCGGTGCGCCGCGTGAACCTGACCGACCGGTCCAAGGAATCGCTGCTGGATTACATCGACCGCGAGAAGTTCTTCATTCTTCCGAATACCGCCGGGTGCTACACGGCGGACGAGGCGATCCGCACGGCGCGGCTGGCCCGCGAAGTGGGCCTCTCGAACTGGATCAAGCTCGAGGTCATCGGGGATGAGAAGACGCTGTTCCCCGACAACGCCGGCCTGCTCGAGGCCACGCGGGTGCTCGTTGGTGAGGGCTTCGTGGTGCTGCCCTACACCAACGACGACCTGGTAAACGCGCGCCGGCTGATCGAGGCCGGAGCGGTCGCCGTGATGCCGCTGGGCGCGCCGATCGGTTCCGGCATGGGCATACAAAACGTCACCAACCTGCGCATCCTGCGCGAGATGATCGATGCGGTTCCGCTGATCGTGGATGCCGGCGTGGGCACGGCCTCCGACGCGGCCATCGCCATGGAGTTGGGCTACGACGGCGTGCTCATGAATACCGCCATTGCGGCCGCGGAGGATTCCGTCAAGATGGCTGTGGCTATGAAACTGGCGGTCGAGGCGGGGCGGCTGGCTTACGTGGCCGGGCGCATGCCCAGGAAGCTCTATGCCACGGCCAGCAGCCCGCGGACGGGAGTGGTGCGGTAGGCCCAGCGGCAATACTGTTCACTTAGCGCAGCGCCTGCCACTGGCACGGATCTGTAGGGCGGTCCTCCTGGACCGCGCCGGACCTCCAGGTCCGGCCTCTGGGCCGACGAGGACGTCGTCCCGCGGACCAGGAGGTCCGCCCTACGAAAACAAAGTGAACAGTATTGGGCCCAGCGGGTCAACCGCGCGCGGCCACCACCACCCGCGAAGGGTAGAAGCCCTGGCGCACGGCGCGGTCGTGGATGATGCGGAATTTCGCCGACTCGATCAGCGCGGGGACGTGTTGCGCCACCTGGCGCCCCCAGAACGCCGGGGCGATGCCGCCCGCGATCCTGTAAACGCGATTGAAGGGCTCCACGTTCTGGCCGATCGACACCAGCGCCAGTTTACCGGTGGGCCGCAGCACGCGCCGGATCTCGCCCAGCGCCCTGGCGATGTCCTCCGCCCCCAGCAGTTCCAGCAGGTAGCAGCAGAACACGACATCGAAGCTCTCGTTGCGGAACGGCATGTAGCGCGCGTCCACGGCCTGGCAGAGCGTGTTCGCCTCGGGGAACTCGCGCCGCAGACGGCGATGGGTCCGCTGGGCCATATTGGGCGAAAGATCCACCCCCACGCAGGCCCCGTTGGGGTTGGCGCCCACCAGGCGGCGGAACATCTCGCCGGATCCCGTGGCTACCTCCAGCACCCGCATGCCGTCCCGCACCCCGGCGGCTTGCAGGGCGCACTCGTGCGCGCGCGTGTGGAACAGATAAGTGGAAAGCGGATAGACGACCGCCAACCGGTCGTAGATGCGGCGGGTTCGGTCGGCCAGGGTTCCGTGGCGTCCGTGGGGGCCGAGGTCGAGGACCAACGTTTCGGTATCGCTCAAGAGAGCGCCTTTCGATGGCTAGGGTGCCGGCGCCAAGCTGGACTGCAGCTCCGGGATTTCAATCTCGATGCGGGTGCCCTGCCCGGGCTTGCTCTCGATCCGCATCCTAAAGTCGGCGCCGAACAGGACCTTGAGTCTTTCGTCTACGTTACTGACTCCGATACCCTCGTCGCGCAAAGTGGCCAATTTGACCTCGGGGATACCCACTCCGTCGTCTTCGACCAGCAGGTGCAGCCGTCCCTCTTCCAGACTACTGCGAAACCGCACCACTCCGCCATCCACCTTGCTGCTCAACCCGTGCTTGACGGCGTTCTCGATCAGGGGCTGAAGCAGCATGCTGGGCACCAGCCGGTCCAGTGTAGCAGGGTCGATCTCCCTTTCAAAACGGAGTTTGTCGCCGAAGCGAATCATCTCTATGGAAAGGTAATCGTTGATGAAGTCCAGCTCTTCGCTGAGCGGACTGAAGTTCTCCTGCTTGCGCAGCAGGCGGCGCAGGATGTTGGACAGCTTGTAGACCACCGTGCGCGCCTGCTGCGGGTCGGTGCGTATCAGCGAGGAGACGGTGTTCAGGGTGTTGAACAGGAAATGCGGATGAATCTGCCGGCTCAGCGCATCCATGCGCGCTTGCAATAGCAGGTGGCGCTGCTCCTCCAGCTTGGTCTCGTTGCGGGCGTTGTTCCAGATCTTGAGCGGCAGCATCACAGCCAGTATGGTGCTCACATAGACCGCCAGGAAGTGCGCCGGGTGCGGGTCGGGCCACGCCGGATAGAACGAGAACAGGCTGGCCGGCCACGCGTGCCCTAGCGTGAGGCGCAGGAATTCGGCGAACAGAATCGCCAGCAGGAAGAAGAGCTGGAACGCGGTCCGGTAGCGATCGTGGCGGCGGGAGAAAATGCGGTAGAAGCTGAGGTCGAAGACCGGGGAGAAGCGCCAGATCTCTTCGGTATCGGGAGCGACGTCGCGGAGCAGGCCGCCCATCACTCCCACCCCGACCAGTAGGGGAAGTGTCAGGTACTCGTGGTGAAACATGGCGGGCAGCGAGATCAGCGCGCCGGAGACTAGCCCGGTCACATAGCCCCCCAGGAGCCCCGCGACCAGGCTCGCTTCCAGGCCCAGGTCAACCGCCTTGTACTGTGGCGCCACCACGCGGATCAACACCCCCGCGCCGAAGATGATCGAGAAGCTGAGCGCCAGCAATAGCCG
The DNA here is from genome assembly GCA_003154855.1 of Bryobacterales bacterium. Classification (GTDB taxonomy): domain Bacteria; phylum Acidobacteriota; class Terriglobia; order Bryobacterales; family Bryobacteraceae; genus Fen-330. The sequence continues at coordinate 4,715 of PMEV01000155.1, forward strand.
CTGGTTGAGCGTGCGCTCCTCGCGCAGCAGCATGCGTTTGAAGCGCCCGATGCGGACCAGGATGCTGGCCAGCGCCGCCACCACGCCGAGGCGGATCATCAGTACGATCAGGTGTTCTTCCGGCATCCAGGTCCAGTGTCCATTATAATGAAGGAAATAAAGCACGTTCAGGCCGATGTCTACCAATGGCAGTCAATCCGGGTTTCGCCAGGTCGCCACGGCGGACTTTCCCACTCGCTTCGGCCACTTCCGGATCTACGGATTCGAGGGGCGCTTCGGAGGAGAGATCGAGGAAGCCGTGGCGCTCGAAATGGGCGATTTGGCGGGCCCGGCGCCGCTGCTGGTGCGGATTCATTCCCAGTGCCTCACCGGGGATGTGTTCCACAGCCTGCGTTGCGATTGCCGGGCGCAACTGGAACTCTCCCTCGCCGCCATCGCCGAGGAGGGCCGCGGTCTGCTCATCTACGAGCACCAGGAAGGGCGCGGGATCGGCCTGTTGAACAAGCTGCGCGCTTATCAGCTCCAGGATGGCGGCGCGGATACGGTCGAGGCCAACGAATTGCTCGGTTTCAAGGCCGATCACCGCAGCTACGAGCTGCCGGTCGAGATCCTGCGCCATTTCGGCGTGACCAGTGTGCGGCTGCTATCCAACAACCCCGACAAGATCGAGGCCCTCGAGCGGGCCGGAATCCAAGTGGCCGAGCGCGTGCCCTGCATTGTCGAGCCTTCGGTCACCTCCGAGATCTACCTGCGCACCAAAAAAGAAAAGATGGGGCACCTGCTGGAAGGGTTGTAGGCGCGTAGCAAAGAAGAAGGGCACGCCTAAACGTGCCCTTCTTCGTCGCGTCAAAAAGATTCGACCCTGAATTGTTGACTTCTTGGTCCCCTTCGCATCGGGGCATTCATATCCTAGCACACGTAGCGCCGGCGGTCTTGC
>PMEV01000393.1 GCA_003154855.1 Bryobacterales bacterium
AGTTCATGCCGCCGCTCGACGAGGGCGTCCTGCTCTACATGCCCTCCACGCTGCCCGGGATCTCGGAGACCGAAGCCCAGCGCCTCTTGCAGGTCACCGACCGCATCATCAAGCAATTCCCCGAGGTCCAAACCGTGCTCGGCAAGGCCGGCCGCGCCGAGACCTCCACCGACCCCGCCCCCCTCTCCATGTTCGAAACCGTCATCGTGCTCAAGCCGCATCCGGGCATTACGACCGACGATCTCATCGACAAGATGAACGCCGCGCTCCAGTTGCCGGGCGTCTCGAACGCCTGGACCATGCCGATCAGAAACCGCATCGACATGCTGACCACCGGTGTCCGCACGCCCGTCGGCATCAAGGTCTACGGCCCCGACATCCAAACCATCGAGACCATCGGAACGCGCCTCGAAGCCCTCCTGCCCGCCGTGCGAGGCACGCGCAGCGTTTTCGCCGAGCGCACCGGCGGCGGCTACTTCGTCGACGTGGACTGGAAGCGCGACGAGCTGGCCCGCTACGGCCTCTCCATGGACGAGGCCCAGATGGCCGTCACCAACGCCATCGGCGGCGAGAACGTGACTACCACCGTCGAAGGCCGCGAGCGCTACCCGGTCAACGTCCGCTACATGCGCGATTTCCGCGGCTCCCTGCCGGCGCTCNNGCCACCCTCAAGCTGGTCTCCGGCCCTTCCATGCTGCGCGAAGAAAACGGCATGTTGAACGGCTACGTCTACGTAGACGTGGCCGGCCGCGACGTGGGCTCTTACGTCGAGGAGGCCAAAGAACTGGTACGCAAGAATCTGAGCCTCCCGGCCGGATACACCGTTCAGTGGAGCGGCCAGTACGAAGCCATGGCGCGCGTCCGGGAACGGCTCAAACTGGTTCTGCCGCTGACCCTGTTCCTCATCCTGGCGCTGCTCTATCTGAACACGCGCTCGGCCGCCAAAACGCTCATCATCGTGCTCGCCGTGCCGTTCTCGGCCGTGGGCGCGGTCTGGTTTCTCTACCTGCTGGGATACAACATGAGTATCGGCGTCTGGGTAGGACTGATTGCCCTGATGGGAGTGGACGCCGAGACCGGCGTCTTCATGCTGCTCTATCTCGATCTGGCCTACGAGCGGGCGCGGGCCGCCGGACGGCTCGGCAGCCTGGCGGAGTTGCGCGAAGCCATTCAGCAAGGCGCCGTCAAGCGCATCCGGCCGAAATTCATGACCGTGGCCTGCATGTTCGCGGGCCTGGTTCCGATCATGTGGTCCACCGGCGCCGGCGCGGACGTCATGAAGCGCATCGCCGCGCCCATGATCGGCGGTATCTTTACGTCGTTCGCTCTCGAACTGCTGGTTTATCCTGCGATTTACGAGGTGTGGAGATGGAACTTTCGAAAGCGCTAATTGTTTTCGCGGCCGCCTTGCCCATGCTGGGCGCCGAATACCGTGTGAAGAACGGAACGCTCTCCATCGACGAGCGCGGCGTCTCCTACCAGGAGACCGGCACGAAGCATCCGCGCCACGATAGCTGGAGTTACCAGGACATCCAGCAACTGGAACTGGCGCCCGCGCGGCTCCGCGTGCTCACCTACCAGGACAACCGGTGGAAGCCGGGCGCCGCCCGCAGCTATACCTTCGACGCGCTGCCCGGCCAGGACTTCATGGCCTCCTATCCGCTGCTCAAAGACCGGCTCGACCAGCGCTTCGTCGCCGAGCTGGCCGACCCCGCCGTCCAGCCGCTGTGGTCCGTTCCCGTCAAGCTTCGCGGCACAATCACCGGCTCGGAAGGCGTCCTGGCCATCGGCCCCGACCGCATCGTGTACACTACCGCGCGCCAGGGCGCCTCCCGCACCTGGCGCTACGGCGACATCGACAACATCGCCAACCCCGGCCCGTTCGAGCTGACGCTGACCACCTTCGAGCGCGCACTCGAGCATTACGGCAACCGGAAAGATTTCAACTTCCAGCTTAAGGAACCGCTCGACGAGCGGAGATACAACGAACTTTGGAGGAAACTACACCATGAATAGACTGACCATCGTTATGCTGGCCGGCGCCCTCCTTCTGGGCGCGGAGAACCGGAAACAGACCTTCACCGGCGTAATCACAGACGCCATGTGCGGCGCCGATCACTCGGCCATGGGCGTGAAGCCCGATGCCAAGTGCGTGCGCGAGTGCGTCAAGAACGGCTCCAAGTACGCCCTCGTCGTGGGCGGCAAGGTTTACACTCTGAGCGATCGACAAACCCCGGAGAAATTCGCCGCGCAGAAGGTCAAGGTGACCGGCACGCTCGATTCAAGCTCCAACGTCATCGCGGTCGACAAGATCGAGCCTGCCAGGTAACCGGCGCGCGGGTGCACGACATAGAAGCCTGGACCAGGCGGCGGCCGGGTCCATAAGACCAGAAACTCTGGGAGGGCGAATCGGTCAATGTTTCGCGCTGAACTGGGGTGAGTTTCTGGAGAGTGGGGTCGGGATTTCATCCCGCCGCCGGGCTTCGGCCCGGCNNGGCAGCCCGCCTTGCGTACACGCACGTTCGGATTCCACGAATCCTGGCGCTCCATCGTATACTGCGGTCGTGGACGATATCGCGGGCAAGGTCGCCCTGGTCACCGGCGCGAGCCGCGGTATCGGCCGCGCCATCGCCCTGGCGCTCGCGCGGGCCGGCGCCGATCTCGCCATCAACTACCGTAGCCGCGAGGCCGAGGCCGCCGCCGTGGCGACGCAGATCCGCGGCCTCGGCCGGCGCTGCATCCCCGTGCGGGCCGATGTCTCGAAGAGCGCCGAGGTCGCCCGCCTGGTCGAGACCGTCCAAGCGCAACTCGGGGCTATCGAAATCCTGGTCAACAACGCCGGCATCGCCCGCCCCCAGCCGCTCGAAGAGATCACGGAAAGCGACTGGGACGAGCTGCTCGCCGTCAACCTGACCTCCTGCTTCCTGCTGACCCAGGCCGTGCTCCCCGGGATGCGCGCCCGCCGCTGGGGCCGCATCATTAATCTGTCGTCGGTGGCCGCGCAGGTGGGCGGAGTGGTGGGCCCGCACTACGCCGCCTCCAAAGCCGGCCTGCTCGGTCTGACTCACTCCTACGCCGCGCTGCTCGCCAAGGAGGGCATCACCGCCAACGCCATCGCGCCCGCGCTGATTCTCACCGAAATGGTGACCTCCAACCTCAAGGCCCGGCCCGATCTGATCCCCGTCGGCCGCTTCGGCGATCCCGAAGAAGTGGCCGAGGTCGCCCTCGCCCTGGCCCGCAACGGCTACATCACCGGCCAGACCATCAACCTCAACGGCGGCTGGGTCATGAGTTAGCGGCCAGCGGGCCGCCACGCTTCCCGCCTCGCCCAGACTGTACAATCCCCCTATGCGCCGCCTCGCTTCCAGCTCGCGGGCCCTCCCGTGCCGGCTTCCTCGTCCGCGCTTTCCGAGCACGACCTGGAGGAGTTGAATGCCATGCCGCCGCAGGATCAGGCCACCCGGCTCCTCGAAAAGACCGTCAACCACTATGCGGGCGCCGCCGAGGAGCTGGCCAGGCGTCTGCCCGGTTGGGCCGGCAAGATCCACTCCACGCCGGATCTCAAACGTCTCACCGACACCGCCTGCTTCTCCAGCGATCTCCGCGTTCGCGCCGCCGCCCTCGAAATCTGGCTGGCCCAGGATAATATCCGCAAGACCCCGCAGACGGTGGACGACCTGGTCGGCGAGGCCGCCTCTACCGACGAGCGCCGCTACTACCGGCTCTCCATCCTGGGGATTCTAGGCAACCGCGGCGTCGAGCCGGAAAAGGTCTTCCAGACGCTCTCCCTCTACGCGCACGACCCCTCCGGCAGTACCCGCGCCGCCGCCATTAACGGGCTGGGGCTTCTCGGAACCGAAGACACCATCCCCGTTCTTCTCGAGATCCTCCGCGGCGATTCGTCTTACGACCTGCGCGAGCGCGCCGCCTGCAATCTGGCCGATTCCGGCATGCTGTCCCGCGACCTCCGCCAGCACGCCGTCTCCGAGCCGATCCGCTTCCTCCAGGATCGCAGTCTGGACCAGACCACGCGCAAGTGGGTATTGCAAGCCCTCCGCGAAATCGCGCAGGAGAATCTCCCGGACGATCCCGTCGCCCGGCTCAGCGCCGATACTGGCGATGCGCCCCGCCGCCCAGCCCGCCCAGGTCGACCATCACCGCCACCAGCAGCCACAGCAGATTGACTCCCGACGTCGGCATGCCGCTGTTAATCTCCCAGGCGTACACGATCGTGGTGAGCGGCAGGAAGATGAAGCCCAGTACTGGCAGCACCAAGCCACCGTGGAAAGCATGCTGCAGGTAGGTCGAGTAGATCCACATCAACACCAGCGCTACCCGCGGAAAAGCCAGGATGATGAGCAGCAGGACGCAAGGCATATTCAGTTCCCCTGCACGCGTCGTTCCACCCGGCCGGCCTCAGTCGCCACCCCCGGTTCGCTTCGCGGCCAAGGCCGGGCAGACCCGCCTCCCCAGTTCGCCCGTCGGCAAATCTCGCATTTCAGGTGCAGCCTTTGCATCCCAGTTGCCGCAACCCTTACGCTTTGACGAACGTGGTCAGCCCTCTGCGGCTGCGTTCCCGAAGCTGGCAGGTGCGCAGCGTGTCCGCCAGGGTTTCCAGGTTCGGGACGCCGTAGATGTTGAAGTTCTCCAGCTCGGCGTCGGAGGAATACAGGTGCAGCGAGCTCTGTCCCACCAGCCGCATGCCAATCGGTTTGTTCAGCTCGAAGTGATCGATGCGGAACAGTTCCAGGCTCTCCTGCCGCTTCGAGAGCAGGCCCCGCTCCAGCTTGATCCGCTGCGTGGTGATCTCGTAATGGACGCGCGCGCTCTTCACGTAGTAGACCAGGAAAACGATCGCCACCACCAGGACGAAGCCCAGCGCGACATATGCCGCCGGAGCGCCCACTATGATGGCCACCGCGGCCGCGGCGACGGCGAGGAAGATGGGCAGCGCCTGGCTGATGCTGTAAATCGCCGCCGGGTGGCCGACGTACAGGTCCTTCTCCACCTCCGCATCCTTAGTGGCCGCGAAAGCGCCCAGATCCGTATTGCAGAAACGGCACTTGACGGCCACCGCCTTGATAGTCTCCCCACAAACTGGGCAGGCCTTGCTATCTGCTTCCATGCTGGCTTCCCTCTAGCTAAGGTATACACCGTTCGCCGGGCCGAGGCAATCGTGGTCCCCCCGCCGCCGCCCGGTTCCACACGAAGATCGAACTCGCATCTTCGCGTTCGATCAGCTCCTCAAGCTCCGCGGCCGCCTCCTCGATCCGCTCTCCAGTGCAAAGCCCGGACCGGCCCAGCCCCGTTGCCCCGGCGATGTTCCCGATGAGATTGCGAATCCAGGACTCAAAGCCCGGCGAACCCTGCCAGTGGACCTCCGGCTGCACTGAGATCTCGATGCCGGCGAATCCCGCGTCGCGCAGCAGCCGGAACAGCCGCCGGCCGATCAGCGCGTCGCCGCCCAACTGCCGCTGATACGCGGCGAAGGCGCTCCACACCTCCTCGAACGCGGGACACGGCGGATCCACTCTCAGCAGGCTGATGTCGTTCTCCTGGAGCGCGATGCGTCCTCCCGGCCGTAGCACGCGGCGCATCTCCGAAACCACCGCGGCCGCATCCGCGACGTGCTCCAGCAGATAGCGCGCATAAACCACGTCGAAACTCCCCGGCGCGAATCCGAGTTGCTGCGCATCGCCCCGCACGTAGCGCACTCCCGGCGCGCGCATGGCGGCCGCCAGTTGCTCCGCCGACTTCTCCACACCAGTGACCTCGACCCCCGCGGCTGACCCGGCTACCCCGGCGGCCAACAGGCCCAGGCCGCTGCCCACCTCCAGCACCCGCTCTCCCGCCGCCACCCCGAGAAACCCGACAAACGCCTGGTTCGTCATCCGGTTGAGTTCCGACAGCCGCGCCTGCTCCCCCGCTTCCGTGCCATGAATGTATGCCATGAGATCAGGTTATAGAATCCCAAGCGCAAACCTGTAGGGGGGTCCTCCCGGACCACGCCGGACCTCCAGGTCCGGCCTCTCCGCCATTCCAAAAGTATTTGGTGAGGGGTGTATTGTTACCCGCCGGCGTGGCCGATAGATTCGCTAAGCGTGGCGGCCTGAGGCCGCGCCAGGTTCCCGGTTCGCCGAATCCCGGCCCGGGTGGTCTGGCTTCGCCCAAGGCAGCCGCGACCTGCAGCCTGCATACAGCCCAAACCAAGGAGCACAGAGCGAATGATAAAGGAAGTTCACCAGCGTTTTCCGCTATCCGCGGCGGCCCTGACTCTTACCCTGGCCCTCTCCGGCTCGCTGGCCCATGCGCAGGACCTCTCCGGCCTGGCCCAAACGGCCGCTCCGCTCAGCCCCGCTCTGCGCGGCGAGCCGGAGCCGCTGGGCCGTTCGGCACGTCGCGTCGACGATACGATCCTCAAGCAAGTGATCGTTTTCGCGCGTCACGCCGTGCGCTCTCCCGTCCTGCCCAACAGCACTCTCGACCTGTTCTCATCGCAACCGTTCCCGCTGTTCAGTTCCTCGAATGCCAACATCACCGTCAACGGGCGCCAGAACGAGGTCCTCCTCGGCGGTTACTACCGCCTCTGGCTCACTCAGCAGGGACTGCTCACCGGGAATGACACCGCCGACGCAGCCTTCGTGTACGCCCGAGCCAACGGACTGCCTCTGATCCTCGATACCGCGCAAGCCTTCTGGAGCGGCCTGCTCCCAGGCGCCCCCGTCAACGTCAATTTCGACCCCCCGCCGGAAAACGACCCTCTGTTTGTTCCCGTGGCCGCCGGCGTCGCGCAGCTCGACATGCAGATGGCCGTGGCCTCCGTCCTGGGACGTCTGGGCGGGAATCCGCAATCGTTGGCCTCCGCCTACGCCCCCGAACTCGCCCTCACGCGTGCCATCTTGTTCGGCTATCCGGTCGGCCAGAGCCCCACGCCCGCCACCCCGGCGGGCAAAATCGATGTCACCACCCTTCCCATCACCGCGATCGCCGGCAACGACGCCCAGCCGGTCAACTTCGGCGGGATGGCAACGCTGATTGGAGCCATCGATCCTTTCATCATGGAATACGCGGATGGACTGCCCGCCTCCGAGGTCGGTTGGGGACAGTTGACCGCCGCCGGCATCAACCAGAACACCCGCTTGTACAACCTGCTTCTCGATCTGGAGTACCGCACCCCCTATCTGGCCCGCGTGCAGAGTTCCAATACCGCCTCGCACATCGTGCGCTCCCTGGTCCAGGCGGCCACCGGGAATGCCATGACCGGCGCGCTGGGAAGCCCCTCCACCAAGATCATGGTGTTGACCGCCGCGAACACCAATGTCACCGGACTGGCCGGCCTTTTCCATCTCGACTGGAGTCTGCCCGGTTATCAGCCCGACACCTGCTCTCCGGGCGGCGCCCTGGTATTTGAACTCCGCCAGTCGCAGAGCACCGGGGAGTACATCGTCCGCACTTCCTACGTCACTCAGACCATGGACCAGTTGCGCAATCTCACCGCCCTCACGCTCGCCGCGCCCCCGGCCATCGCCCCGTTGTTTGTCCCCGGTTGCAGTCGCGACAACGCCACTTTCGACTGTTCCCTGGCGGATTTCGTAGACCTTGCGTCGTATTCCATCGACCCGCAATCCACCGACCTGATGAATTAGATTCCTGACTCCGAGTCACGGCGAGCCCCCAACTCAATCTCCCATCCCCTCAATCACTTCGCTCGCCCGGCCATCTGAAAGCCGCCGCCCCCGTGCTAATTCTTCCTATAGGGACGGCTCTCCACAACCGCCCTCCGCTCCCCCCGAGGTGCCCCATGTCTTCCCAATTGCAGATCGACGCCAACCGCCGTAACTCCCAGCTCTCCACCGGCCCACGCTCCC
>PMEV01000158.1 GCA_003154855.1 Bryobacterales bacterium
CCTCCATCTGCGTCTTCATCTTCTCGCGATCCGGCAGCACCACCTGCGGGGCATCCGCCTTCCACGCCCCCGCCGGCATCCCTTCCAGCGCCTGCTTCACGATCCGCGCGCTCTGCCGCATCTCTTCCACCCGCACCTGGTAGCGGGCGTAGACGTCGCTCTCGGTCCGCGTCGGCACTTCGAAATCGAACTTCTCGTAACTCGAATACGGCTCCGACTTGCGAATGTCCCAGGCCAGGCCCGCGGCGCGGATCATCGGCCCGGTCACGCCCTGGTCCAGCAGGTCCTCGAGCGGCGCGTGTCCGACCCCCTTGGTCCGCCGCACCCAGACCGGGTTCTTGGTCAGCAGGTCTTCGTACTCGTCCACCCGGCTCGGAAATCCAGCGACGAATTTCGCGACCGGCGCCTGCCAGCCGCGGGGCGGCTCCAGCGCCAGNNCCGCCGATGCGGAAGTAGCTGGTCATCATACGCTGCCCCGAGAACATCTCGAAAATGCGCAGGATGTCTTCGCGCTCCCGGAAGCAGTACAGGAACACGCTCATGGCCCCCAGGTCCAGCGAATGCGTCCCCAGCCACACCAGGTGGCTGTTGATGCGCGTCAGCTCGTTGAGCAGCACGCGCATCCACTGCGCCGCGGGCGGAATCTCCAGGCCCAGCAGCTTCTCCACCGCCAGCGCGTAGCACAGGTTGTTGGTCAGCGGGCAGAGGTAATCGATGCGGTCGGTCAGCGTCACCGCCTGCTGCCAGTTCTTCTGCTCGAACTCCTTTTCGATCCCGGTGTGCAGGTAGCCGATGTCGCAGCTCGCCTTGACCACCGTCTCGCCATCCAGCTCCAGGATCATCCGCAGCACGCCGTGCGTGGACGGGTGCTGCGGCCCCATATTCAGGGTCATCCGGCGCGGAGAAGTGCTGGCTGGGTCGCTCACTGAGTCTCTTCCGAGTAGTTGTACTTAACGGCCGTCGCCGGATAGTCCTTGCGCAGCGGGTGGCCGCTCCAGTCTTCGGGCATCAGGATGCGGCGCAGGTCCGGATGATTGCGGAACCGCACGCCGAACAAGTCGAACACTTCGCGCTCGTACCAGTTGGCGGCCCGCCAGACCCCGGTCACCGAATCGATCTCCGGCGCCTCGCCCGGCAGGCAGCACTTCAGGCGCACCCGTTCGTTCCGCTCGATGGAGTGCAGCAGGTAGACGATCTCGAACCTGGGCTCCTCCGGATACCGGTCCACGGCGGTGACGGCGCTCAGCCTCGCGAACCGGTGTTCGTCTTTCAGCCGCCGGCACACCGCGGCGATCTTCTCCGCGGCGATCTCCAGCTCGAGTTCTCCCCGGCCGGCGCTCGCACCTAGCACCGCCGAGGCGTCCCAGGCCCTCAGTTCGTCGGCCAGCATCGCGTTATGGTTTCCTCTCGGGCTGCTCTTCCACCGACCACGCCAGCGCCCCCTTCTTCCAGATGTAGAAGAACCCCGAAAGAATCAGCGCCACGAACAGCAGCATCTCGAAAAACCCGAACAGCTTCAGCTCCCGGTAGACGACCGCCCAGGGATACAGGAAGACGGTCTCGATGTCGAACAGGATGAAGATCATGGCCACCAGGTAGAACTTCACGCTGAANNGCCGATACGCCGATCATCCCGCCCGCGATCGCCATCGCGATCAGCACCTGAAGCAGTACCGGAAAGTACGACTGCGCGTATGAGTTTGGCATGAGTGTCCCCGCCGCCCCGCTGGAGGAGTCCCCAACTCGACTATAATGATCTGCGGAAGAGGGTGTCAAATTCCGTGCGGATCTTCCTCCAGGGCGAAGCGCGCGAGGTCCCCGATGGTGAGACGGTTCTGGGCCTCCTCGACTCCCTCGGCCTGGACCCCGGGCGCGTGGCCGTCGAGCTGGACGGGCTGATTCTCATAAAGCCCGAGTGGCCCCGGCTTTCGCTTCAGCCCGACGCCCGCCTGGAAGTCGTTCATTTTGTTGGCGGCGGCTGAGTTCCCGGCGGAAAGCGCGTACCCCATGGCGAACAACCCCTTGACAGCGCCGTCCAGAGAAGTACAATTTGATAGGCGAGTATTTTTCCCCGAAACGGAAATAGTGTCTCATGTTCAAAACAAGAAAGATGCGTCCTGCTCCAGTCCCTCCCGCCGAGGCCTATTCTTCCAGCGATGTCGCGCGCCTGGCCGGCATCAGCCTGCGCCAGTTGCAGTGGTGGGACGAGCGCCACGTGGTGTCGCCGCAACACCAGGGGCATAAGCGGATCTACTCCGCGGAGCAGGTCGTGGAAGTCACGGTGATCGCGGAGCTTCGCCGTAAAGGCTTCTCTCTCCAGAAGATCCGCCGCGTTTTGCGCTACTTGCAGCGCGAGATGGGCCGCCGGCTGGGCGACGTGCTGGCCGCGGAATCGGAGCTCCACCTGCTCACCGACGGCAAGACCATCTACCTCGAGGACAACCACGAACGCATCATCGATATCCTGAAGGGCGCCCGCCAGCCGATGTTCCTGGTCTGCGTCACCGACCAGGCCCGCCGTCTGAGCGCCGCTCCCAAGAAGCCGCTCCGCAGCGAGACCATTTCCGGAACGCGCCGGTTGCTCGCCCGGACCTCGTAAGTCCGCCCGATCCAGGCCGCGATCGCCAGGGAGTGGGCTAAGACCCTGCGGACTTTGCGCTATACTGAAGGTCAGATCCCCCTGGAGAGATTCCCAACATGGCTCACCGCCGGTCCCTGTTGCTGATTCCGATAGTAATCCTGGCCTGTTCGGTCCTGGGGGGAGTCTACGGGCCCGGCCTGACCAGCACCGCCTCGGCCGCCTCCTCCGAAGACGATGTGAAGGCCAGTCTGAGCAACTTCACACGGGTCTACGCCATGGTGGAGCGCAACTTCGCGGATCCGCTGGTTCCCGACAAGGCCATTTACAAGGGCGCGATTCCGGGCATGCTGCGCACGCTGGACCCCCATTCCTATCTGCACGATCCGCGCGAATTCCAGCTCCTGCAAGAGGACCAGCACGGCCACTACTTTGGGGTGGGCATGACCATCGGCCCCAGCCGCGCCAGGAGCAGCGGAGTCATCTGCATCGCGCCTTTCCCCGGCTCGCCCGCTTACAAGGCCGGCATCCGCCCGGGAGACGAGATCCTGACCGTCAACGACGAGCCGACCGAAAAGCTCAGCATGACCGAGGTAGCCGACCGGCTGAAGGGCTTGAAGGGCACGCACGTCAAGGTGACCGTCGGGCGGGTGGGAACCGAGGCGCCGATTACCTTTAACCTGATCCGCGACGAGATCCCGCGCAAGACCGTCCAGGACGCCTTCTGGCTGAAGCCCGGCATCGCCTACATGGAGATCGATTCCTTCAACGAGAACACCAGCCACGACGTAGAGGAGAACTTCAAGAAGCTGGGCGAGGACAACGTCAAGGGTCTCATTTTGGACCTGCGCGACAATCCGGGCGGTTTGCTGCGGGAAGCCGTCGAGGTTGCCGGCCATTTCCTGCGCCGGGGGCAGGTGGTGGTCTCGCACCGCGGGCGGAACTCGGCCGAGAAGCCCTATATCGCCAAGCCGGGCAACGGAACCCACGATTATCCCATCGTGGTGCTGGTGAACGGCTACTCCGCCTCCGCCGCCGAGATCGTCGCCGGCGCCCTGCAGGATCACGACCGCGCCTGGGTGCTGGGCGAGAAGACCTTTGGCAAGGGCCTGGTCCAGACGGTCTTCCAGATCGACAATACCGGGCTGGCCCTGACGACCGCCCGCTATTACACGCCCAGCGGCCGGCTCATCCAGCGCGACTATTCGAACATTTCGTTCTACGATTACTACTTCCACAAGGAAGGCGACGTCAAGAACCTGGACGACGCCAAGTCCACCGACAGTGGCCGCATCGTCTATGGCGGCGACGGCATCGCGCCCGACGAGATGTTCGTGCGGCCCAAGCTGGATCCCTTTCAGATCGCGGTAGAACGCAAGTGGGCCATCTTCAACTTCGTCTCGAGATACCTCGGCATGCACAACGCCAAGCTGGTCAAGGGTTGGGACCCCGATACGGAGTACCTCGAGGAGTTCCACCAGTTCCTGCTGGACCAGAAAGTCACCTTCACCGAGGCCGAGTTCGCCGGGCACCAGGACTGGCTCAAGAGCGAACTCAAGCGCGAGATGTACTCGAGCGCGCTCAGCATCGACGATGCGCGCCGCCTGGCCATCGAGACGGATCCCGAAGTGGCCAAGGCCATCGACGCGCTGGCCAAAGCCCGCGCCCTGCTCGACAACGTCAAGCGGGTGATGGCGCAGCGCGTGGGCAAATCGCATTAAACTCGTTAGTAGTGNNCCGACTACAATCCGGAACCCCAGATCGCCGTCCTTGACGCCGGCACGCCCGCTCTCGGCATCTGCCACGGCCTGTTAGCGATAGCTTTAGTCTCGGGTGTGTTGTCCGCTGGGTATCTATATGGCCAGCCAGCCGTAGGTAGTCAGATCGCCAGCATTATCCCCATCGAGCACCGCGGGACTGTTCCCTATGCCTTCCGGATGCTGGACGTTTCGCGCGGATGGGGCTTTGGGGATCATGCTTCTCTGGTGTTGACTTCTGACGGCGGGATATCGTGGCGCAAGGCCGGCCTGGGCATGATCGGCCCGGCTTGGGGGATCACACCGGACGGCGGGGCGTGGGCCATCGTGAATTTCTTAGGCGGGCTCCCGTCTACCCAGTTGTGGAAGGTAGATCCGGCTGGCAGGGGTTCACCGGTCCCGACGCCGTGCGATGCCAGCCCGATGGGTTTCGTTGCGAACGCCGCCTTTGATCGGACCGGCAACAACGGTGTCGTCTTCGGGCTTGTTCACCTGAAGGGGGATACCTCGCGGTTGCTGGCATTCCAGACCCACGATGGGGGGCGCGAGTGGTCGCCCCTTACAGTCCCCGCGCTCGTTATCTACCACAGCGAGTTCCAGGCTGCGATGAGCGATACCGGCGAGGTGATGCTGACTACGGGGTGCGAGTTCCATGTGACCGCGGACTGGGGACGGACGTGGCGGAAGAGCGACCGTGCGAGGTTGCCGGCCGAGATGTGTGGGGATACCTTTCCGTACACGACTCGCTTTGTGGCGGGCGGGAGGGCGTGGTTACGAACCTATGATGGAGACGTGCTCTACTCCGACGATAGCGGCGTATCCTGGGCCGTCAGCTCCCTGAAAGTCAAGGACCAGAGCTATCCCTGGGGGCTGCGAGAGTGGGTGAGTTTCGCAGACCCGGATCATGGCCTGATGATCGTCAGTGGTCGGGTGTTCGCCACTCGGGATCGGGGGAAGCATTGGGTTGCGCTAACCGGCCCCACGGAACGCTTCGGGGCAGTGTCATGTGCGGCGGGTCGCTGCTTGCTTGGGAGCGATGCCGATGGACTTTTTGAGGTAAGGTTCGATAGGTGAGAGCTGCGCGCGGCGCGAGCTGTCCCACGCGGACCTGGAGTTACAATACGCTGTTCCAGGTTAAACTCGTAGAAAGTGCCCGACTACAATCCGGAA
>PMEV01000092.1:0-979 GCA_003154855.1 Bryobacterales bacterium
ACGCCCAGTTGGAGCAACAGGGCGCGGATGGGCCGGGTGCGCCATGCGAACTCAAAGCCCTCCACCATGTGCGCCAGCGCAGAGCCGGGTTTGGGCTGCCCCGGACGGGGCTCGAGCCGCATCAGCAACAGGCCCGCAATCACCGCGATGTAGCTCACGCCGTTGGCGAAGAAGCACCATCCCTCGCCGATCGCCGCCACCAGCACTCCGGCCACCGCCGGCCCCACGATGCGCGCGCCGTTGAATAGCGAAGAGTTCAGCGCAATGGCGTTTTGCAGATGCTCCTGGCCGACCATCTCGACCACGAACGCCTGCCGCGCCGGAACGTCGAAAGCGTTCACCACGCCCAGCAACGCGGCCAGCACGACCACGTGCCAGACTTGCACGAAGCCGAGCAGCGTAATCCCCGCCAGGATCAGCGCCAGAATCATGGAACCGGTCTGGGTGCCGATCACGATGCGACGGCGGCTCCAGCGGTCCGCCACAGCGCCGCCCACCGGCGCCAGCAGGAAGATCGGAATCTGGTTCGCGAAGCCGACCAGCCCCAGCAGCAGCGAAGATCCGGTAAGCCGGTAGACCAGCCAGGACTGCGCCACGTTCTGCATCCAGGTGCCGATCAGCGAAATGAGCTGGCCGCTGAAAAAGAGCTGATAGTTCCGGTGGCGAAGAGCGCGGACCACGGCGCTGGCGCGGCTCATGACGTCGAAGCGCGATGGTTCACCGGGCCGGCGCCGCGGCCCAACCCTGGATTGGTGCGGATGGCCTCGCCGATGAAGGCCTTCGCGCGGGTGATGGCGGCCACGAGCGGCGTGCCGCGCGCCAATTCCGCGGTGATGGCGGCCGAATAGGTGCACCCGGTGCCGTGTGTGTGCCGGGTGGCGATGCGCGCGGCGGGGAACTCGTACCACTCGCCGTCCGCATACAACAGGTCGGTCGAATCGCCGCTGAGATGCCCGCCTTTCACCAGCACCGCATGCGC
>PMEV01000092.1:1089-21734 GCA_003154855.1 Bryobacterales bacterium
TCGAGCACCGCGCGGATCTGTTCGGTCACCAGATCCGCCGGCAGGCATTCGACCCGCTGCACTCCCAAAGTGTTCTGCACAGTGACCAGCGTGATGACCGCTTCGCCGTACACGCCGAACTGATGGAAGGTTTTGAGGTCCGCCTGGATGCCCGCCCCGCCACTGGGGTCCGAGCCGGCGATGGTGAGCGCGACGGGTATCATGCTACTTGGGCTGCTTGCTCTCGAGCGCGGCCTTCAGTTGCCGGTAGGCGCCCTCCTCGTAATTCGACTTCACCCGTTCCAGCCCGGCGCTCGGATCGGTCGCCCGCGGCGGGGTCTTGGCGAGGCAGCGGCCCAGCATCAGGGTGGCCTGCGGGTCGTCCTGGCTGCGCTGCAGAACCGCCCGGAAACTGTCGGCGGCGGCGGCGAACTCCCCACGCTTCCACAGAGCATAGCCCACGTTGAAGTGAAAGTCGGGGTCGGCCGGGTCGCCCTCGAGA
Organism: Bryobacterales bacterium; assembly: GCA_003154855.1. Taxonomy (GTDB): domain Bacteria; phylum Acidobacteriota; class Terriglobia; order Bryobacterales; family Bryobacteraceae; genus Fen-330. The sequence continues at coordinate 1,571 of PMEV01000092.1, forward strand.
GCTTTTTGGAAATTGTCGAGCGCCGCAGGCAGGTTGCGCCTGGATTGCGCCGCTCCCAGGTCGTTGAACACTTCATTGAGCGGCACGGATTCGGCCACACGCTCGAAGGCGGCCTGCGCGCCCGCGTAATCGCCGCTGTAATAAAGGCAAAGGCCAAGCAGGAAATTCGCCTCGAAGTAGCGCGGCCCCGAGGGCTTGACGCGCGCCAGCCAGTCCGCCGCCAGCCGGTACTCTTTCTTCGCCCAGTGCAGCTTCCCCAGTTCGAACTGCGGTTGCGCGAAGCGCTCGTCGAGGCGGACAGCCTGGGTGAAGTAGCGGTGCTTCTGCTCGTCGCTCGAGGCCAGCAACCCGCGGGTGTAATTCTCCATGGCGTCCAGACGGACCGGCGGGCGCTCACTGAGGAATTGCTCGGCGCTGGGCGTGAGGTCGGGCGCCAAAAAACGCAATACCTGCCAGGCCAGATGCGCCTGCAACTGCGCCAAGTCTTCGAGTGCGCCGGACTCCATCAGGTCGGGCCCTTTGCGCATGCGCGTCATGTCCAGAGTGTAGGCCGTGATGCGCACGGTTCCACGGGAGGGGGAAACGCCTGGCGTCCCAGCCGCTCCGGGCGCGGGGGCGGCCACATCGAACTCCCCGTAGATCACCTGGGTCGAGTCCAGAGCCTCCGCTACCTTAATCACGGAAGCGTGCGTGAGGTGGGCGTTCGGCCGGATCGAGAGCCGCCGGTAGACCTCCTCGCGATCCTCCCGATCGAGCACCAGCAAGCCGCGCGAGAGCAGAGCCTCGGAAACCGTGTGCGCGACGCTTTCGCCGATCCAATCCAGATTGGCCGTGGAGGATTCGTTGAAGAAGGGAAGCACCAGGACGGTGTCCGCCCACCCTGGCAAGGCCAAGCACAGAAAAATAAGGGAGCGGAGCCGCCGCATCGACTTAACCTCAGTCTATCAGAGGCTCCGCCCGCCTCGTGGCTGCTCGAACTCGAGCTTCAGTCTCGAACGAGAAACTCCGCTACAGCGGCCAGCGCGCACTCCCGAACCCCGGCGTCGTCTCCGAATCCAGGGAGCCACCGCACCTGGGGATCGCGCCGGAGCCAGGTCCACTGCCGCTTGGCATAGCGCCGCGTGTTCCGGCGGGCCTGCAAGAGCGCTTCCGCGAGCTCGATCTCCCCCGCGATCGCCTGCACCGCCTGCCGGTATCCGTGCGCCTCGAGCGCCTTGCTCGTGGCGGGATAGCCCAGCGCCAGAATCCCCCGAACCTCCTCGATCAGTCCCCGGTCAAACATCCGCGCGCAGCGCTCGTCCAGCCGCTCGTAGAGCATCGCCCGAGGCGGGTCCAGCCCCAGCTTCANNGCATCGCGCCCGTCCGCGAACCACGAAGAAAGCGACCGCCGGGTGGCCAGGAGAACCTCGGCGGCCCGGGTCAGTTTCTGGATGTCGCCGGGATGGATTCTCGCCGCCGACGCCGGATCGAAGCGGACTAGCAGGCAGTGCATCCAGCCGGGATGTCTGGCTTCCCGCCGGGCCAGCCGGCCGCGCAACGTCTCATCGCGGCTGGGGCCGGGGAACAGGCCCTCCAGCAACACGCGCAGATAGAACCCCGTTCCGCCAACCACCACCGGCAGGCGCCCGCGCGCGGCGATTTGAGCGAGCACCGGCCGAGCCAGGCGCGCATATTCGCCCGCCGTGAACACCTGGTCCGGGTTCAAAATGTCGAGCAGGTGGTGCGGCACGCCCCGGCGCTCGTCCGCAAGGAGCTTGGCAGTCCCGATGTCCAGGTAGCGGTAGAGCTGGAGCGAGTCGCAGTTGACGACCTCTCCGCCGAAGCCTTCGGCGATGCGCAAAGCCAGCTCGCTCTTCCCCGCGCCTGTCGGCCCGACCACGGCCACCAGGGCATCCAGTGGCGCTTCCGTCATCGCCTACCAGTCTACCCGGAGGAAGCGCCGGTTTCGCGGGCCTGCCTGAGCGGCTATACTGAGAAGAAGAGGGTTTCGACACTGGAAGGGGTTCTTGTTCCCTATGCGAGGTAATAGCGCTGCCATGATCCGCGAATTCAGGACACTTTTTGTCTCCTCCGCTCTGGGGGTGGCCGTGGCGTGCACGGGTTTGGCGCAGACCCCCGGCCCGGCCCCCGCACAGATCGATCGGGCGTCGGCCTACTATAACTTCGCCATGGGGCACATGTATGCGGAACTGGCGGATAACTACGCGTATCGCTCCGAGTACGTCGACAAGGCCATCGAGCATTACAAGGCGGCTCTGAAGGCCGATCCGGGCGCCGGCATGGTCAGCGAAGAGCTGACCGACCTTTACATTCGGGCCGGCAAACTGGCGGACGCCGTTTCCGAGGCCGACGAAATGCTGAAGCGGAATCCGGCGAGTCTGGAAGCCCACCGCATGCTCGGCCGTATCTACGCGCGCCTGATTCAGGACCCGCAGCAGAACCGCGTCAACCAGGAGCGCCTTCGCCAAGCCATCGAGCAGTACCGCATGATCGCGGAGCAAGACCCCAAGGACCTGGACGCCTGGCTGGTGCTGGGCCGGTTGTACAAGATCGCGCAGAAATCCGAGGAAGCCGAGAAGGTCTACAAGAAGGCGCTGGAACTGGATCCCGACAACGAGTATGCGCTCTCCGGGCTGGTCCTGGTCTACTCTGACCTCGGGGACAACAAGAAGGCCGTCGAGATGTCGCGCCGCCTGGCCGAGCAGAACCCCAATCCACGCACCTTGCGGGCGCTGGCCAAAGCCTACGAGGACATCGACGACTACGCCGATGCGGTTCAGACCCTGCGCCGCATCCTGGCTCTGGATCCTCACGATGTGGAGATCAATACCGACCTGGCCGAGGACCTGCTGCACACCAAGGATCTGGATGGCGCGCTGAAAATATTCGGCGAACTGGCCGAGGCGGATCCGAAGGACCCGGGCCCGCAGTTGCACCTCTCGCAGATCTATCTCCAAAAGCGGGACTACCCCAAGGCTCGAGAGGCCGAGGATCGCGCCCTGGCCATCGAACCCGGCGACCTGAACATCCGCTTTAACGACGTCAACCTTCTAGCCGCCGAGGGCAAGTACACCGACGCGATCGCCCGCCTGAAGCCGATCCTGGACTCCACCGCCAAGCCCACCTACGCGCCTCGGGAGCAGAGCGACCGCGCCGAGTTGCTCGATGAGTTGGGCCGCCTGTATCGCTTGACCGAGAATTACCAACTGGCGGCCGGGACCTTCCAGGAGATGGCCGCGCTGGATGCGAACTCCGCGGCCTGGTCCGCTGCGCAGTTGATCGATACCTACCGGGAAGCCAAGGAGTTCGATAAGGCGGAAAAAGAGGCCGAGGCCGCCGGCAAGAAGTACCCCGACGACCGCACCGTTAAGGCCACTCGCGCTTCCCTGCTTGCCGACCTGGGCCGCACGGAGGAAGCTGCCGCCCTCGCCAAACAGCTCTTGAACGGCAAGGACGATCGCGAAGTCTACAAGGACTTGGTCGAGATCTACGACAAGGGAAAGAAGTTCACGGAACTGGCCCAGACGCTGGATGCCCTGGATAAGCTCTCGGTGAGCGACCCGGAGAAGGCGGAGGTTCTGTTCATGCGCGGGGCCAGGTTCGAGAAGATGCAAAACCTCGACCTTGCCGAGGCCGCGTTCCGCAAGGCTCTGGAGATCAACCCGAAGTTCGCTTCCGCGCTCAACTATCTCGGCTACATGCTGGCCGATCGCAATGTCCGGCTCGCCGAGGCGCGGGAACTCATCCAGCGTGCGGTGGATATCGAGCCGGCGAACGGCCCGTTTCTGGATAGCCTGGGCTGGGTGGAGTTCCGCCTGGGCAAGCTGGACCAAGCCGAGATCGACCTCCGACAGGCACTCGAGCACGTGCGGCGCGACCCGACTGTGAACGACCACCTGGGCGATGTGTACTTCCAAAAGGGCCGCCTCAAGGAGGCCATCACGCAATGGGAGATCTCGCTCCGGGAGTGGCGGCTGAGTGCCATCGCCGACCTGGACCCGGTCGAGATGGAGAAGGTTCAGAAGAAGCTCGACGACGCCCGCGTTCGCCTGGCCAAGGAAGGCGGAACCGTGCCGCCTCCGCCGCGCTGATGCCTCTGGGGCGCCCGCATTAAGGCGCTCACGCCCGGGGATCGGCGTGTACCCCTTTGCCCGCTTAGCCTTTCTGGTATCATGATTCTGCCGGCGACGTTGCGGCCAGGTGAGACACCCCATGAGCGGTAGGGTCGGGCTCCTTTCCTTGCCCAAGTTGGATGCGAGAATTCCGCAGTGGTCGCTGGACAGCCTTGAGTTCCGGAAGTGCCCGTTGTGCCAAGGGGACAATCGGCCGGCACTCTTACGCCCCGATCAGTTGCCGGTTGCGTACTGTGGTACCTGCGGCCTGTGGTATGTCTCTAGCCTGCCGCCCTCCGAGGAAATCTCAAAGCTCTATCGGGGATACCGGTTCTCGTTCCGTCCCAGGGATCTCTCCCTGTCGTATGCCAATAAGCTCTTAGCGGACGGGGATGCAATGACCCATGACGTGAGATTGAATCGCCTTTCGGCGCTAAGCGGAAGTTTGGAAGGGAAACGGCTACTTGAGATCGGTTGCGGTTGTGGTGAGCTCTTAGTCGGCGCGTTGCATCGTCGTGCCTCTGTTTTCGGAAACGATGTCTCCCCGGAGTCGTGCCGCTTCGTCGGAGAACTGCTGCACATCCCGGTCTGCGAGGGCCCGCTCTCCGCTGTGGCTTTTGAGCGCGAGTTTGGGCAAATGGATATTGTGGTTATGAGTAACCTCATTGAACACCCGGTGGAACCACTCGCCACTTTCGAATCCGCTCTGAGCGTTCTGAAGCCCGCTGGACTCCTGCTGATACTCACGCCAAATGGCGGAGCCGCATCCGACCAGCCATCCAGTGCAAGCCAATGGGTCGGATTCCGTGTGGACTTAGAGCACCTTCAATATCTGTCGGCCAGAACCGTTTCAACTCTAGCTGCAAAATATCGCTGCGATATCGAGCACCTTGAAACCTTCGGCTATCCGGGGCTCCAAGGGATCGATCGTCTGCCTGCTAGCTCTTTTGCCGCTAATCGCTCGCTGAAAGGCTTGATCAAAGCGCAGTTGAAGAAGTCCGATCGGGTTCGAAAGGTTGTCCGAACGGTGCGGGCCTTCCGTTCGCCCGATCCACCCGATCCCCGCTGTGGAACCTACCATCTGCTTACGGTTCTTCGAAAGCGCAGCGGCGCCGAAAGAGATCCGGGGAGCCGATTGGACTCGGCTACGTAATGATCCGAATCGGCCGTTCGGCCACATGCCATCTACCACGAATGACCCGAGGGGCCCTTATGAGGCCTCCAGAATCAAGCACTTGAGATAGTGCGTCTCGGGCACGGTCAGCAGGATCGGGTGGTCCAGCGCCTGCGTGCGGCGCTCCAGCACTCTGACCACCCTCCCGGCATCCAGACTGGCGGCGGCGATGGCCTCCAGCAGCATCGCCTCGCTCACGTGGTGCGAGCACGAGCAGCTCACCAGACGGCCGCCCGGCTCGAGCAACTCCAGCGCCCGCAAGTTGATCTCCTTGTACCCGCGGGCGGCGCCCTCCAGGTTCTCGCGCGACTTGGCGAAGGCTGGGGGGTCCAGCACGATCGTCGAATACCGCCGGCCGGACGCCTTCAGCCCGTTCAGGAAATCGAAGACGTTGGCCTCGCGAAACTCGACATTGCCGATTCCGTTCGCGGCCCGGTTCCGCTNNTCCAGCGCCGGCGCCGAGCTGTCCACCGCTTCCACCGATTCGCACTTGGCCGCCAGGTGCAGCGCGAATCCGCCCGTGCAGGTGAAGCAATCGAGCGCGCGGCCGCGGGCGTAACGGGCGGCCGCCAGGTAGTTCTCGCGCTGGTCCAGAAACACGCCGGTCTTCTGCCCGCGCAGCAGGTCGGCGTGGAATACGAAACCGTTCATGTGGATCTCAACCAGGCTCGGCGCTTCGCCCGCCTGCAGGCCGGAGACCGCCGGAAGGCTCTCGCGCTGCCGCACCCCGGCGTCGTTGCGCTCTATGATGCCGCGCGGAGAGAGAACCTCCGTGAGCGCCGCCGCAATCTCGGCCTTCGCCCGGTCCATGCCCTGATCCAGGGTCTGCATCACCAGGTATTCCCCGTAGCGATCCACCACCAGAGCCGGGAGCAGATCGCCTTCCCCGTGAACGACCCGGTAGGCGTTGGTATCCGCTACCAGGCCCCGCCGCCGCTCGATGGCCGCCTCGATGCGCCGCCGGTAGAAAGCCTGGTCGATATCCTCCGCGCGCCGGCTCAGCATTCGCAGCGTGATCTGGGAGCTGGAGCTGTAGTGCGCCGTGCCCAGCGTCCGCCCGGCGGGATCCAGCACCCGAACCGCTTCGCCCGGCCCCGCCTGGCCGCGGTCGGCGACATCCGAGGCGAAGACCCACGGATGGCCCGATTCGATGCGGGCCGCTCCCTTGCGGGAGATACGCACGGTGGGCGGATGGATCACTGACGCCGGGCTGGTTGAACGTCGCGGCGACCGACAGCCGTTCGCGTTCCCTCCGGAACCGGCGTTCACCTTGGGCGGAATCCCCACTAACGGCGTCCTCGAGAGAAGAACGCCCTTGCAGGCAGGAAAAGCGCAATTACCATCAGCGAGAATACGAGTCTTGCCTCGACTATGCCCCGGGCCAGGCCGGGTCCTTTTATCGCCGCGAGAACCAATTCCCATGGTGTCACCCCCAGCCACGGCAACATAAGCTCCGTGAATGCCCATCCGAACACTATGGTGAACATCACAAACCAAGTCCAGCGGATCCTCTTTACGTATCCCGCCCAGATGACAATCAAGCCGGTGAGGATGATTGTCAGGGACAAGATACCGCGCTCGCCAGTTAGTCTCGCAAGCCCCATCACCACTCCGCTAAGTTCCATCGAAGCCGGAGGGTACATAGCACGCACATCCTCAACCGCTGGCGGGATGACGCACACCAGCGCGATTGTGAAAAGCACGCTCGATACGAAGACCAAGTCACGACGGATCTGCAAGCAGCACCTCGCTTTCAGTCGTTTTACAACCGAATGTCGGCTGACTAATGCCTCGCGCAGCACGCTGCCCCTATCGCCATGTAAGTTTCATAAGCGGCGCCTTGAAGTCCTTTCTGCTCACACGCGTCGGTAAATTTCTGCTTAGATGGGCCGCGGGACCGCCATCCGCTCCAGGCGCGCGATGCGCTCTGCGGTGGCGGGGTGGGTCGAGAAGATCCGGCTGAACCACTGGCCCGTGAAGGGCTGAATGATGAACATGTGGGCGGTGGCCGGGGTGGCGTTCAGGGGCACGCGCTTGGACCAGCCTTCCAGCTTCCCGAGCGCCGAGATCAGCTCTTGAGGGTTCCCGGTGTACTGGGCCGAAACGGCATCGGCGGCATACTCTCGCGTACGCGAGATGGCCATCTGGATCAGCAGGGCGGCCACTGGCGCGAGCAGCATCATCAGCAGGGCGCCGATGCCGCCGCCTTCGTCGTCGTCGTCCCGCCGCCCGCCGAAGAAGAATGCCATGCGGGCCATGAACGTGATGGCCGCGGCTAGCGTGGCGGCCACGGAACTGGTAAGGATGTCCCGGTTCTTAACGTGGCCCAACTCATGGGCCAGGACCCCTTCCAGCTCCTGGTCGTTCATCACGCGCAGGATTCCCTCGGTCACCGCCACCGAGGCGTGCTCCGGATTGCGCCCCGTGGCGAAGGCGTTGGGCGACTCCTCCGGAATGGCCCACAGCTTGGGCATAGGCAAACCCATTTTGTGGGTCAAATTCCGAACCAATGGGGCCAGCCTCCGATAAACCTCCGGGTTCTGGCTCTCGTTCACCGGCTGCGCCGAGTACATGGACAGCGCAATCTTGTCCGAGAAGAAGTAGCTGGTGAAGTTCATGGCGACCGCGATTACCAAGCCCATCATAAGGCCGTTCCGGCCGCCAAAGTATTCGCCCGCCACCAGCAGAATGCCGCTCAGCACCCCCAGCAGCAGGGCCGTTTTGAAACGATTCACGCCGCTTCCTCCCGACCCCTATTGTGGCATGCCGGGGCGGATGCGGTGGCACGTCGGGGCGGGTATGGCGACCCGCCCCCACCAGGCCCTTATTGGGTCACTTCGACTTTGACGGTCCGGGGCTTGGCCGCTTCCTTCTTGGGCAGGGTTACGGTCAAGACGCCGTTCTTATAGCTGGCCTTCACCTGGTCGGCGTCTACGGTCTCGGGAACGCTGAAGCAGCGCATGAACTGGCCGTAGTTCCGCTCGATGCGGTGATAGCCGACAGCCGACTCGGTGGCCTTCTCGAACTTCCGCTCGCCTTTCACGGTAAGAGTGCCGCCCTCGACTTCGATCTGGATGTCCTTCATGTCCACATCCGGCAGGTCCGCCCTGAGGATCAGCTGGTTCTCCGTCTCGAGAATGTCGACAGCCGGGGCCCACAGCCGGGTGCTGGAAGGCTCGCTGAACAGGCGGTTGACGGCATCCTGGAACAACTGTACGCCGGCTTGGAAATCGACGTGGCCGGTTGGGTCGCAGTGTCTTGTGAGTTGCATGGTTTTCATTCCTCCGTAATCGAACTACAACACCATCATAAAACATGAGCGTTAGAATGTCAAGTATTGTTGTACAAAAGCAACGCATGCTGACGAGATGTTGTGAATTGCCTATAGAATCAGCGACTTAAATGAAAACGGGGCGCTTGGCCAGACTCGGCCAGCGCCCCATCTCCACAAAAACTGCTGTGACTGCGTCTATTCCGCTTCGGGCTCCGCGTCCGCGTCGCGCCCTTCCTTTATGGCTTTGATCCGTTCTTCCTTGCGCTTGGCGCGCTCCGCCGCGCGCTTCACCAGCTCGGAACCGACCAGCTCGAGCATGGCCTGCTCGGCGCCGTCGCCCTTGCGCGGGCCCAGACGGACGATGCGGCAATAGCCGCCCTCGCGCTGGCCAAACCGCGTGCCCAGCGTATCGAAGAGCTTCTTCACCGACTTGGGCGTCTTCAGGAACGCCGCCGCCTGCCGGCGCGTGTGCAGCGTATCCCTCTTGGCGAGGGTAATCATCTTCTCGACCAGCGGCCGCGCGGCCTTGGCCTTGGGCACCGTCGTGATGACGCGCTCCTGGTCGATGACGCTGGTCACCAGGTTCCTCAGCAACATCCAGCGCGCGCTCACGGTCCGGCCTAATTTGTATCCCGCAACCTTATGTCTCAACGGTGTCCTCCTACTCGGTCAATTCCTCGCTCTGCTCCTGCTCCGGCTCAGCCTCCGCATCTGGGGCGGGCTCCTCGTCCTGCCGGTCCAAGCCCTCTTCGTCGCTGAACTCCTCGTCCTCCTCCCCTTCCACGGGAGGCGCCTGCGGCGTAACGGGCGTGCCCGAGCCAGAAACCAGCCGGCCCTGGGCGTCGAACTTCATGCCGAACTGGAGACCCATTCCCGAGAGGATCTCCTTGATTTCATTCAGGCTCTTGCGGCCGAAGTTCTTGGTCCGCAGCATTTCGGCTTCGGTCTTCTGCACCAGGTCCGCGATGGTCTGAATGTTCGCGTTCTTAAGGCAGTTGTAGGAGCGAACGCTCAGCTCGAGTTCGTCCACGGAGCGGTTCAGGATCTCGTTCATCTGATCCAGGGCGCGCTCGGCCGGCTCCTCGGCGATCTCGGGCAGTTCCTCGAAGTTGATGAAGATCGCCTGATGGTCCTTGAGCAGCTTGGCGGCCTGCCCGATGGCGTCCTGCGGCGCGATGGCGCCATTGGTCCAGACCTCCAGGGTCAGCTTGTCGTAATCGGTCATCTGACCCAGCCGCGCCGCCTCGACCGCGAAGTTCACTTTGCGCACCGGGGAGTGAACGCTATCGATAGGGATGTAACCCAGCGGGAGGTCCTCGTCGAAATTGCGGTCCGCGCTGACGTATCCGCGGCCCAGCTTCAGCCGCATCTCGATGTTCAGCTTGCCCCCTTCGCTGACCGTGGCGATGTGCATGGTGCGATCCAGCACCTCGACGTCGGCGTCCGTCTCCATCTGGGAGCTCAGCACTTCGCCCGGCTGGGTGACCCGCAGGCGCACCGTTCGGGTTCCCTCGCCGGTCATCTTGAACGGAACCTGCTTCAAATTGAGGATGATGTCGGTGGCGTCCTCGACCACGCCCGGAATCGGGCTGAACTCGTGAGCCACGCCTTCAATCCGCACGGCGGTGATGGCGGCGCCCTCGATCGAGCTCAACAGAACGCGGCGCAGGCTGTTGCCGATGGTGGTTCCGAAGCCACGTTCGAAGGGCTGCGCGGTGAACATGCCGTAGCGGTCGGTCAGAGTTTCGGTGTTGGCGACCAACCGCTTGGGTTTCTGAAAACCTTTAAACATAAGCTCGCATCCTTTCCCCCTGCTGGGCGGCGGGGGATCTCCTGTTACTTAGAATACAGTTCCACGATGAGCCGTTCGTTCAACTGAATCTGAACCAGCTCTTCGCGCTTCGGCATTCCGATCACGCGTCCCTTCAACGTTTCCCGGTCCACCTCTAGCCAGTTGGGACACGGAGCGTGCGCGGTGGCGTCCCGGGCCGCCAAAATGGCCGGGTTGTTCTTGCTCCCCTCCCGCACCTCCACCACGTCCCCCACCTTGACCAGGTACGACGGGATGTTGACCTTGCGCCCATTCACCATGATATGGCCGTGCCGCACGATCTGCCGGCTTTGCGGGTGGCTGGTGCCCAGCCCCATGCGGTAGATCACGCTGTCCAGCCGGCGTTCCAGCATGCTCAGCAGGTTGTCGCCGGTGATGCCCTTCATCCCCGCGGCCTTCTCGAACAGGTTATGGAACTGCGCCTCCAGCAGCCCGTAGAAGCGTTTCACCTTTTGCTTCTCGCGCAACTGCAGGCCGTAGCCCACCACCTTGGACTTGCGGTCTTTGCCGTGCTGCCCAGGCACCATGTTGCGCTTCTCGATGGCGCACTTCTCGCTATGGCAGCGCTCGCCCTTGAAGAACAGCTTCATGCCCTCCCGCCGGCAGAGCCGGCAAACCGGGCCAATGTATCGAGCCAAATCGTCCTCCTTGACCTTTTCAGGTGCGGTTTACGGCTCCCGGCAGGGCAGCCTTCTTCCCGCTTCCCTCCAGCCCGCTGCCGCGGGCCCTTTTCCTTATACCCTTCTCTTCTTCGGCGGCCGGCACCCGTTGTGCGGGATGGGAGTCACGTCCAGAATCCTGCGCACGTCCAGCCCCACCGTCGCCAGCGTCCGGATAGCCGATTCCCGGCCCGCCCCGGGCCCGGCAACCCGCACTTCCACCGCTCGCATTCCGACTTCCTTGGCCTTGTTGGCGGCCGTCAGCGCCGCCTGCTGCGCGGCGTACGGAGTCCCCTTCCGCGACCCACGGAAACCCAGCGAACCGGCGCTCGACCAGGCCACCGTGTTGCCCGTCTGGTCCGTCACCGTCACGATGGTGTTGTTGAAGGTCGCCTGGATGTGCACCAGCCCGACCGGGACGTTCTTCTTTTCTTTCTTCTTGAAGCTCTTCTTCTTGGTTGCTTTTACCGGTGCTTTGGCCATCGAAACCTCTACCCGCCTCGCCTACGTCTTGGAAGCGGACTTCTTCCTGTTCGCCACGGTGCCGCGCCGCGGACCCTTGCGCGTGCGCGCGTTGGTGTGCGTCCGCTGGCCCCGGACCGGAAGCCCGCGCCGGTGCCGCACCCCACGGTACGCCCCCATCTCGATCAGGCGCTTGATGTTCATCGAGATCTCCTTGCGGAGGTCTCCTTCCACCGCGCCCTCTTCCTCGATGATCTGCCGGATGCGGTTGACCTCGTCCTCGGCCAGTTCCGACACCTTCTTGTTGGGATCCACTCCCGCCCGGTGCAGAATCGAGTTCGAACGCGTCCGGCCGATGCCATAGATGTACGTCAGCCCGATCTCGGCCCGCTTCTTGCTGGGCAGGTCCACGCCTGCGATACGCGCCATACGATGCTCCCTTTAACCCTGACGTTGCTTATGCTTGGGATTCGTGCAAATGACCCGCACCACTCCCTGGCGGTGAATCACCTTGCACTTGTCGCAAATCTTTTTCACGCTTGCCCGTACTTTCATCGTTAATCCTTCAACACTTTCGTGATCCGCCCGCGTCCCGGGTCGTGCGGAGAAAGCTCGACGCTTACCCGGTCGCCCGGACGAACCCGGACAAAATCCTTCACTCTCGCGCCCGCCGCGTGCGCCAGCACCCGCTCCCGCGATTCCAGCTCCACCCGGTACACGGCGTTGGGCAACAACTCCACTACCGTGGCCACCAGATCCCGGCGGTCGTTCATGGCCTGGTCAGCACCCTGGGCCCTTCCGCGGTCACCGCCACGCAGTGCTCGAAATGGGCCGAATACGAACCGTCCTTCGCCACCGCGGTCCAGTGGTCCGAGAGCACTTGCGATTCCGGGCCTCCCGCGTTCACCATCGGCTCGATCGCCAATACCATGCCTTCCTTCAACCGCGGGTTCTCGCCTCTGCGGTCCACGTAATTCGGAATCTGCGGCTCCTCGTGGAGCTGCGTCCCGATGCCGTGTCCCACATACTCCCTCACCACCGAAAACCCGTTCGACTCGACGTGCCGCTGCACGGTAGCGCAAATGTCGCTCAGCCGGTTGCCCGGCCGCGCCTGGTCAATCGCCAGCTCCAAAGCCTCCCGCGTCACCGCCAGCAGCTTCCCGGCCTGGGGCGTAATCTCCCCCACCGGCAGCGTGATCGCCGAGTCGCCATAATACCCGTGCAACTCCACGCCGGTATCGATGGATACGATATCTCCGCTCTTCAACACCCGCCTGGCCGACGGCATGCCATGCACGATCTCCTCGTTCACCGACGTGCACAGCACGTAGGGGTACTTGGCCCCCGCCGCCGGGACATAATATCCCTTAAAGGCCGGCCTGGCGCCCGCGTCCTTAATCATCCTCTCGGCCACCACCTCCAGATCCTGGGTGGTAACCCCCTCGCGCACCAGCGCCCGTAACGCCTCCAGCACTTTCCACACCAACAGGCCGCTCTGCCTCATCTTCTCGAGTTCGGCGGCGGTCTTGCGAACGATCATTCCTCGTCGAGCCGCGCCCGGATCGCGGCGGTCAGTTCCTCGGGAGCGCCATTTCCGCCTACCACCTCAACCACCCTGTACCCGGCCTCGCGAAAGAAGTCCAGCACCGGCAAGGTCTGCAAGTCATAGGCCTCGAACCGCTTGCGCATCACCTCTTCCTGGTCGTCCTCGCGCTGCACCAGCCCCGCGCCCTCCCGGTCGCACACCAAATCCTGCTGGGGCGGTTTCGAAACCAGGTTGTACGAGGCTCCGCAGACGGGGCACGAGCGGCGGGCGGTGATTCGGCCAACAATTATATTGTAGTCTACCAGCAAGTTGACTACCACTCTGCTCTTCCCCAACCGCTCCAAAAGCCGGTCCAGCAGCTCGGCCTGCGGCACCGTACGCGGATAGCCGTCCAGGATGAACCCTCCGGCGCAGTCGGGCTGCTCCAGGCGGCTCTCGACGATACGGTTCACCAGCTCGTCGGACACCAGTTGGCCAGCCTGCATGATGGCCTGTACCTCGCGCCCCAAGACGGTTCCATCCTTCACGTGCTGGCGAAAGATGTCGCCGGTGGAAATGCGCGGCAGGCGCAAAGCGTCGGCCAGAAGCACCGCCTGGGTCCCTTTGCCGGAGCCGGGAGGCCCGAACAGAAGCAATGCGGAATTGGGGATCATTCTAAAACACGCTCCGGCGGCCCCGGATCCTTCCGGACCGCGGCGTGAATCCCTCGTAATGGCGCATGATCAACTGCGCCTCGATCTGGTTAATCGTGTCCATGGCCACGCCCACCACGATCAGCAGCGAGGTGCCCCCGAAATAGAAGTTCACCCCCAACCCGTCCAGCAGCCAGCGCGGGAAATTCTGGTCGATCCAGTTGCCCATGAAGGGCAGCGATTGCAGCTTGATGCCGGAGATCATGATCTCCGGAATGATGGACAGTACCGCCAGGTACAATCCGCCCACCACCGTGATCCGGGTCAGGATGGTGTTCATGTACTCGGCGGTATTCTTGCCCGGCCGTATGCCGGGGACGAACCCGCCGTACTTGCGCATGTTGTCGGCCGCTTCGTTGGGGTTGAAGATGATCGAGACGTAAAAGAAACAGAAGAAGATGATGCCCAGCACGTAGAGCAGAATGTAGAGCGGCTGCCCGTGCCGGATCGAGCCCAGCATCACGATCAGCCAGGGCAGATGGAGCTTCACCCACCCGGAGACCGCCAGGGTCTGCGGGAAGGTCAGGATCGAGGAGGCGAAGATCACCGGGATCACGCCGCCCGCGTTGACCTTAAGCGGCAGATGGGTGGCTTGCCCGCCCATCATCCGGCGCCCCACCACACGTTTGGCGTACTGCACCGGAATGCGCCGCTCCCCGCGCTCCACCAGCACGATGAACGCCACCACCCCCAGCATCACCGTCAGGATGATAAGCAGGTGCAGCGCCGTCCATTGGTGGGTCACGAAGACATTGGTGTAGATTTCCTGCATGGCCCGCGGCAGCCCCACCACAATGCNNTGAATGGCGCGCGGCAGCCCCACCACAATGCCGGCGAAGATGATCAGCGACATGCCGTTGCCGATGCCCCGCTCCGAGATCTGCTCGCCCAGCCACATGATGAACGCCGTGCCCGTGGTCAGCGTCAGGATGGTCATCAGGATGAACGGAAGACCCGGGTTCAGCACGAACCCGCCCTCGCTCGACTGCAGAGCGGTAGCGATCCCGAACGACTGCATGACCGAAAGAATCACCGTCAGGTACCGCGTCCACTGCGTGATCTTGCGCCGCCCCAGCTCGCCTTCCTTCTGGAGCTTCTCCAGGGTGGGCACCACCACGGTCAGCAACTGCAGAATGATCGACGCCGTGATGTAGGGCATGATGCCCAAGGCGAAGATGGTCAGCCGCCGGAACATGCCGCCGCTGAACAGGTCGATGAACCCGAACAGAGTGCCCTGGTTCTGGCGGAAGAACTCGTCCAGCTTGTTCGCGTCGATCCCCGGCGTGGGGATGTGCCCGCCCAGACGGTAGACCGCCAGCAGCCCAAGCGTGAACAGCACGCGCCTGCGCAGGTCCGGGATGCGAAACATGTTCGCAACGGCTTCGAGAAACTTGTTCATGGTCGACTCATCCGCCGGCTACTCGGCGCCGGCGCCCACAATCTCCACGCTTCCCCCCGCGGCCTGGATCTTCTCCAGGGCGGATTTCGAAAACAAGTGCGCCTGCACCCGGATGGGACGCGCTAGCTCGCCCGACCCGAGCACCTTCAACCCATCGCCCAGCTTCTTAACGACGCCCAGCTCCAGGAGTTGTTCCGGTCCGAAGCTGTCGCCTTCCAGGCGGCCCAGAACCCCCACATTCACGATGGCGAACTTCTTCTTGAAGATGTTCCGGAAGCCTCGCTTGGGCAGCCGCCGGTGCAGCGGCATCTGTCCGCCCTCGAAGCCGCGCTTCTGGCCGAATCCGCTGACCGAGAGTTGTCCCTTCTGCCCGCGCCCGGCGGTCTTGCCGCGTCCCGAACCCATGCCCCGGCCCACTCGCCGCTGGACATGTTTCTGCCCCTTGGGAGGCTTCAATCCACTCAGGTTCATATGATTCCCCTACCCGACGATCGCCAGCAGATGCGGCGCCTTCTTCACCATGCCGCGGATGCCCGGATTGTCCGGCTTCTCCACCACCTGGTTGATCTTGTGCAGGCCCAGGCCGCGCACCACGTCTTTGTGCTTCTGGGGCGCGCAAATCGGACTGCGCACCAGCTTGATCCTCAGTTTGCCTTCCGCCATAAGATTCCTCGCGCCCGCCGGGCTCTCCACCCGCCTCCTACAGCCTCTCGATCGGGAGGCCCCGAATCGCCGCCACC
The DNA here is from genome assembly GCA_003154855.1 of Bryobacterales bacterium. Classification (GTDB taxonomy): domain Bacteria; phylum Acidobacteriota; class Terriglobia; order Bryobacterales; family Bryobacteraceae; genus Fen-330. Next base: position 17,460 of record PMEV01000092.1, read on the forward strand.
GTGGCCTTGTCGCGCAACTGCTCGAGCGCGTCGACGGTCGCCTTCACCACGTTGTGCGGATTGTGCGAGCCGATGGACTTGGTGGCCACATTGGCGATTCCCACCGCCTCGATCACCGCCCGCACCGGGCCGCCCGCGATTACGCCCGTGCCTTCCGGCGCCGGCTTCAGCAGCACCCGGCCGCCGCCGTACACCCCCAGCACCACGTGCGCGATCGTCGAATGTTTGACGTTTATTCTCCGCAGGTTCTTCTTCGCCGCTTCGATCGCCTTCTTGATGGCCGCCGGGACTTCCTTGGCTTTTCCGGTCGCGAATCCGACCACCCGCGCCTCCGGGTCGCCCACCACCACCAGCGCCGAGAAGCTCAGGTTCTTGCCGCCCTTGACCACCTTGGTCACGCGGTTGATCGATACCACATGCTCTTTCAGGTTCAGGCCCGACGCATCAATCGGTTTTGTCGCTATGGCTGGCATGCGCTAGAACTCCAATCCCGCTTCGCGAGCCGCCTCGGCCAGGGCCTTCACGCGCCCATGGTAAATGTAGCCGCCGCGGTCGAAAACCACCTTCCGAATCCCTTGTTCCTTGGCCCGCCCGGCGATGAGCTTGCCGATGGCCTTGGCCCCCGCCACGTTGCCGCCGCCCGCCGCGCCGTCCTTCTCGTTCGAAGAGGCCGCCGCCAGCGTCCGCCCCGCGGTATCGTCGATCACCTGGACGTAGATATGCTTCAGGCTGCGGAACACCGCCAGCCGGGGGCGTTCCGCCGTCCCGCGGACCTTGTGCCGGATCCGATCGTGGACCCGGCGGCGCGTCTCGTTTCTCGCAGTTTTCCGGATCATTTCGCCGCCGCTCCCGTCTTGCCGACCTTCTTCCGCAGCGCTTCGCCCGTGTAACGGATGCCCTTGTTCTTGTAAGGGTCCGGCGGCCGCAGCCCGCGAATGTTCGCCGCCACCTGGCCCAGCGCTTGCCGGTCGGCCGAACTCAGCACCAGGTGCGTCTGCTTGTCGATCCTCAGGTCCACTCCCACGGGCAACAGGACCTCGATGGGATGCGAGTAGCCCAGCGTGAAGGTGGCCACCCGCCCTTTGATGTCGGCCCGATAGCCGATCCCCACGATGTCCAACTCCCGGCTAAACCCGGTCGAGACTCCCTGCACCGCGTTGGCGGCCAGCGCCCGGGTCAGCCCGTGTAACGCCGCTTTGTCGTCGCCGTCGCGCGCGAGCTCCAGCGTGCCCTTCGACTCCCGCACGGAGATGCCACGCGGAACCGCTACGCTCAGCTTGCCTTTCGGCCCTTCCACCCGCAATGTTTCGCCGATCTCAACCTTCACCCCTTTGGGGAGCGGTATCGGCTTGTTCCCTACTCTCGACATGGCTTTCTCCAAAACCCGCTACTGCCCATCCCTGCCGGCGCGAACCGCGGCGCCTACGAGATCTGGCACAGAATCTCGCCTCCCACGCCCTGCTTCTGGGCCTCCCGGCCGGACATCAAGCCCTTGGGCGTGGTCAGGATGTTCACGCCGAGCCCGCCCACCACGCGTGGAATCTGTTCGTGGTTCACATAGACCCGGCAGCCCGGCCGCGACACCCGCTCCATCCGGGTGATCACCGGCTTGTTGTTGGCCTGGTACTTCAAATAGATCTTGATCGTCTTCCGCGCGCCGTCTTCGGCTACCTTGTAATTCAGAATGTAGCCTTCGTCCTTCAGAATCCGCGCGATCTCCGTCTTCAGCCGCGAAGCCGGCACGTCCACCTTCGGGTGCCGCGCCTTGATCGCGTTGCGAATGCGCGTGAGCATGTCGGCAATGGGGTCCGTGATCATCGCTCTCTCCTACCAGCTCGCCTTGATGACGCCCGGGACCTCGCCCGACAGCGCCAACTGGCGGAAGCAGATCCGGCACAAGTGGAACTTACGCAGGTATCCCCGCGGCCGCCCGCAGCGCCAGCACCGGTTCCGATGCCGGATCTTGAATTTCGGTTTCTTCTCGTCTTTAGCAATCTTGGCCGTCGTCGCCATCGAACCGTTTCCTTTCGCCAGCCGGCCTAGGGCCGGAACGGCATCCCCAGGTGCCGCAGCAGCGCGATCCCCTCGGCGTCGTTCCGCGCCGTCGTGGTGATCGAGATATTCATGCCCTTGGTTTTCTCCACCTTGTTGTAATCGATCTCCGGGAAAAGCAACTGGTCCTTGACCCCCAGCGTGTAGTTTCCCCGCCCGTCGAACGACTTGGTCGAAACGCCGCGAAAGTCGCGTACCCGCGGCAGCGCCACGTTCACCAGCCGGTCGTAAAACTCGAACATCCGGTCGCCCCGCAGCGTCACCATGCAGCCGATACTCATGCCCTCCCGCAACTTGAAGGAGGATATCGACTTGCGCGCCTTGGTCACCACCGGTTTCTGCCCGGCGATCTGCGTCAGCTCGGTGACCGCGCCGTCCATCAGCTTCGGATTCTGCGTCGCCTCGCCCATGCCGATGTTGACCGTGATCTTCTCCAGCCTGGGTACCGCCATCACGTTCTTAAGGTCGAATTCCTTCATCAGCGCCGGCACTACCGTCTTCTTGTACTGTTCCCTCAACCTGGCTGCCATACTATTTCTTCTCCAGCGGCGCTCCGCATTTGCGGCAGATCCGTATCCGCCGCGACTTGCCGCCGCTCGTCTCCACGCGGTGCCCGATCCGGACCGGCCCGCAAGTGGGGCACACGATCTTCAGATTCGAGACGGCGATGGGGCTTTCGCGCTCCGCGATCCCGCCCTTGATCTGTTTCTGCGGGTTGGGGCGCGTGTGCCGCTTGACCGTCTGCACCCCTTCCACCAGCACCCGGCCGGTCCTGGTGTCCGTGCTCAGCACCCGTCCCTGCTTGCCCTTGTCCTTGCCCGCGATCACCTTCACGATGTCGTTCTTCCGCAGCTCGATCCGCACGCGCCCTTTGGGCCCCGTCGCGTGCCGCGGCGTGCTCTTAGCCTTTACCCCCGCCATCTAAATCACCTCCGGAGCCAGCGACACGATCTTCATGAAACGCTTGTCCCGCAACTCGCGCGCCACCGGCCCGAACACCCGCGTGCCCACCGGCTCCCCCTCCGGCGTAATCAGCACCGCCGCGTTGGAATCGAACCGGATGTAGGTGCCGTCCTTGCGGCGCGTTTCCTTCCGCATCCGCACGATCACGCAGCGCACCACTTTCCCCTTCTTGATGGCCGATTCCGGAGCCGCTTCCTTCACCGCCGCCGTCACGATGTCGCCCAGCCCGGCGCGCAAGCCCAGGTCGCCCCCGCGGGGCAGGATACACTGCAGTTTGCGCGCGCCGCTGTTGTCGGCGACCTCCAACATCGTTCGCATTCCGATCATGGCAATCTCCTCGACTCAACCTATACGACCCGCGCCTCGGGATTCGCCGTCGCCGTGTCCTCGACGCCCACCAGCGCCGCGCGCCGGATCACCTCCGCCAGCCGCCAGCGCTTCAGCCGGCTCAGCGGGCGGCATTCGACAATGCGCACCACGTCCCCCACCCGCGCCGCGCCCTCTTCGTCGTGGGCGTAGAACTTCTTGCGCTTCTTGACGATCTTCTTGTACATCGGGTGCGGCACGCGCCGGGAGACCTCCACCACGATGGTCTTCTGCATCTTGGTGGACGATACCATCCCGACCTTTTCGTTCTTGTGGCCCTTGGCCGGTTCCTCTGCCATAGACTTACCCCTTCTGGCTCTCCGCCGCCGCACGCCGCGCGCTCAGCACGGTCTCCACCCTCGCCCGGTCCTTGCGCAAGCCGCGGTACTTCTTCAGCCCTTCCATCTGGCCCATGCGCATCTGGAACCGCAGATGGAACAACTGGCCGGTCATTTCCTGGAGCTGCCGCTCCAGCTCCGTGGTCTCCAGATCTCGAATCTGTTCCGCTTTCATGCCCGACTCCTAGCTCTCCAACTGCGGCCGCGCCACCAGCTTGGTGGGGATCGGCAGCTTGTGCGCCGCCAGTTGCATCGCCCGCGTGGCGATTTCCCGGCTGACGCCTTCCATTTCGAACAGCACCCGGCCCGGCTTCACCACCGCCACCCAGCCTTCCGGAGCGCCCTTGCCTTTGCCCATACGGGTTTCGGCCGGCTTCTTGGTGATCGGTTTATCCGGGAAGACTCGAATCCACACCTTGCCGCCCCGCTTGATGAAGCGCGTCATGGCCACCCGGGCCGCCTCGATCTGCCGGTCCGTGATCCAGGCGCATTCCATGGCCTTCAACCCGTAGTCGCCGAAAGCCAGCGTTGCGCCCTTCCAGGCCTTGCCGGTACG
>PMEV01000092.1:21794-26174 GCA_003154855.1 Bryobacterales bacterium
AGCGGCGGCAGGATCGGCGCCGTCGAGCGCGCCGGCTGCGCCAGCTCGGAGGGCGCGGCCTGCACCACGGGTCCGGTTGGCTCCGCGGCCGGCCCCGCGGGCGGCGGCGTTCGGCGCTCGCCACGCTCGCCGCGGTCTGGCCGGTCGCGCCGGTCGCGCATAGGCCGCCGCGGCTCGGGCTCGGCCGTCTTCTGCAGTTGCCCCGCTATGATGTCGCCCTTGTAAACCCAGCACTTAATCCCGATCACGCCGTAAGTCGTGTAGGCCTGGCTGAATCCGTAGTCGATGTCGGCCCGCAGCGTGTGCAGCGNNCCGAAGCGCAGCGCCGAATCCACCGACTTGCGCATCGCCCGCCGGAACGCCACCCGCTTCTCGAGCTGCAAGGCGATCGATTCCGAGACCAACTGCGCGTCCAGTTCCGGCTTGTGTACTTCCTGGATGTCGATGAATACGTCCCGCTTGGTGCGCTTGGCCAGGTCCTGCTTCAGCTTCTCGATTTCGGCGCCCTTGCGCCCGATGATGATCCCCGGCCGCGACGTCCGGATGGTGACCCGCAGCTTGTTGCCCGGCCGGTCCACTTCCACCGAGCTCACGCCGGCCGCCTTCAGCCGCTTGCGCAGCGCGTCCTTGAGTTGCAGGTCCTCCAGCAGCAGTTTGGCGTATTCCTGCTTGGCGTACCAGCGAGACCGCCAGGTCTTGGTCACTCCCAGCCGAAATCCGTATGGATGAACTTTTTGTCCCATGGCTCCCTCAGCTCTCGGACACCGTGATCGCGATGTGCGCCATCCGCCGCTGGTAGCGGTAGGCCCGCCCCATTGGCGCCGGCCGGACGCGCTTCATCCGCGGCCCCTCGTTCACGTATGCTTCCGAGACCACCAGTTTGTCCACATCCACGTCGGCCGAGCGGTTCTCCGCGTTGGCGATCGCCGACCGCAGCACCTTCTCCACCACCGGTGCGATGCGCTTGTTCGTGCTCCGCAGGATGTTGATCGCCTGGCCCGCGTTCCGCCCGCGGATCAGATCCACCACCAGCCGCGCTTTCTGCGCCGAAACCCGAATGTATCTCGCTTCCGCTCTGGCTTCCATAATTGCCTCTACGCCGGCTTCGCCGTCTTCTCCGTCGCCGCCCGGGCCGAGTGCCCCCGGAACAGCCGGGTCGGAGAGAATTCGCCCAGCTTGTGCCCCACCATGTTCTCGGTCACGTACACCGGGATGAACTTCTTCCCGTTGTGCACCGCCAGGGTCTGTCCGACGAACTCCGGCCGGACCGTCGAACGGCGCGACCAGGTCCGGATCACTTTCTTCTCGTTCTTGTCGATCGCCGCCTGCACTTTCACCATCAGGTGCACATCGGTGAACGGCCCTTTTTTGACAGATCGGCCCATAGAATCCTCAGCTCACTTCTTTCCTCTGCGGCTCACGATCCACTGTGCGGTCCGCTTGTTGTTGCGCGTCTTGTAGCCGCGCGTCGGCTGGCCCCACGGCGTCACCGGGTGCCGTCCGCCGCTGGTCTTGCCCTCGCCGCCGCCGTGCGGATGGTCCACCGGGTTCATGGTCACGCCGCGATTGTGCGGTTTCTTGCCCATCCAGCGCTTCCGGCCGGCCTTGCCCAGCGACACATTCTCGTGCTCCACGTTGCCGACCTGCCCCATGGTCGCCATGCACTCCACCTGCACCCGCCGAATCTCGCCCGAGGGCAGCTTCAGCAGCGCATAGCCGCCTTCCTTGGAGACCAGTTGCGCCGAGGAACCCGCCGAGCGCGACATCTGCCCGCCCTTGCCCGGCCGCAGCTCGATGTTGTGCACCAGGCTGCCCGCCGGAATGTTCTTCAGCGGCAGTGCGTTGCCCACCAGGATATCGGCCTCCGGGCCGGACATCACCATGCGCCCCACTTCCAGGCCCGCCGGATGCAGAATGTAGCGCTTCTCGCCGTCGGCGTAATTNNCCGCTTGAAATCGACGATGCGATAGGCCTTCTTCGCGCCCCCGCCCCGCCACCAGCTCGTGATTTCGCCCCGGCTGTTCCGCCCGCCGGTGCGCTTCTTGCCCGTCACCAGCGACTTTTCCGGCTTCTGCTTGGTGATCTCCTCGCGCGACACCACCGTCTGGAAGCGCCGCGTCGGCGTGGTTGGACGATAGCTCTTGATCGGCATCTCAGATCTCCGCGTATTCCGGCACTTTCTGGCCGGCCTTCAGTTTCACGTAGGCTTTCTTCCAGTCCGAGCGGAACCCGCTGAAGCGGCCCCGCCGGCGCTGCTTGCCCACGTTGTTCGAGGTGCGCACGCTCTCGACCTTCACTTTGAAAATCAACTGGACCGCGGCGCGAATCTGCGTCTTGTTGGCGCCGGCCGCCACTTCGAAACACATCGTTCGTTCGCCGTCCTTCTTGGCCACGGCCTTCTCGGTAACTACCGGCCTGCGGACCACTTCCAGCACGTTCATCGCAATGCCTCCGACAGTTTCTTGGCCGCCGCCTCGGAGAGCAGCACGTGCTGGTGCCCCAGCAGATCGTAGGTCGTCACCTCGCGGCTGGCGACCAGCGTCACGCCCTCCAGGTTGCGCGTGCCCAAGGCCAGGTTCCGGTTGTCCTCGTTGTCCACGAGCAGCACTTTCTTCACGCCCGCCTCGAGCTTGTTCAACGCCGCGCGGATGGTCTTGCTCTTGTGGTCCGCCAGCGCGAACGATTGCACCACCTTCAGCTCGCCGTCCCGCAGCTTGGCCGTCAGCGCCGAGCGCAGCGCGCCCAACTGCATCTTGCGCGGCAGCGCGTAGCTGTAGTCCCGCGGCACCGGCCCGTGCGACGTTCCCCCGTGCCGCCAGATCGGCGACCGGATGGAGCCCATGCGCGCCCGGCCCGTGCCCTTCTGCTTCCNNGCGCGGCCCGTGCCCTTCTGCTTCCACAACTTTTTGCCCGAGCCCGCCACTTCGTGCCGCGTCTTGGTCTTGGCCGTCCCGCTGCGCTCGCCCGCCAGATGCCAGCGCACCGCCTCGTAGAGCAGCGCCTCGTTGACCGGGGCCGCGAACACCTCTTCGGCCAGCTCCAGCTCTCCCACCTTCTCGTTATTCAAATCGACCACGTCCACACTTGGCATGCTCATCACCTCTTGGGCCGCCGCACGATCACGTACCCGCCGTTGGGTCCGGGCACCGCGCCCTTCACTACCAGCACGTTGTCCTCGGCATTCACGTCGATGATTTCCAGGTTCCGCACCGTCACCCGCTGCGTGCCCATGTGCCCGCCCATACGGGTCCCCGGCCACACCCGCGAAGGATAGCTGGACGCTCCGATCGAGCCCGGCGCCCGGTGGAACATCGACCCGTGCGACTTGTCGCCGCCCCGGAAGTGATGCCGCCGCACCACGCCGGCGAATCCCTTTCCCTTGCTGATGCCGATGACGTCCACTTTCTCGGCCGGCTTGAACTGGTCCACCAGCACCTGGTCGCCCGGCTTGAAATCGTCGTCGCCCGGCCGCAGCTTCAGCTCGTTGAGGAACTTCACGCCCTCCACGCCGGCCTTCTTGAGGTGTCCCGTCAGCGGCTTGTTGATGCGCGCCGCCTTGACGAACTCCATCAGGCCCAACTGCACCGCGTTGTACCCGTCGATGAGCGGCGTCTTCCGCTGCACCACCACGCACGGCCCCGCTTTCAGCAAGGTGACGGGCACAACCTGCCCGTCGGCGCGAAACACCTGCGTCATGCCGATCTTTCTGCCAAGAATCCCTGGGGTCATACTAACCTCATTGGAAATCGAAGATTGCCCAAGCCGCCTCGCCGACGGCCGGCGGAGCCTCCAAACCGGCCCGCCGCATCGCCCTCGAGGAAACCGTCAACCGTCAGTTCATTTCCGGTCCTTCCCGAACGCCTTGATCTCGACGTCCACGCCCGCCGGCAAGTCCAGCTTCATAAGCGCATCCACGGTGTCCTGAGTCGGTTCCAGGATGTCCAGCAGCCGCTTATGAGTCCGGATCTCGAACTGCTCCCGCGACTTCTTGTCCACGTGCGGCGAGCGGTTCACCGTCCAGCGGTTCTTCACCGTCGGCAGCGGAATGGGTCCCGCCACCTGAGCTCCGGTCCTCTTGGCCGTTTCGACGATCTCGGTCGTGGATTGATCCAGAACCCGGTGATCGTAAGCCTTCAATCGAATCCGAATGCGCTCTCGTAACATAATTTACGCTCGCAGCTCACACTTCACGGCACGCCATACTCCGCGCGCCGCTATTCCAGAATCTCCGTCACCGTGCCGGCGCCTACCGTCCGCCCGCCCTCGCGGATGGCGAACCGCAGCCCTTTGTCCATGGCCACCGGCGTGATCAGCTCTACCTTCAGGTCCACCGTGTCGCCCGGCATCACCATTTCCGTGCCCTCCGGCAACTCCGCCACC
>PMEV01000078.1:0-29448 GCA_003154855.1 Bryobacterales bacterium
TGGCGCTATCGGCCATCTGCTTGGCCGCGAGCGCCACGTAATCCCCAAAGCCCGCCGTGCGTGCCGTATGGCATCCCCCCCAGCGCAGCGAAGGCGAACTGTAGGAGTCCGTCTTCTTGACGAAACTCGCCGGGGTCGTCGAAGTGTCGAAGAAGAAGTAGGTACAGGGCCCATCCTGCCCGTTACTGGGACCACCCTGAAGAACAAAGTATTTCCCCGCCATCCCCAAGCCATCGTTGGCCAGGAACGTGCCGAAGATCGTAGGGTCGTAGCCGGGAATTGCGGCCTCGACTTGGCTCAGGATATCCATTCCCGTCGAAGCCGGAGTCAGGTTCGTATAGCTCACGTGGTCTGTGGGCTGAGTGCCCGAGTACACCGGCTGCCAGGCAGCGAAGTTGCCCGTGTACTGTATCTTGAAAATGCTCTGCGCATTCGAGCCGACTCCGTTAACCTCCAGGCTATGGTACAGGATCGTCGAATCGTTGGGATCGAAGTTCAGCCCGCTGAGTAATCTCTGCCCGATCAGTTGGTCCCCACGGAGATCGCCCGTATTGACAGTTCCGGTGAAATTGGATAGCAGCCGCGACTCCCCAGTGGATGGAATGACCACATAAAGGGAGCCGCCACGCGAAAACTGCGCGGTCCGCGCCATGCACAGGAAACCTGTGACGCTGGGCGATATGGGATTGCCGTTCGCATCCACCGAGACTGTAACCGGGCTGTGGCCGCAACTGTTGAATTCGCCGCCCCCATCCATCGTCCAGTTGCTACTCTCGGCGGCATTGAAGGAGAAACTAACGTATACCGTTCCGGTTGCGGTCTTCTTCCATGCTTTCAGCCCGGCCGCGGCTTCCCAAAAGATTGCGCCCGTAACAGATGCCGACTCCACAATGGCTAGGGAAGATGCACTCTGCATCGAGGCGATGGTGCAATAGTTGGAGGCGCAGGCGGGACTTGAACCGGCGATGTATAACTTGGCCCCAGCGGCCCAATCTGGCTTGAAGTATCCCCCACTCACCCGCGTGACCGTGTTTCCGCTGACGTTCACCGTTCCCGTCCGGGGCATGAAGACGCCTTTGCTGAGGTAGGCCCCCCAACCGGAGAAACCTTTGGATGGAAAGGCGGATGGCCCCGTGGTAGTGCCCGCGGAGGATTTGGGCAGCACCAGGTCCACGGCGTTTGTGGCGCAGGTCTGCCCGCCGTCGGCGCTCCAGCACACCGAAATCGTGCGGTTCGCGGCGTTGCCGTCGCTGCCATAGCCGAAGGCATTTACCAGCAAATCGTCCACGCCCACCGCCGCGACCCAGCCGCCCGCTGTGGTGTAGGCCACCTGCCATCCCACGGCGAACGACAGAAAAAGCGGGTCGCTTGCGGAGTTCGAATAGCCGGCCAGAGTCTTCGTGTTGCCGCTGGCCGCGTTGTTGGGGCTGGTCCAAGCGCCGTTCGGGTCGAAAACTGTGGGCGAGAACAGGATGTTAGAGGCGATTCCATCCATCCATTCCCCCGGCCCGGTCATCCGCTTCAGGAGCACGCCCGTCAGCGGATCCACATAGCCTCTGGTCTTGTCCACCAGATCCACCGAGGGCCAGGCATAGTTGAATGGGGCGGAGGAATCGAACGGCGGCTGCTCCACCGATGTGTCGCCCAGTGGGATGTTCGCGGTCTGAAATGTCCCGGACGCCGTGCTGGCGCCACAAGTGATCCGGTAGGAATGTTGCCTGTTGGCCTGCAGGGCTCGCGAGTAGCGCGCGCCGTCGGACGCTAGCTCCGCACTCCGCCTTCCAGCCACGAAGTACCGCGCGCGTCCCTCCACGACATTGCCCGGTCGCGTGTCCTGGTCCGCTCCGGGAAACAGGACCGGATCGACGTCCGGGGCCAGCGGCGCAAACGATGGAGACTCGCTTACTTCTACCCGGCAAGGCGATTCATCCGGCGCATAGTAGACCAACACCGCCTGCGTGGTGGTTGGCGTGACGGTTACATCGAGATTTTGGCAATGCACAGCAGCGGGTATCGCCAGCAGCGTGGCGAAAAGCCGCGGAACCCAGGTAGGCATATCGATGGTTCTTAAGACTCTTACATCATAGCCCACGTTGTGCCTTTCCGCGCCCGGCTTCCACCGTCTCCCATGGCGCAAACTCCATGGCTACAGCGGCAGGTCGGCACAACAGTGGTTACCGCCTTGTGTTGTCCGCCGGCGAGAGCAAGCCCCTGTGGATGATCCCGCCAGCGCCGCGGCGCCGGTGTTCCTCGACGGGCCGGCGCTCCAGATTGTTTTATCGTCTCATTCGTAGTGGATCACGATCTCGGTATGGCCGGAGACCGAGCCTAGCTGCTGGTTGGCGCCGGCTTTCCGGATGGTCACACCACGGATGGTACCGTCGGATCGAACGCTTTCGAACGTGGCGTCGTCCGTACGGTGGAAGTGCTTCTTGAGTGACGTTTTCTTGTCCACCTTCACCACCGGGTCGTGGCCATTCTGGTCCGTGGTGACAGTGAGGTGGATGGTGCCGTAGGTCAGGAGGAGATCCAGCCGCTCACCGTTGAAGACGATGGGCGCGGCAACGCCGCCGTCCGACTTCACCTCGACTCGAGTCACGGTGTTGCCGTGGAGAGCGGTAGCCAGAGTCTGATCGTCCTGGGCGTTCCAACTGTCGTGCTGGATACGGAGAGGCGATCCGCCGCTGATGATAATGGGGTGGTCGGTTGCCATGCCCACCGCCAGGGTGAGCATCCACAGGGACATGAACTTGAGCATTCGCATTGCGAGTCTCCTTTGGTTAGTGGGGTGTCGGTTCGGCCATCAGCCGGGTGAGTTGGCTGTGCCAGTGGTGTACGTCTGGGCGGGCGTCGTAGGAGGCGCGGGCCTCCGGAGGCCAGGTCCCGTACAACGCCGCAAAGGAATGTGCGGCCGCGGCCGCGAGCTGGCGCGCCCCCGCGGCATCGCCGCTGGCGCGGGCGGCGCGGGCGGCGATGAGTGCCGCGCGCGCTTCGGATTCCACCTGGCCGGCCAGCGAGAACTGGCTGCGGGCCGCCAGCGCGGTCTCCCGGGCCCGCGCCGAGTCGCCGCTTTCAAGCTGGGCTTCGGCCACGGCGAGAAGAGCGCCCGAAACGAGATGGGGGAAGCCGGACTTGCGGGCTTCCCGGAGGGCGGCTTGGCAATCGGTAAGGCTCGCCTGTCGGGCGCCGGAGAGGGTCTCGGCGGTGCAGTAAACGCAGCCGGCCTCAACCAAGTTGCCGCTGTCGAGTTCGTCCGGGGAAACCAGCAGTTTGTGCGTTCCTTCCCGAGCGGCGGAGAATTGCCGCTCGCTCAGCGCGATTTCCGCTTGGTACTGATCGACCAGGCGGGCCAGGGCTTCATAGCCGCCGGGGCCTCGCGCGATGGTCGAAGCTTCCGCAAGAGCCTCCCGCGCGTCGCCGTAACGGCCCAGGCGGCCGAGCACCCGCGCGGAACCGGCGAGGGTGTAACCGGCGGCCAGTTTGTCGCCCCGGGCCTGGCTGGCGGCAACCGTTTCCTGGTAGGAGGCCAGCGCTTCGGGATAGTGCTCCTGGTTCTCCAGAACGCTGCCGATGCCTTCGTGGGCATTATCAAGCTGGGCCGGATCGCCGGACTTGGTAGCCAGCTCCAGTTGCTCGCGGAAGGCCCGTAGCGCGCCCGCGTAATCGCCTTGATCGCGGCGGGCCCGGCCCAGCAGAACCAGGGCCAGGGACTTCTCCTTCGCGTCGCCTCCCCGCTCATAGAACCGCAGCGCCTGCTCTACGTTCTGGACGCCTTCGCTGAGATTGCCCTGCTGGATGTACAGGCTGCCCAATGAGAGAAGGGCGCGGGCCTCGGCGCGCGCCGCGTGGGCGTGCCGGGCNNAAGTGGGCATTGCCAAGATCCAGGAGGCCGTCGGCGGCCAGGGGTTCCAGGCCCCGCGCGTGGGCCAGTTCGGTGGCCTCGGTGGCATGCCGCGCGGCGGCCTCTCCTTCCCCGTTGTGAGTCTCGACGTTGCTCAACTGAAGCAGGGCCGCGATCTGCTGCTGAGGATTCCCCGTGCTGCGGGCCATTTCGAGAGCCCCGGAAACCAGCGCCGCCGCCTGCTGGATCTCGCCGCGCTTATTGGCCATCACAGCCCGCTGAAGGAGCACCTCGGTGAGGCCCTCGGCGTTGCTCAGCGCGCGATAGAGCGATTCGGCCTGGGCCAGGTTCTTCTCGGCGTCGCCAACCCGCTGGGCGCGGCGATCGAGCACGCCCAGGCGCAGGAATGCCGCCGCGTATTGAGGCGAGCGGCGGGCCGCTTCGAGGTAGCTGGCCCGCGCCTTCTCGGGCTGCCCGGCCTTCTCATAGGCGCGGCCGAGGTCCAGGTAGACGCCGGCCCTTTCGTTCTCGGGTGAGCGGCTGAGCAGATCGCGGCAAACGGCGGCGGCCCCCGCGGCATCGCCGGTGAGCGTGCGGCGAGTGGCCTCGATCGCCAGATCGTCGAGGCGGGTGAGGCGCGAGCGCGGGGAATCGGGCGCCACCGCCTTCAGCATCTCCTCCCGGGCGCGCGTCGAGTCGTCCAGCTCATCGCTGGCGTCGGCAAGACGGGCGTGCGCCAGGGCGAAGGTGGGGTCGATGGCGACCGCGCGATTCAGGGCCGTGGCGGCCTTGAGATAGGTTCCGTCGCGGATGGCATTGGCGCCTTCCTGATACCAGCGCAGTGCCTGTGGGTCGGGCTCCCGTCCGCGGCGAACCCAAACCACCGATGCGGCGGCCACCCCGGCCAGCAGGCACACGGCGCAGGCCGCCCTCAGGTACCGGCGCCACCCAGGGCTGTGCGCCGGTGCGGACGGCGCCATGGCTTCCACCAGCGTGTGCCGGGCCGTTTCCACATCCTCGTACAGCGCGGCGGCGGTTTGGTAACGATCCGCGGGATTCTTGGCCAGCGCCTTCGCGCAGATTCGGTCCAGGACCCGCGGGACCCCGGGGCTGACTTGCGAGGGCGGCGCCGGATCGGTTTGCAGCACCTGCGCCAGCGTGTCGATGGCGGTCCGGCCAGCGAAGGCGGCCCGGCCGGTGAGGCACTCCCAAAACACCAGCCCCAGCGCGAACAGATCGGTGCGGGCGTCGGTCCGATCGCCGCGCGCTTGCTCGGGCGACATGTAGCGCGGCGTGCCGGAGACCGAGCCGTCCACCGTGCCCGTTACAGTGAGAGAGTCGCCGGCGGCGGCCGCGCGGACTTCCCCCACGCTGGTGGCGATGCCGAAATCCAGAACTTTGACGGCTCCGCGGCGATCGATCTGGATGTTGGAGGGTTTGATATCGCGGTGAACGATGCCTCGGCCGTGCGCTTCCGCGAGCGCCGCGGCCACCTGTCCGGCGATTTCGAGGGCGCGTTTGGGCTCCAGCGGGCCGCGCTCCAGGATGGCGCCCAGGTTCTCGCCCTCGACGAGTTCCATCACCACGTACGGCTGCTCTTCGAACATGCCGCAATCGTACACGGCGGCGATCCCCGAATGGCTGAGCGAGGAGGCGGTGCGGGCCTCGCTGAGCAGGCGCTGGCTAGGGCCGGCGGCGTGAGGGAACTTGATGGCGACCCGGCGGCCCAGTAGGGTGTCTTCGCCCAGGTACACAACTCCCATGCCGCCCTCGCCAAGCGTCTCCAGCACACGGTAATGGGAGAAAGACTTTCCCAGCAATTCCCCTCCGGCAGCTCTCCGGCTTTGTATCTATCATAGCGCGCTTCGATTGCGCGGGGTGCGCGAGACGGCAGCCGGCGCCCTCGGTTTTCCGCGACTGCTGCCATCTCCCGTGATCTGCTTGCGGCGGCCGCCTCCCTCTCGTATCATTGAATATGGTTGCCAACAGCATTCCCGAAGGGCTTACCTTCGACGATGTTCTCATCCTTCCCGCCCGCAGCGGAGTTGTGCCGGCGCAGGCCGACACTCGCACTTCGCTGAGCCGCGGCATCGCCCTCAACATCCCCATCGTCAGTGCCGCCATGGATACCGTTACCGAGTCGCACCTCGCCATTGCGCTGGCGCGCGAGGGTGGCATCGGGATCATCCACCGCAACATGCCGATCGAGCGCCAAGCCGAAGAGGTCGATCGCGTGAAACGAAGTGAGAGCGGGATGATCGTCGATCCCGTCACCATGGACCCCGACCAGAGGATCGCCGACGCCCTCGAAGTGATGAAGCGCTTCCGCATCTCGGGCGTTCCCATCACCCGCGGCGGTCGGCTGGTGGGCATCCTCACCAACCGCGATCTGCGCTTTGAAACCAACCACGATCAGCCCATCGCCAACGTCATGACCAAGGAGAACCTGATCACGGTTCCCGTGGGCACCACCCTCGAGGAGGCCGAGCAGATTCTGCACAAGCATCGCATCGAGAAACTGCTCGTGGTCGACGACAATTACGTCCTCAAGGGTCTCATCACCGTAAAGGACATCCAGAAGAAATTGAAGTACCCGGACGCCGCCAAGGATTCGCAGGGACGCCTGCGGGTCGGAGCCGCGATTGGCGCGGGCAGCGACTTCCTCGAGCGGGCGCAGGAACTGGTAGCCCGCAAGGTGGACGTGCTGGCGGTCGATACGGCGCATGGCCATAGCGAGCGGGTGCTCGAGGTGGTGCGCGCGGTGAAGGCCAAGCTTCCCAACGTCCAACTGCTGGCCGGAAACGTGGCCACCTACGAGGGGGCGCGCGACCTCATCGAATTGGGCGCCGATGGCATCAAGGCCGGCATCGGGCCGGGCTCCATCTGCACCACCCGCGTGGTGACCGGCGCCGGCGTCCCGCAGATCACCGCCATCGCAGAGTGCGCCCGCGCCACCCGGGAAGCGGGTATCCCGCTCATCGCCGACGGCGGCATCAAGTATTCCGGCGACGTCACCAAGGCCATCGCCGCCGGCGCGGATTGCGTCATGATCGGCAGTTTGTTCGCCGGTACCGAGGAAAGCCCGGGCGAAACCATTCTCTTCCAGGGCCGCACCTTCAAGAGCTATCGCGGAATGGGTTCCACCTCCGCCATGTCGGTCTCCAGCGCCGACCGCTACGGTCAGGAACAAAACGCCAAGCTGGTTCCGGAGGGCATCGAGGGCCGCGTGCCCTACAAAGGGCTGCTCGCCGAAATGGTGTTCCAACTGGTGGGCGGGCTGAAGTCGGGAATGGGCTACTGCGGCGCCGCCACCATCGCCGAGCTGCACCAGAAGGCCAAGTTCCTGCGCATCACCTCGGCGGGCCTCCGGGAAAGCCACGTGCACGACGTCATCATCACCAAGGAAGCCCCCAACTACCGGCTGGAATAAGTCATTCCGCTTCCGTCACCCGCGCCTTGATCCGTCCGCGGGCCAGGCGCACCTGAATGCCCGATTCCGGCGCAACCTCCGTGGCATCCTTGAGAATGCGGCCTGCCTCGTCGCGGGCAATGGCGTAGCCTCGCTCCAGCACCCGCAGCGGGCTTAGCGGATCCAGTTGCGCCGCCAGCGTTTGGAGTCGCACCCGCGCCCGCGCCATGCAGGCTGTGGCCGATTGCCAGGCGGCTGCCTCGGCCATCTCCAGGCGCCGCCGCGTGCGCGCAAACCGCAGCCGCAAGTCCAGCGCGCTCAATCGCGCCTCCACTTCGCGCGCCCTGGCCCGCCGCTCCTCGAGGCTGCCGCGCAGCGAAGTGCGCAGCGTGTAGTCCAGTTCGTCGATACGTTGCAGCCAGCGCCCGACGCGGCGCTGGAACAGCCCGCTGGCGCGATCGATGCCCCGAGCGTGCAGTTGCCTTCCAGCCTCCGCCAGGCGATACCGCAGCGCTTGGCGCAGCCCGGTGACGGCGTCCTCGATCCGCCCCAAGACCTCCTGGCGGCTCGCGACCACCAGTTCGGCGGCGGCCGAGGGCGTCGGCGCGCGGAGATCGGCGGCGAAGTCGGCGATGGTGACGTCGGTTTCGTGGCCCACGGCGGAAACCACCGGCACGGAACAGGCGGCGATGGCGCGTGCCACCGCTTCCTCGTTGAAGGCCCACAGGTCCTCCAGCGAGCCGCCTCCGCGCGCCACGATCACCACATCCGGCCAGCCCGATTGGCTGAAGTACTCGATCGCGCGGCAGATCTCCCCGGCCGCGCCTTCGCCCTGCACTTGCGCCGGATAGATCCGGATGTGAAGCCCGGGAAAGCGCCGGCCGAGGATCTGGAGCAGGTCGTGGATGGCCGCGCCGCTGGGCGAGGTCACGATCCCGATCCGGCCGGGGAATCTCGGGAGCGGACGCTTGCGGGCCGCCTCGAACAGCCCCTCCGCGGCCAGCTTCTTCTTCAGCTGCTCGAAGGCGAACTGCAGGGCGCCGTGGCCCTGCGGCTCCAGCGTCTCCACCAGCAATTGGTATTCGCCGCGCACCTCGTAGACGTCTATGCGCCCGCGGGCCACGGCCGCCACGCCATCCTGCGGCTTGAACCGCAGGTAGCGCGCGATTGAGCGGAAGCACACGCAGCGCAGTTGCGCGTCCTTCTCCTTGAGGGTGAAGTAGTAGTGGCCGCTCGCCGCCAGCCGCACGCCCGAGATCTCGCCCCCCACCCAGATGTCCTGGAACTCGCGCTCCAGCAAGCCGTGGATCGCGGCGTTCAGCTCGGCGACCCCGAACACCCGGCGGGCTGGCTCGAACGAGAACTCGATCTGCTCCATAAGAAAACGCGATCCGCTCGATAAACAGGACTTTCTTGACCTGCCGGGACCCATCCGCTATTCTATAGAACAATTGCGGTTGCGGTACCCATACTGTAATTCTATCCACCCATGGAGGATGAATGAGTCCTAAGGAAGTATTGGAATTCGCCAAGAAGAACGACGCCAAGCAGATCGACTTGCGCTTTAGCGACATACCCGGTCTCTGGCATCACGTTTCCTACCCCATCAGCGAGCTGGACGAAGAGGTCTTCGAAGAGGGCTACGGCTTCGACGGATCGAGCATCCGCGCCTGGGCGGCCATCAACGAGAGCGACATGCTGCTCGTGCCCGACCCGGCCACAGCCATCATGGATCCCTTCTGCACGACGCCCACCCTGGTCATGATCGCCGATGCGGTCGACCCGATCACGCGTCAGCGCTACGAGCGCGATCCCCGCTGGATCGCCAAGAAGGCCGAGCTGTACCTTCAGAACTCCGGCATCGGCGACACGGCCTATTTCGGGCCCGAGGCCGAGTTCTTCATCTTCGACAACATCCGCTTCGATCAGGATCAGCATTCCGGCTATTACTTCATCGACGCCGAAGAGGGTCGCTGGAATAGTGGCCGCGAGAAGGACAACCTCGGCTACCGGCCCCGGTACAAGGAAGGCTACTTCCCCGTTCCGCCCACCGATCACTATCAGGATCTGCGCAGCGAGATGGTGCAGACCATGATCAAGTGTGGAATCCACGCCGAGTGCCACCACCACGAAGTCGCCACCGGCGGCCAGGCCGAGATCGACATGCGGTTCGCCCCCCTGCTCAAAATGGCGGACCACCTGATGTTGTACAAGTACATCATCCGCAATGTGGCCAACCAGCACGGGAAGACCGTGACCTTCATGCCCAAGCCGCTCTTCGCGGACAATGGCAGCGGCATGCATTGCCACCAAAGCCTGTGGAAAGACGGCAAGCCGCTGTTCTCCGGAGACGGCTACGCCGGCTTAAGCCAGATGGCGCTGTGGTACGCGGGCGGGCTGCTCAAGCACGCGCGCGCTCTCTCGGCCATCATCGCGCCCACCACCAACAGCTACAAGCGCCTGGTGCCCGGTTACGAGGCCCCGGTCAACCTGGCCTATTCGCGCCGCAACCGTTCGGCCGCGGTCCGCATCCCCATGTACTCCTCCAACCCCAAGGCCAAGCGCCTCGAGTTCCGGCCGCCCGATCCGGCCTGCAACCCGTACCTCGCGTTTGCGGCCATGCTGATGGCGGGTCTGGACGGCGTGCTCAACAAGATCAATCCGGGCGAGCCGCTCGACAAGGACATCTACGACCTCTCTCCCGAGGAGATGCGCAATGTTCCGTCCATGCCGGGATCGCTCGAGGAAGCGCTATCTTGCATCGAGGAGGATCACGCCTTCCTGCTGAAGGGCGACGTGTTCACCGAGGAACTGCTCGAAGCCTTCATCGACTACAAACGAAAGAACGAAGCCGATGCGGTCCGCCTGCGCCCGCATCCCTACGAGTTCGCGCTGTACTACGACATTTAGCCTCACTGGCAAGCTGGAGCATGCGCCCTGACGGACCATGCTTCAGCTTGTCCCCTCAAGCTATAATCTGGGTGTCGGCGGCCAGCACGCGCCCCGGCCCTGTATGCAGCCACTGCTGGGAGAGATCGAGTTCCGCGACGCCGGCCGCGCCTCCGGCAACTTCCTCCACCTGGCGCAGAATCTTCCCGAGGAATGGCAGGCTCGTTTCCGCTCCCTCCTGGCGGCCTGCCCCGATCCCGATTCCACGCTCCATTTCCTCGACCGGTTGCACCGCGAGCAGCCCGGCGCGTTTCACCGGCTGGCGGAATCCTCCAGCACACTCCAGATCCTGGTGGCGCTCTTCTCCTGCAGCCGGTTTCTCTCCGAGGCGGTCCTGGTTCATCCCGACTGGCTGGTAGACCTCATCGCGGGCGGCGATCTGGACCGCCCTTTGCCCGCCGAGGCCTACAAAGAGCGCCTCGAGGAGATCCTGGAGAGCGAGGGCCAGCTCGTTCCCTCATCGCTCTCCCTGGCCAGATTCCGGCGCCGCCAGATCCTCCGCATCGTTCTGCGCGACATTCTGGGCCGCTGCCCGCTGCCCGCGACTACCGAGGAAATCTCCGGCCTGGCCGACGCCATCCTGGATGTGACCTATCGCCGCATCGCGGAAGATCTCAGGATGCGGCACGGGCGGCCGAGCGACCGCGGTTTCTCCATCCTCTCCCTCGGCAAGCTCGGCGGCAACGAGCTGAACTACAGCTCGGATATCGACCTGCTGTTCGTCTACGACGCCAGCGGGGAAACCGCGGGGCCGAAACGGATCACCAACAAGGAGTTCTACCAGAAGCTCTCCAACCAGCTTACGGATCTGCTCTCCACCTACACCGCGGCGGGCCTCTCCTACCGCGTGGATCTGCGTCTGCGCCCCGACGGCCGGTTGGGCGAGGTCTGCATTTCGCTGGACGGCGCCAGGAACTACTACCGCGAGCGCGCGCGGGATTGGGAATTGCAGATGCTCATCAAGGCCCGTGTGTCGGCGGGCGAGCCCGAGCCCGGCGCCGAGCTTCTGCGCTTCGTCGAGCCGCTGATCTACTCCACCACGCTGGATTTCTCGGTGGTCGAATCGGCCTCCGCTACGCGCGAACGTATCGGCGAGAAGCTCGCCACCCGGAGCGGTATGTCGCGAGGGTTCAACATCAAGTTGGCCTCCGGCGGCATCCGCGACATCGAGTTCCTGGTGCAGTGCCTCCAGCGCCTGCATGGCGGGCGGGAAACGTGGGTGCGGCACGGAGGGACCATGCTGGCGCTCTCCCGCCTTCGCGATAAGGACCTGCTCTCGCCCACCGAGTACTCGCGCCTGGCTTCCGCCTATCAGTTCCTGCGCGAGCTCGAGCACCGGCTGCAGTTCTACGGCGACCGCCAGATCCACACCCTGCCCACTGAGCCGGAGGTCCTCTCCCTCCTGGCGCGGGAGATGCCCGCCAGCCAGATCGGCAGCGCGCCGTCGGCGGATTTGCTTCTGCGCGAGCTGAACAAGCACCTGGAAGAGGTCCAGGAAATCTACGGGCGCGTCATCCATGCGCAGCAGCCGATGTACTACGCCCCGGCGCCGGTTCCCGTCGAGCCCGGCCCCGCGGGCGACGAGCAGGATCTCCCGCCGGAGCCTGCCAGCAACCTGGTTCGCTTTCTCGACCAGCGCGCGCCCCACCTCGCGGTGACGCTCTCGCGCGACAACCTGCGCCGCGGTCGCGCCCATTTCGAGCATTTCCTCGAGCGCATGTTGCCGCACCCCGACTGGATGAGCTGGATGGACGGCGATTCCGTTCTGGCCGGCTACATCCTCGACCTCTTCGAGCACAGCCCGTACTTCTCCGAGCAGCTCATTCGCAACCCCGAGCTGATCGTCGAGCTCCGCCACATGCGCGAGAAGCCCGGCCCCGATCTGCCTTACCAGGACATGATCTCCTCGCTCGAGGACGCCGGCGACCTGCGGAAGTTCTTCCGCCGCGAGATGTTTCGCGTGCAGTGCGAGAGCATCTGTCTCGAGACCCCCATCTTCGCCACGCTCGAGCGCACCTCCGACCTCGCCGACGCCGTCATTATGGCCGCCTACCGCATGGCCGTGGCGCAGGTGGCCGCGCAGCATCCGCCCTCCGCCCCCGAATACCAGCCCGCCAATCAGATGATGGTCGTCACCATGGGGCGGCTCGGCATGCGGGAGTTCGACCTGGCCTCCGACGCGGACATTGTCTTCGTCGTCCCGGACGGCGACGCCGCCGGCCCCGCCTTCTGGACCCGCGTCGCCGAGCGCCTGATCTCCATCGTCAGCGCCTACACCGGCGACGGCGTGATGTTCGCCGTCGACACCCGCCTGCGTCCCAACGGGCGCGAGGGAGCCATGGTGCAGCCCGAGGCGGCCTACAAGGATTACTTCGCCAACCACGCCCAGGCCTGGGAAGGCATCACCTACATGAAGACCCGCGCGGTGGCCGGCGACATCGAGCGCGGCACCCGCTTTCTGAACGATTTGCAGGCCGTGGATTGGCGCCGCTACGGGCAGAGCGGGCGCTCCCGCAAGCAGCTCGTCCAGATGCGGCAGCGCCTCGAAAAAGAGCAGGGCGGCGGCAACCGTCTCAAGGCCGGACAGGGCGGT
Organism: Bryobacterales bacterium; assembly: GCA_003154855.1. GTDB lineage: Bacteria > Acidobacteriota > Terriglobia > Bryobacterales > Bryobacteraceae > Fen-330. The sequence continues at coordinate 12,793 of PMEV01000078.1, forward strand.
TACTACGATATCGACTTCGCCCTGATGTACTTGCGTCTCAAGGGCGCCGGCATCTTCTACAAGGTCTTGAACACCCCGGCCCGCATCGACGTGATCGAGCAGATGGGCCACATCGATCGCTCCGACGCCGATTTTCTGCGCGACGCGGCCATCTTCTACCGCGCTCTCGACCACGGGCTGCGCGTGCTCACCGGACACTCCGAGGGCGATCTGCCGGAGGCCGGATCCCAACTCGAGATCCTGTCCGCGCTCGTGCGGCGCTGGACGCCGGAACATCTGCACGATCAGCCGCTCCACGAAGAATTGGCCCAGATCCAGGCCCGCACCCGCGAGTTCTTCGACCGCCTCTTCGTCCCCCCTGGGCACGCCTAGTCCCAATGTAGGGCGGTTCTCCAGGTCCGGTCTCTGCCCGCGGCTGGGGAGGGCCGGCAACGGCTGCGGGTGAGCAATGCGGACGATGGAGCCTGCCGGGCTGTAAGCCGGTTTCTGTCCCCTTGCGGGTGGCAGTCATTCATCTGGGCCGGGCATTACTGCCAGGCTCGAGCGACCTACCCGAGAGTCGGACGGAGCGGGCCGCTCCTCCTCTCCTATTTGGTCTTGCTCCGCGTGGGGTTTACCCTGCCAGCCGGATCGCTCCGGCCGCGGTGCGCTCTTACCGCACCTTTTCACCCTTACCTGGCGCCGACTACTCGCCCGGCGGTATCTTTTCTGTGGCACTTTCCGTGAAATCCGCTTTGAGCGGATCCCCCCGGCCGTTAGCCGGCACGCTGCCCTGTGGAGACCGGACTTTCCTCCCCCAACCCGGGGGCGACTGCCCGCCCGGCAGGCTCCACTTCTATAGTACCTTGCGCGGGCCGGCCCGCTGCAAGTCAAAGCATTTGCCGCAATTGTTGTTGCAGGGCTGCGCTCGCTCCCTGTATGCTAGATGGAGTTTCGCGTTCGCGTTGGAGGACACAACCATGCAAGTTCGCAGGACCTTCGAGCTGTTAGCCGTGTCGTGCGTCTGCGCCACCCTGCTTTCCGCGCAAGGACTGACCACCACGGCCACCAAGGACGACTGGGAAGAGATTAACTTCGAATTCAACTCTTCCATCCTCTCGGACGGCTACCCCAGCCTGCTACGGCTGGCCGAGCTGCTTCAACAACACCAGGACTACAAGGTACGGCTGGATGCGAATACCGATGCGGTCGGCTCGCACCGCTACAACGACAAGCTCTCCCAGGCCCGCGGCGAGGCAGTGCAGAAGTTCCTCGTCAAGTACGGCGCCGGCGAGAATCAGATCCAGGTGGTGCCCCATGGCAAGCGGGATCCGAAGGTCGGCAACGAGACAAAGGAAGGCCGGTTCATGAACCGGCGCGTCGGCCTGCTGGTCATGGACGGCCAGGGCAAGACGATCAGCGCCGGTGGCATCTCCGAGGCGATCAAGGCGATTCAGCAGGCCGGCCAGGCCGAGCAACAGAAACACCGCGATTGCTGCGATGCCATCCTCAAGAGGCTTGACAAGCTGGACGAAATCCTGGCCGCGATCAAGGATCTGAAGGCCGAGAACGACAAGCTGAAGCAGGACGTGGCCTCGCTCCAGCAGGCGCAGGCGGGTGTGCAGAAGCAGGTGGCCGAACTGCCCAAGGCGCCCGACCAGGCCGAGATGCAGAAGATGATGGACAATACCGCAACCAAGGCCATCGAGCAAGCCAAGCCCAGCCGCTTCTCGCTGCTCGGCTTGAACATCGGTCCTTCGCTCGGCGCCATGAACGGTCCGAACGGTCCGAACACCTCCCACGCGGGCAACGCCACTATCGACGGGAAGGCCCGCTTCTTCGCGCCCTTCGGCAAGGACGACACCCATGCCCTGCAGGCCGAGGGCGAGTATATGTACTATCAGGACCGCCAGGAAGGCCAGTTCGACCTGGGCCTGGTCAACCGCTGGAACAACCTACAACTCGGTCTGTTCGATACCACTAAGTACGTCTACATCCACAACCTGGCCTCCGGTGGAACGCTCGCCGAGGGCGCCCTCGCCCTGGACTACCTCTTCAAGGACGGCCGCATCGGGCTGTTCGCGACCAAGGGCTACCTCAACGAGGCGGTCCTCGCGCGTTCACCGGTTCAGACCGCGCCCGGGCTCACCAGCTTCAATGTGTGGGACGAGACCTACCTGCGGATCACCGATCAGATCGGCGCCAGCACTTCCCTCGGCCTGTGGAAGGACGCTTACCTCGAGGGCAACTTCGGAGCCATTTTCCGCCAGGGTGGCGGCAACAAGCCAGGCGGCGCCATTCGCCTGATCCAGCCCATCAACTCCGTGTGGGCTTTCACCGTGGAAGCGGGTCTCAATGAAACCTTCATTGGAAACACCAACAGCGGCCGCATCGCTATCGGAGTGCAGCTTGGCAATTGGCTGAAGCCCAAGCAGTTCACCCAGGTGGCGCAGGCGGTTCCCATGGAGATCCCGCGCTTGCGCTATGAGATGCTCACGCGCCAGGTGCGCACCGGAAATACTCCGCCCGTTGCCAATGCCGGCCCCAACCAGATCGGCATACCAGCCGGAACCATCACCCTGGACGGGTCGGCTTCCTACGATCCCGACGGCGACCCCATCACTTACTCCTGGTCCCAGACCGTTGGGTCCCCCGTCACCCTCTCCGCCCCCACCGCCTCCAAGACCACCTTCACGGCGGCCGCCGGGCAGACTTACAGCTTCCTCCTGACCGTGAAGGATCCCTACGGCGCGCAGGGCACGGCCAACGTCACCGTGACCACTAAGGCCATCCCGGTGCTCAGCATTGTGGACTTCACCGCCCATCCGCCCAGCATCATCGCCGGCCAGAGCAGCACCCTGTCATGGCGGATCGACAATGCCACCAGCGCCCAGATTTCGGGCATCGGCTCGGTGAACCCCCAGAGCGGGACCACCACCGTCTCCCCCACCCAGACCACCACTTACACGCTAACCGCCACCGGCCCATCTGGTTCCGTGACAGCCACCGCGACGGTTACGGTCGGGCCAGCCGCGCAGCCGGTGATCCTGAGCTTCCAGGCCATCCCGGCCAGCATCCTCGCCGGCAGGTCCTCGACCCTGGTCTGGACGACACAGAATGCCGACACGGTGAGCATCGCCGGGTTGGGTGCATTGGCGCTCAATGGCAGCACCAGCGTTTCGCCCGCGCAAACCACCACGTACACGATGACCGCCACCAATAAGGCCGGTTCGACCACCGCCACCGTAACGGTCACCGTGAACCCCACGCGCCCGCCCACCATCGTCAGCTTCGTCGCCAACCCGTCGCAGATCACCGCCGGCGCCGTTTCGACCCTGACCTGGCAGGTGGAACACGCCACCAGCGTAAGCATCAGTTCCCTGGGGACTGTGGGCTCGGCTGGGAGCCAGGGCGTCAGCCCCGCGGCCACCACAACTTACACCCTAACCGCCACCAACTCCGGGGGCCAGGCCACTGGAACCGCGACGGTAACGGTCTTGTTGCCCGCCAGCATCCTGTCGTTCACCGCCACCCCCAGCACCATTACGGCGGGGCAAACGGTCACGCTCTCCTGGACCACCTCAAATGCCACCACCGCTAAGATTTACAACATCGGGCCGGTCTCACCGAACGGCTCCTTGCAGGTGAATCCCACGGTGACTACCACCTACACCCTGTACGTGAGTGGCGCCACCGGACTGCCCTCCACCGCCCAGGTGACCGTGCATGTGAACACCCCGGCCAGTCCCAAACCGCCTGTCGCGGTCGCCGTTCCGGGTGGGCCGGTGGACACCGAACAGATCACGGTATCCGCGCAAGACTCATACGATCCCAACGGTCTCTCGCTGACCTACTCCTGGACCTGCTCGAACCCCGCGGCGACCATCGCCAGCCCGACCACCCAAACCTCTGCTGTGTTCTTGGGCCACAACCCGGGGACCTTTGTCTTCACCGTTACGGTAACCAACAGCGCCGGGCTCAGCAGTACGGCCTCGACAACGTTCACCCTGATTCAGACTGCGCCCTAACCAACACGAAGACCACGCCGGGGCGGGTTTCCAGCCCGCCCCGGCGGTCCCAGGCGGGGAGGCATAGCCATGTTCAAGTCCGCGATACGCAGTGCCGGTTCCGTTCCGGGAACCCGCTCGCGCTCGGTTCTCCGCGTCGCCGTCCTAGTGGGTACGCTTTTGCTTAGCTTCTCACTGGCCGCTTGTTCAAAATACCAGTCGCTAGGTCCGGAGTTCTCCGTCGGAATGCAGGTGTCGCATCGAGCGACGTTTAATAATGGCAAGGCAGTTCAATCCACCTACACCGTCAAGAATCTCAAGATCAATGGCCATCCGATCGAATTGGTAAATGAGGTCACCTCCTCGCAAGATTCCTTCTTAGTCGATACCAGGGACTACGGCCCCATGAAGATTGAGGTTCGCGAATTGGACAACGGCTTGGGTTCCGCCGTCTCCCTGTTGATGACCCGCGAGCAAAAGGAAAAAATCAGAGCGCTCGGAAAGATGTAATCTGATCTTCGCCGCCAGCGGCCCGCGCTCTTTCAGCCCAATTCCGCTTCGCTGAAGAAGTACCCCAGCTCAAACCTTGCCGTCTCGTGGGCGTCCGAGCCGTGTACGCAGTTGCGCTGGATGCTCGTGCCGAAACGCCTGCGGAGAGTGCCCTCGGCGGCGTTGGCCGGATTGGTGGCGCCCATCAGTTCCCGCCACTTCAGGATGGCGTCCTCCCGTTCCAGCGCCAGCACCACCACGGGGCCCTCGGTCATGAACTCTACGAGGCCCGCGAAGAACGGCTTCCCCCGGTGTACGGCATAGAATCCCTCGGCCCGCTCCCGGTTCAGCCGCAGCATGCGCATGCCGCGGATGCGGAAGCCGGCCTGCTCGATAGCCGAGACGATTTCCCCGGCAATCCCGCGGGCCACCGAATCGGGCTTGATGATTGCGAGAGTGCGTCCCACCTGGCTCATAGCACCGCCTTCACTGTGTCTCCGATTTCGGCCGGCGAGGCGCACATCGTGACCCCGGCGGCCGCCAGCGCTTTGATTTTGTCGCTGGCTTTCCCCGACCCGCCCGAGATGATCGCCCCCGCGTGGCCCATCCGCCGGCCCGGCGGCGCGGTCTGGCCAGCGATGAAACCCACCACCGGCTTCTTCACGTGCTCCTGGATGTAGGCCGCGGAGGTCTCCTCGGCATTGCCGCCTATTTCCCCGATCAGAACGATGGCCTCCGTCTCCGGGTCCTCTTGGAACATGCGAACTACGTCCAGGAACGTCGTGCCCACGATCGGATCGCCGCCGATACCGATACACGTGGATTGGCCGATGCCCCGCCGCGTCAACTGGTCCACCGCCTCGTAAGTCAGCGTGCCCGAGCGCGACACCACCCCCACCCCGCCTTCCTTATGGATGTGGCCCGGCATGATGCCCGCCTTGCACTTTCCCGGCGAGATGATGCCCGGGCAATTAGGCCCGATCAGCCGCGTGTTGCGGTCCTCGAGGTATCTCCACACCTTCACCATGTCCAGCGTGGGAATGCCCTCCGTGATGGCCACCACCAGCGGCAGACCGGCGTCGGCCGCCTCCATGATGGCATCCGCCGCGAACGCCGGCGGGACGAAGACGATCGAGGCGTTCGCGCCGGTCTCCCGCACCGCCTCGGCGCAGGTGTGGAACACCGGCAGATCGAGATGCGTCGACCCGCCGCGCCCAGGCACCACGCCGCCCACGATCTTCGTTCCGTAGGCGATCGACTGTTGCGCGTGAAACGTGGCCTCCCTCCCTGTGAAGCCCTGTACCAGCAAGCGCGTCTCTTGATCCACCAGGATGCTCATTGTGCCAGCCTCACTACCTTCTCCGCGGCGTCTTTCATCCCCTCGGCCACCGTGAAATCCAGTCCCGAGCCGGTCAGGATCTCGCGCCCGAGCTCTACGTTAGTGCCCTCCATGCGCACCACGATAGGCACTCTGACCTTCAACTCGTGCGCCGCCGCCACCACGCCGGTGGCCAGCACGTCGCAGCGCAGAATCCCCCCGAAGATGTTGATCAGCACGGCCCGTACGCTGCGATCGCTGACCAGGATCCGGAATGCGTTGCGGATCTGCTCCGCGCTGGCGCCCCCGCCGACGTCCAGGAAGTTGGCTGGGCTGCCGCCGGAGTGCTGGATGATATCCATCGTGGCCATCGCCAGCCCCGCCCCATTCACCATGCAGCCCACGTTGCCCTCCAGCTTGATGTAGTTCAAACCGAAGCGCGACGCCTCCACTTCCAGCGGGTCCTCTTCGTGCAGGTCGCGCAACTCGATCAGGTTCTTGTGCCGGTACAGAGCGTTGTCGTCGAGATTGATCTTGGCGTCCAGCGCGCACACCTTGCCATCCCGCGCCAGGATGAACGGGTTGATCTCGGCCAGCGACGCATCCACCGCCTCATAGGCGCGCGTGAGCGCCATCATAGCGGCTGCGGCGGCGTTGGCGCTGGCCGTCGGGACGCCGATCTCATAGGCCAGCTTGCGCGCCTGGAATGGCGCGAGGCCCAGGCCGGGCTCGATGGTCTCCCTCCGGATCAGCTCGGGCTGTTTGGCGGCCACCTCTTCGATCTCCACGCCCCCGGCCGATGAGGCCATGAATACCAGCTTGCCCAGCCCGCGGTCCAGCACAATGGCCAAGTAAAGTTCGCGCTCGATGGGCAGCGTCTGCTCCACCAAAACCCGCTGTATCACGCGGCCCTCCGGTCCGGTCTGGTGCGTCACCAGCCGCATCCCCAACATCCGCTTTGCGATCTCGACGGCCTCGGCGGCGTCCTTGGCCACCTTGACTCCGCCGCCCTTGCCCCGGCCGCCCGCGTGGATCTGCGCCTTCACCACCACCGGGCCGCCGATCTCCCTGGCCGCCGCCTCCACTTCCTCCACCGACCGGGCCACCTCTCCCCGGGGCACGGGAACACCATACTGGGCCAGCAGGGCCTTGGCTTGATACTCATGTATCTTCATGGGATTACGAGTGTGTTACGATTGTCGAATCGCTTCCTGCTCCTGAATATATCATGTCCCTGCTTCCCTACCTTCATCGTACCGTGGAGCGCCAGGATCTTAGCGCCACGGAGGCTCAGGAAGCCATGGCGATCATTCTGGGTGGCGGAGCTTCCACCGCCCAGATCTCGGCGTTCCTGGTGGCGCTCCGGATGAAAGGCGAAACTTCCGCCGAGCTGCTGGGCTTTGCCCGGGCCATGCGGCAGGCAGCCAGCCCGGTTGCTCCCCAGTTGGATGGCGCACCCTTGCTCGATACCTGTGGAACGGGCGGCGACGGTCTCGGCACGTTCAACATCTCGACCATCGCGGCGTTCGTGGTCGCCGGCGCGGGCGTCAAGGTGGCCAAGCACGGCAATCGTTCCATCTCCAGCCGCTGCGGCAGCTCGGATGTGCTGGAGCGGCTGGGCGTGAAGATCGCGCTGGACCCCGCTCGCGTGGCGCGCGCCATTCAAGAGGTCGGCATCGGATTCCTGTTCGCGCCCGCGTTTCATCCCGCCATGAAGCACGCCCAGCCGGCCCGGCTCGAGCTCAAGATGCGGACCGTGTTCAACATGCTCGGGCCCCTCACCAATCCGGCCGGCGCTACCGCCCAGGTGGTGGGCGCCTCCTCGCCCTGGGCGGCCCAAAGGATCGCCGAGACCCTCGCCGAGCTGGGGCTGGCGCGGGGATTCGTGGTGCACGGTTCGGACGGGCTCGATGAGATCACCACCACCGGGCCGTCGCTCGTGATCGAGATCCGCGATGGCCGCGTTCTGCGCCGCGAGGTCGTCCCCGCCGAGTTCGGCGTCGCGCCGGCGAGCCTCGCCGACCTGGCGGGCGGAGAGCCCGAGTTCAACGCCGGTGTCGCCAAGTCGGTGTTGGATGGCCAGGCCGGCCCCCGCCGCGACATCGTCTTGGTGAACGCCGCGGCCGCCCTGGTAGCCGCCGGCATGGCGGAACTCTTCCTGGAAGCAATGCTGCGCGCGCGGGATTCGATCGACTCCGGGGCTGCCCGCGCCAAGCTGGCGCAATTGGCTGCCTTTTCCCAACAATAATCATCCCGCCGTGCGGTGACGGTCGAACCACGCGCTCCACGCGATGAGGACAACCGCGCCAGCCAACCCTGCGATCACAACCGCGCGAACGCTCGGCGGTGGCGGCCCGCTGGCATTCGCGGCAAAGATCAGCGCCAGAAATGCCACGAAAACCCACAAGCCATAGCGCCCGATGCGGTCTCGCGCTCGGGTGGCCCGGGCGTAGATCCAAACGCCCGCCGCGAAGAGCAGCCCCTCGACGATCACCGTCGCGGCCACCGAGTTCCACAAGCCCAGGCCCGCCTTGAGGCCCCAGCCCGGCGTGATCGGCAGGTCGGGCCTGTGGACGATGACATCCAGGAACCAGTGGCTCGCCACCAGGATGCCGGCCACAATCGCGCCTCTTCGGTAGCGCGAGACCCGCCAGTACAGCCCGGCAAAGAGCGACGCCCAAACCAGCACCATGGCCAGGCTGTGCGATATCGGGTACTGCTCGAAGTCGAGCGGCGTGAACGCCGTATTCCCGGGATCGATTCGTACCCGTTCGAGGCCCGTCGCGACGAATATTGGCCAAAGCAGGTCCAGGAACCCCGTCGCCGCCATCAGCACTCCCAGCGACGCCTTCGGCGCCACGCGCTTGGCAGCGAAACCCAAAGCGAAGTGACCGATGAACATCCGAAAAGCTCCCGCTCCCGGCTGCCGGAAAGCACCCCACCCGCCTTACAGCGTGCCCGAATGCCGTTTGAGGATCTGCGCCAGGTTTTGGGACAGCGCCAATCGGGCCAGCACCATGTCGCACCCCGCCTCGTGGGCCTTCTGCTTCAGTTCGCCCTGCGCGTGCGACAGGTACCCGATCAGGCTGATGGACTTCGACTCCGCATTGCTCTTCAGCTTGGCAATGACCTTCAGCGGCTGCATGTCGCTGAAGTTTAGGTCGAAGATGATCAGAGCCGGTTTCTCTTCCCGCGCCTTGGCCAGCAAGTCCTTATCGTTCTTGATGAATTCCACGTCCAGGCCCGCCCGTTTGGCGGCCTCGCCGATCTTCACCGTGAAGAACAAGTCCTCCACGGCGGCCAGAAGTTTCTTGGGCTGCTTTTGCATAGAACTCCGTGGTGCGAATCGGACCCTGCTGATCCCGAATGAGTCCAGTTTCCTGTTAAAAGAGTTGCTGCCGGTGGGTTAAGTCTCATCCTACCCGTTTTAGGCTGAAACCGCAACGCCGGGCGGAGCGTCTAGTGGTAAGCTCGGATTGGGAGGGTAGCCATGAGGCTCTTGAACGCGGCAATCCTGACGCTGGTGCTTTCCGTCGGCGTCCTGGCACAGCACCATGATGGCGCGGTGGGGAGCTCCCATCCGGCCCAGGGAACGGTTTCGCCCCCGATCCACCACTCTCCAGGCGGTTCCGGGGGCGTGGGCTTCTCCACTTCCCCGCGATACCAGTACGGGGGATACCGGGGCGCTCCTGCCACTACCTACTTCTATCCCGTTTACATCAGCGGATTCGACTACCCGTATTCCAACCAGGCGGCTCCGGATGTGGAGGCCGGCCCGGCCCCGCAATCCCAGGCCCAGGCCGCCCCGCCGATCGTCATCAATCAGTATTTCGGGTCGGATTCGGCCAGACCGGTAGTGACCGACTACGGCCCGGACGGCCGCGAAATTCCTCCTGCCGATACCGGGGTCCGCATCTACCAGGCCCCTTCCAATCCGCCCGCGGAGTACTCGGCCAGCGAGCAGGTGGTGTTCTTCATCGCCCTCAAGAATGGCTCCGTCTATTCGGCCGTGGCCTATTGGGTGGATGGCGAGATGCTGAATTACATCACCCCTCAGGGCAAGCGCAACCAGATGTCGATCGATCTGGTGGACCGCGACCTCTCCGTCAAGCTGAACGAGGGACGCCAGGTCGACTTTCATCTGCCCTCCGCCAAATAGTGTTCCACCCAGGTCCCACACGGAGGCGGTTCCTGCAGTCCGTTCCCCTGTCTCTGGCGGCAGGTTCACTGGGCCGCCCCGCGCCAAACGAACCCATTCTCCGCCAGCGCCTGGTCCAGCGGCATAACCCCATCCTGACCGAAATCGATCCCCGCTCCCCGCTGTCTGTGGGCAACGGTGGCTTCGCCTTCACCGCCGATCCGACGGGGCTACAGACCTTTCCAGAGGCCTACGAAGCCGGCATTCCGCTGTGTACCCAGTCGCAGTGGGGCTGGCACAGCTTTCCTGTTCCCCAGGGGCTCGACTCGCGGAGCCTGCGGTTCGAGATGTTCGACACCTACGGCCGGCCCGTCGGCTATCCCACCAGCTCTCAGGGACAGCGGGAGCTGTTCGACTGGCTTCGCCAGAACCCGCACCGGCTGCACCTCGGCAGGATCGGCCTGCTCCTCGACCGTGCCGATCTCTCCCAGATCCGCCAGACTCTCGACCTCTGGACCGGCATCCTCTCCAGTTCCTTCCGCGTGAAGGACCAGTCCGTCCTGGTGCGCACCTGTTGTCATCCGGATGCGGACCTGTTGGCGGTGGAAATCGAATCGCACCAGCCGCTGACGGTCCTCTTCGATTTCCCGTACGGCTCGCCGAACATGAATGCTGCGGACTGGAAGAGCACCGCCGTGCATCACACTGTCGTTCTGGGCCGCGAGCCCGCCCAACTCGATCTGCGCCGCGAGTTGGATGCCAGCCGTTACTTCGTGAGCATCCTCTCTCAGGGGTTCGGCCACTTCGAGCAGGCTGGACCGCACCGGTTCCACTCTCAGGGCAACGGCCGCTTCGGTTTTGTGTGCCAGTTCTCCCCCACGCTCCGGCCGCCACGGGTGCGCGCCACGGCCGAAGCCTTTCGCGCCAGCGCCATCCACTGGAACCGATTCTGGTCCAGCGGCGCCGCCGTCGAACTCAGCGAAAGCCGGGACCCGCGCGCCCCGGAGCTCGAGCGCCGCATTGTGCTGTCGCAGTACCTGACCGCGATCCAAAGCGCCGGCTCGCAACCTCCGCAGGAGACCGGCCTGACCTGCAACAGTTGGTACGGCAAGTTCCACCTTGAGATGCACTGGTGGCACGCCGCGCATTTCGCGTTGTGGAATCGTCCGGCATTGCTTCGCCGCAGCTTGGCGTGGTACCGGCGCATCCTGCCCATCGCCCGCGAGATCGCCCGCCGCCAGGGTTACGAAGGCGTGCGCTGGCCGAAGATGGTGGGGCCCGATGGCCGCAACTCTCCTTCATCCGTTGGCCCGCTGCTCATCTGGCAGCAGCCCCATCCCATTGCTTTGGCCGAGTTGTGCTTCCAGGCAGCCCCGCGGCGCGTCTTCCTGGAACTCTACGCGCAAATCGTCTTCGAAACCGCCGACTTCATGGCTTCCTACGCGCACTGGGACGCGGCGGCGCATCGCTACGTGCTCGGGCCGCCGGTCATTCCCGCCCAGGAGAATCACCCCGCGCGCGAGACCTGGAACCCAACCTTCGAGCTGGCCTATTGGGCGCATGGCCTGAAGCTGGCGCAACTCTGGCGCAAGCGCCTCGGCCTGCCACCCGAGCCCAGGTGGGAGCAGGTGCGCCGGAATCTCTCGGCCCTCCCAGTGAAGGACGGCCTCTATCTCGCCCATGAGAACTGCCCGATGACCTTCACCGAGCGCAACCGCGACCATCCTTCCATGCTCGCCGCGCTCGGCGTCTTGCCCGGCGAGGGCGTGGATCGGGAGACCATGCGCCGCACGCTGAAAAAGGTCCTCGAGGTCTGGCGCTGGCCGGAAACCTGGGGCTGGGATTTCCCCATGGTCGCCATGACTGCCGCGCGCCTCGGCGAAACGCAGATCGCCATCGATGCCCTGCTCATGGAAACCCCCAAGAACGAGTACCTGCCCAACGGCCACAACTGCCAGCGGCCCAATCTCCCGCTCTATCTGCCCGGAAACGGCGGGCTGCTGGCGGCCGTGGCCCTGATGGCGGGCGGCTGGCAGGGGGGCCCGAAATCCCACGCGCCCGGCTTCCCGAGGGATGCCTGGACGGTCCGCTCCGAAGGCCTGCTCCCGTTGCTCTGACCAGCTCGTGGGGTCAGCCTGTCAGGCTGGCGCCGGGCTTCGGCTCGGCGATGGATCGCAGCCGCATCCGAATCTGCTCCGCTTCCTCCCCGCGGCCCTGGGCCTGGTAGAGTTCCGCCAGGTTGTGCAGACTGGCGGTCACTACCTGGTGAGCGGGTTCCAGAACCCGGCTGCGGATTGCCAGCGCCTCCTCCAGCGCCTATGTCGCCCCCTGTATTCCCCCCGACGCCAGTCTCGCCGCACCCGCCACTTCGTGAAGCGCGGCCTCCAGCAGGGGATGCGAACCGGAACATTCCAGACCCCGGGAAGCTTCCGCGTCCGCCTCTGGCGCCCGTCCCGCTTCATACAGCAGCAGGGCGCGTCTGTAATGGAACTCCGCCAGCCGGTTGGCCGGCACCGCGCTATGGTCGTTGGGGTAGCCCGCATCCTCCGCGGGACCGGGCGCGTGGAGTGCGTCCAGTACCGCCAGCCTCCGGTAAGCTGGCCATCGGCCTTCGGTTCCGTCAACCACGATCCACGGCAAGTCCGGCGGCAGGCGGTGCTCCCGGATCGCCGCTCTCAGCATCTTCGTGAGGCCCTCCGCCTCATCCTTGCCGATCCACCACGCCAGTTCCCGCGCGTACCTCTCCTGACCCGGCTCGGAGCCTGCCTGCGTCGCGATCTCCAGGAACAGACGCGCCGCGTCGCGGGTTGTGACCGCCAGAGCGCCCTCCAGAAACGCCAGCAGATTCAACCCCAGGAGCGACCGCTCTTGGGGCGGCATCTGCCGCAGAATCTCCAGCCGCGCGATCGGATTCGAGAACGCATAAACCAGTTGGCCCGGCAGCCCCGGCTGCCGGTACTCGAAATCCAGAAAAACTGGATTGCTCGAATCCGGGCCGAAGGACTCGTCGAGAACATCCAGCATCTCTTCCCGCGCCTCTCCGGCGAGGCCCAGGTGTGCCAGAAGCAGTCCGACCGGGATGGGGTCTCCCACCAGCGCCGCCAGCTTCAGGAACCTGCCGATCGGCTCCGGCCATTCCTGCGCCGGCTCGGTTAGAGCAGTTCGCAAGCTGGCGGCATCCGCAACTCGCCAGCCCTCCCCTGCGACCTCGACCACCACGCCGGCCTCCACCACCTCCCTCATCTTGAGCGCCAGCTTTCCAGGAAGCCCCCCGCTGCATTCCCACAGCGCGCGGTCCATTTCGCCGAGGAACGAATTGGGGTGGAAGCGCTGGTCCACGGCGCGGTGCAGCTCGTACTCCTCGAGCGGCATCAGCTCGAAGCGCCTCGAGCGCGGGAGCGGCGCCTCTCGGGGCCATTCGTACCGCGGATGGCAAAGAAATGCCAGGACCAAATTATGATTGGCCGCCGCCTCCTCCAGCAGAAAAGCGGAGAGCGTGGCCGGGATCTCCGCGCTTTCTACAAAACGGATCACCAGGGTCCGCGTTCCGCTGAGTCGGCCCAGCAGACCGCTCAACCCCACGCGTCCCGGGAGTCTTACGGCTTCGCGCAGTGCCGGCAGCACCTCCTGCAGCGGCAATTCGACGCTAAGCGCGATCGAGAGCGCGCATACGCCGAAAACCTGCGGGCTCCCCGGCATGGCTTCCAGTTGCGCCTCTTCCAGCAGCCGCGAAATCCGCTCCCGATCGCGTTCCTGGGTGCACCTGGCGAGCTGGTGCCGCGCGTAAGATTCCAGAGTGCCGCGGTCGGGATCGTAGCCCGCCAGATCGATGCTGCCAACCGCAATGCGCTGGCCCGCCCCACGCACCCGCCACGCCGCCGCATCCAGGAAGTATTTGCGCCCGATCCCCGGCTCGCCCACCAGGAACACGGCCCGCGGACCGTGCTCCTCGCCGGAGCCGAGAATCTCCGCGAGCGTCGCCAGGTCTTCTTCGTGCTGGTAGTTGAAGAGTCCGTACTTGGCTTCCGCCGAGTGGCCGTCCATGGCTATTTGCCGAACCCCAGCTCCTCGATCACCCGCTGCGCGTGGTACACCTTCCGCAGCGCCTCGATGATTCCCTGGCTCGCGACGTGTACTGCGCGCCCCTCCACTTCGTCGTAGACGAACCGGTTCGCCATCGCCTCCAGATTGCTGTCGAAGATGATTCCCACCACTTCGCCTTTCGTGTTCACCGTGGGGCTGCCCGAATTGCCTCCGATGATATCGCAGGTGCTCACGAAGTTTAGCGGCGTCTTCGCCTCGAGCGCGCTTTTCGCTTTCAGAATGCTCTCCGGCAGCCGGAACGGCTCCTCCCCGGTCGCGTGCGCGTACATTCCCGCGAAGTCCGTGGCGTACGGAGTCTTGCCGTACCCTATCGCCGGCCCGTAGGAAAGCCGTAGCGTGAAGGTCGCATCCGGATACTCGGTGGCCCCGTAGATGGCGAACCTCGCCAGCGCGATCTTCGTAGCGTTTGCCTCCTCGACCGCATCCAGTTCGTCCTCTCCCCGCTTGCGGATCAGCCGCGCCTCCTCGTCCAGCGCCCTCGCCAGCCGGATCATTCCGTCTTCGGAGTTCTTCGCCGCCTCCACGCTGGAGGCCAGCCGCTTCCGCTCCGCGACGTCCTTCAGCTTGCTCGAGCTCACGTAGTCCTTCGCCGCCTGCTCCGGCGTCCTCCCGCCCAGCACCGCCTTTACCGTCCCGTTCGCTGGCCCGAGCTGCTCTTCGAGGAAGCGCAGGTAGTTCGCCAGCACCGCGATCTCCACTCCATCCGCAATTGGCGCCGGCGAATACATCCGCAGCTCGAGCGACGGGAGCGCCGCATCGGTGTATTCCTTCAGCCGCTGCCCGTTGGGCTTGGCTTTCTCCACCGGCAGCCGCAGCACATTGCGAGCGATCCGGAACAAGTCGGAATACCGCGGGCCGCCCTCGAGCGCGTAGTATTCCTTCTGGACCGGCGCCCACTTCCGGTACGCCGCCGCGATCGCCTCCCACGCATCCCCCACTTCCTGCCGCAGCTTCGCGTTGCCCGCGATGGCCGCCCGCAGTTTCTCCTCCCGCGCCTTCTTCTCCGCGAACAGTCTCGCGCTCTCCAGCCCCTTGAACTCCCACACCCGCGCCTTGTAAGTGTTCTCCGCGCCGAACAACTTGTCCCGCGAAACCCGCTTGTTCTCCGCGCTCCCCGCGCCGAAATCCTTGAGCGTCCGGATCGCCGACTGCACGTAGCTCAGCGCCAGCGGGTATTCGGTGTCCCGTTGATACTCCAGTTCCGCGTACGTGATGAACCGGTCCGTGGACGCGGGGTTTCCCGAGACCAGCACCAGCTCGCCCTCCCGCACGCCCTCCCGGCTCCACTTTAGATAGTGCGGCGTCTCGGCCGGCCGCCCGTTTTCGTAAGCCCGCATGAAGGCGATGTCCAGATCGTAGCGCGGATACGTGAAGTTGTCCGGGTCGCCCCCGAAGAACGCCAGCGCCTCCTCCGGCGCGAAGACCAGCCGGACGTCCGTGTACTTCTTGTACTCGTACAGGCTGTAGATCGCCCCGGCGTACAGCGTCACCACCTCGCAACGGTTGCCCGTCTTCGCGCCGCACTCCTTCTCGATCCCCGCCTTTGTGGCCAGCCGCTCGCGGTTCGCCTCCGGCGTTCCCGGTTGCGCCTTGACGCCCGCGTTTACTTCCTTAGTGACGTCTTCGATCCGCAGCAGCACGTTCGCCTCGCTGTCCGGGCACTTCAGCTCCGCGGCCTGGGTCGCCGCGTAGAAGCCGTCCGCCATGTAATTATGCTCTTTCGAGCTCACCTTCTGGATGCACCCCGACGCCACGTGGTGGTTCGTGAAGATCAGTCCCTTCGGCGACACAAACGCCCCCGACGCCCCCAGCCGCACCGAAGCCAGTCGCAGATGATTCAGAAACTCTGCGCTGGCCTGGAACCCGTACTTCTTCTCCACCTGTTTTTTCGGAAACTGGTTGAATAGCCACATGCCCTCATCCGCCCATCCGCACACTGCCAAAACCAGCACCCACACCGCACGTTTCATAAGACCTCCCTGGAATCACGATACCAGACCCCGCCGACTGCGCTATATTAGTGGTTTCCCATGCATAGACTCATCCTTGTCCCCATCCTGCTCTGTCTGCTCGCGCCCGCCGCTTGGCCGGTCGACAAGAACCAGCCGCCCGGCATCACGCGCGATCAGGCCGATGCCATCCTCAACGAGCTGAAGGCGATCCACCAGTTGCTCGACAAGCAGGCCCGCCCGTCGGCGCCCCAGCCGCAACGCACCGCCGACGGCGAAGGTCCCGCCAGGCTCAAGATCGACAGCGCGAATTGGCTCGGCAAGCAGGACGCTCCCATCACCGTGGTTGAGTTCACCGATTACCAGTGCCCNNCGTTTCCTCAGCCGCGACCTCCCGCTCGATTTTCACCCCAGCGCTTTCCACGCCGCCGAGGCCGCGCGTTGCGCCGGCGATCAGGGCGGGTTCTGGAAGATGCGCGATCTGCTGGTCGCCGACCCCAGCCACCTCTCCGAGAACGACCTCCTCGTGCATGCCGAGAGCCTGGGCCTGAAGATGGAACCCTTCCGCGCTTGCCTCTCCAGCGGCAAGTACCGCGAAGCGATCCAGAAGGACTTGGCTGACGCCGCCTCCTTGAACGTCACCGGTACTCCCAGTTTCATCGTCGGCCGCAC
>PMEV01000078.1:29471-39280 GCA_003154855.1 Bryobacterales bacterium
GGCTACAGCCCGCGCAACACTCCCAGCGCCTGGCTCCCGAACTGGGCTCCCACGCGCAACGTCACCAGCGCCATTGGCAGCCCGAGCAGCCCCTCGCCCGTATCCAATCCCTTCAGCGCCAGCAACAGCAGCAACGGCGACGACCACCGGCCAAACGCAAAAGCCTCCGCCCAAGCATCCGCCCGCCCGGTCTCAATCGCCAGCAGGCAAAACAGCAGGTNNCATCGCAATCTCGATCGCCCCGTCCCGCCGCCGCAGCCACTGCCGTATCCCCAGCACCAGAGCTAGTGCGATGCCACCCAGCGCCACATAGTCCAGCCCGGCCAACAACCCGCGCAGCGGCGTCCCTGGCGCATACAACACGTAAGGATGCAGCATCCGTGCGGCGAATCCCGCCAGGGGCAGGCGCGCTACGAACTGTCCCAGATCCCCCTCCCGCCCCTGCGTCCGGGTTGCCACGAACGCGTACCAGCCGGCACAGGGCAGGATTGCCACCGCCCAGAGCGCCAGCCCCCGCCCCTTGCGGGCCAGCGCCAGCACCGCTCCGCTGGCCAGGTTCAGCAGCACTCCCGTCTCTCTCGCTAGCGGCAGGGCCAACAGTAGCGCATACCCAACGACTTTCGGAGCCGCTCGCTCTCCCCAGTACAGCGCCCACCCGCAAACCAGCGCCGCCAGCGCGCCATCCACCGTCATCCGGTCCGCGGACACCACCACCGCCGGTGTCAGGATGAATCCCAGTCCCCAGCCCGGGTGACGTCCCCACGAGACCGCGCACCGGCTCGCCCAATAGCCGCCCAGGAACACAAATCCCAACGTCACCGCCAGGTACGCCGTGTCGATCGCTCCCGGCCTGCCCAGCCCCCCCGCATACGCCAGTATGGGCACTAGGATTCGCCGGTACCGAAGGCGGGGCGCCGTGTCCACCCACTTCCACAGGTCCCGCTTCAGGAACGGATCATGCGCGATATACCGGTAGAACTGCCCGTCGTATCCGAAGCTCCCATCAAACACGTAGGTGCCGCGAAACTCCTCCAGCGGCGGCGTGGGGTGCTTCGACCCGGTACAGAACAGCGCGCTCCAGTTGCCCTGGTAGTTGTAGCGCACCGTGAGGCACTGCCACCCCAGCACCAGCCCCGCGCAGGCCAATCCCACCATCGCCGGTCCGGCACGTCTCTTCATGGATTACCCATGATAAGACAGTGGCCGGGCGCGGTGGCCGGCAGCTACTGCTTCAACACCTTGATTGAGCCGTTCGAGGTCGATAGGGTGATCGCCGGTCCGCCCCCGTTGATCTCACCCTCCAGGTGGTTCTTACCCTGCGTGCCCTGTGTCGCCACATCCAGCTCGCTGGTGATCGAACTGTTCGACGTGCTGGCCCGCAATCGCGCCTTGGTCGTGGCCGGAATCCGCAGCGTGATCGACGCGTTGCACGTCGTCGCCCGGATTTCGCTATTCTCGAGCTCCGCGAACTCCAGATCCAGGCTTCCGTTCGAGCTCTCGAACCGGAGCGCCTGCCCCGGCCGGAGCTTCGACGCAGCCACGTGAATCGACCCGTTCGACGTGCTGGCTTCCATCCCCCCTTGCGCCCGGTCGATTCGGATCGCGCCGTTCGACGTCCTCAGCGTCGCATCTCCCGTCAGGTCGTCTCCCTCGATCGCGCCGTTGCTCGTCTTCGCATCCAATCGCCCCCGTATCTTCCGAAACCGGATCGCTCCGTTCGAGGTATCGAGCCGCGCATTCCCCTCGATATCCTCCACCCGAATGTGTCCGTTCGAGCTTCGAATCGTCTCCAGTTCCACCCGCTGAGGCACCCGAATGGAGTACTTCGCCCCCATGTTCCCGTGCCGCATGCTCGGCCGCACCGTACGAACCTGCACTCCGCTGGCGTCCGCCTTGGTCTCGATCTTCAGGTCCTTCAAATCCTCTTCCCGCGACGCGTACTTGGTGCCCGTGATCTGCACCACGTTCTTCTCCCAGCTCAGAATCTCGACTGATCCATTGAAGTTATCCACCGAGACCCGTCCCCCGGGTTGGAGATCGAAGCTGTACTGAAAATCCTCCCGGTACCGGTCCGAGAACTCCCCCATCGACTCGAAATCGCAAGCCACCTGGAACGGAATCGCCGCCAGCGCTGCCAAAGCCAGGACATTCACCTTCATGACTCACCTCACCACTAGAAATACGCCGCGGCCCGGCATTTGTTCCCGCGGCGCGCACGAATCCTCCCGAGCTACCGGCACACGGTTACCTGGTAGACGTACTGCGGCGCCGGCCGCGCCATTCCCAGCCGGTCCATGACCGCCACCTGCCAGGTTGCGTAGGGCTGAAGGAAGGTGTCCTGGCGCTGGCGTCCGGCGCAGCCCTCGGCCTCCAGGCGGGTGGTGATGCGGCCGGGGGAGATGTCGCGCGTATTGCGGACCACCCACACCGCCTTGGCCCCCGCCAACCGGGCGCGCGCTTTCTCCTCCCGTCCTGCGCGCAGGACCAGGCTCGGCGTCCGGCCCGAGAAATAGTAGCGCACGGTGCTGTCCGTGTTGTAGTCGTCCACCAGGATGATATCGCCGGGCGCCGCTTCGCGATTGAGCCGTTCGCCGATCTCCCGCAGCGGCGCCGAGTAGCCCGGGTTCAGGTAGTTCTCCCCACGGAAATACAGCGCCGCCGACGACAGGTACGAAAGCGCCAGCGCGCCCGCAACCATCTCCCGCCAGGGAGCGCGTAGCCGGCAGATCCCCTGCGCCATGGCCAGGCTCACCAGCGGCAGCAGCCACAGAAGCCGCGCCGGGACGAACGGGAAACTCACCCAGCGCGCGATCCCCAGGTAGCCCACTCCCGCCGCCAGGCCCAGGAACGCGAGCAGCCGCCCACCCCCCGTGTACGACCGCGCGCCCAGCCAAACCAGCCACAGCGCCACCGGGACCAGTGCCAGCCAGATTGCCCAGAAACTCTCCCCGATGGTCAGCGAGACCAGCCCATAGCCGGCTTTCAGGAACTGCTCCGTGAATACGTTGCCCGTGAGCGTGTACTTCGCGGTGAAGTTGCTGGCTTGCCCCCAACTCTTCAGCGCAAGATATAGCGTCAGGATCCAGGGAACATACCCCGCCACGACCACCGCCAGAAACACTCCGGCGCGGCGGGCTCCCAACGGGCGCCAGGCAACCACCGTGAATGCCGCCAGCAGTGCGATTCCGGGAACATAGTGCGTGTAGAGCAAGGCCAGCAGCGCGGCCGCCGCCCCCAGATTGTCCCGCACCGGCGATTCCGGGTCGCGCAGCCACCGCCATAGCAGCGCGGCGGCGAGAATCGCCAGCGCCGTTTGCATCGCATACGAACGCGCCATCCGCCCGTAAAGCAGCAGGCACGGCGACAGCGCAAACAGGCTAACCGCCAGCCACCGCCGCCCAGGCTTCCATCTCTGCGTCCACAGGCTGTCCAGCAGCAGCGTGGCCGCCAGCGCCCAAAGCGCCGAAAAGGCCCGCAGTGCCGCGATGCCTTGCCAGGGCAGCGGCAGCCGCGTCCAGGCGTGCAGCAAAACGAAGTACAGCGGCGGGTGAATGTCCCGCTGAACCAGCCGGACGATCTCGCCGAACGGGTGCGCCGCTATCAAGTATGTGAACCGCTCGTCCATCCACATCGACAGCAGATCCAGCCGCCAGAACAGCAGGATTGCCTGGACACAAAGAACGATCCCGAGGGGCGCGAAGCGTCGCACGCCTCATCCTACCAGACGGCAATTCCCGCTGAGTTTCGCTGGGAGGGGCTCGCTATCGGACGACGCGTCGGCTCCCGCGCGCCGCTAGACACAGTAATCCAGCCCCCAAGAGCAGCATCGCAGCCGGCTCCGGCATGCTGCCGGGCTCCCCAAGAATCTCGAATGCGCTCAGCGCCTGAATATTGCCGGGCCCCCAAGTGGCGCCGCCATCCGCAGACTGCTCCACTCGGCCCGTCACGCCCTGATTGTTCCAATTCCAGCCGAACGAGGTACTGGGGTCGGGGTCGATCACCACGAAGTAAGTCTGACCCGCGGTGAGGCTGGGGCCTGCCAGGCCCGAAATCGTCAAAACGGAACAGCACTGGCCGAAAGGCTCCGTCGATGTGCCACTCCAGGAACCCAGCTCCGTTCCAGGTGAGCCGTTCGCGTTGCTCCACAAGCTCACCGTCGTGCCTCCGTCGCCGGAAATTACGCCCAGAGCCACGTCGATCTCGCTCACGCTGCCGCTGGCCGCGGCCGTGAACAAGTTCGCAGCCTCGAAGGACTCGCCGTTGAAGGAAGAGCCGAAAGCGACCAAGCCAGTGCAGCACATGTAGCTGAAACCTGGGCCAAAGTCGTTGAAGAAGACGACGTCTGCCCTTGCAGGCAGGCTGCCGCCGCATAAGGCCACCGTCAAAATCAAAGTAAACCAGAACATCCGCTTCATCAATTCTTCTCCAGGTGAATGCCTATCTCTTGTCTCGCACCGCTGCCTGTTACCCAGCCGGGATTGCAGCGTACCCTCCCGCGCCATCCAAGAGCGTATCGCGCCGCTAACGCGGCCCTGGAACGCCCGCCTACTTCGCCAGTACTCTCGCCAATTCCAGCATCCGCGGGTCCAGCGGCTTCTTCCCCGCCACCACCTCGGCCAGCGGCGTCGTCGCGACCTCGCTCTTCTGCATGCCCACCAGCACGCCGTGCTTGCCCGCCGCCAGTTGCTCCACCGCCGCCGCCCCCAGCCGGCTCGCCAGGCACCGGTCGAAGTAAGTCGGCCTGCCACCGCGCTGCGAGAAGCCCAGGATCGTCACCCGCAGTTCGAATCCCAGCCGCGCCCCCTGCTCTTTCACGTACTGCGCCAGCCCTTGCGCGTTCGGTCTTGCGCCCTCGGCCACCACCACGATAGCGTGCGGCTTCCCCCGCTCCTACGCCCGCTCGCCGGGGGACAAGGCCGGCTGAGTGAGTGGGCGGCGAGCGGAAAATCAGCCTCGGGCACGCCTCGACGCTTGGCGACCGGCCAGGGTTAAGGCTGCGGCAAGAAGTGCCATCAATCCCGAACCGGGCTCGGGAGTAGACGACAATTCGCCGGACTGGAAAACCCGGTAAGGAGAACAGTTGTAGCACTCGGCCTGCCAAGGACTATTCAGGTCCAGGCTCAGCACTCCTCCGGCATCGGTTAGGACGCCACCTACCGGTGCCAGACGCAGTTGGAGATCATCCGGATACCCGTTCGTGAAGCTCGAATCGAACATAAATCCACCGTTGTAGGGGTCATAATAGGCGCCGAGATTGTCGGGTGCACCGTTCTGGAACAGAAAAGCAGGGAAGACTGAAGTGTTCCCGCCGCTCGTCAGAATGCTGTAGCTCAGCACCTGCTCAGTGTCGGCATCAAAGACGAACCAACCGGTTGCAGTACCGCCATCTGTAAATGCTGCGTTCTCTAGCACCCATGTGAGCGGAGCGGCATTGAGCGTCGCAGCGAGTGCCAGGCTGAGTAGAACGATCCTCATCGGGAAGTTGTTCCTTGCGTTTCGAGATTCCATCTCCACGCTTGTAGCGCATAAGGGAAGGTTTTGTCTACTGTTGCGAGCCGGTTGTGTTGCGAGCCGGCTTCTTGCGAACCAGTTGCAAGCCGACGGCCTCGTCCCAAAATGGCCGTTTTCGCGGCGTCCCATGGCCGCCGCATTGGGGCGGCCCCGGGGATCAGCGGAGCGGTAAGCTGCGCCTGCCGTCATGCCCCCAGCGTCCGGCCACTTCGAAAGCCGCGTGCCGACGAGCCCTGAGCGCCAAGATCCCAGGGACCCCTCCGGCCAGAACCAGGCCGGCGGCTGCCTGCAGCAGGAGCTTTATTTCGATTTGCCAATGCGCCGACGGAGAACGAACAGGGGAACTAGCGGAGCCAGCCAGAACAGCACCAGATACCAGATGCTGAAGTCCCCAATTCCAAATACCCCGAAGCCTCCTCGTCCGTCACCGGGAAAACGTACCTGCGCCCTCCAAGAGCGTATCGCGCCGCTGCCGCGGCCCTGGAACGCTAGCCTACTTCGCCAGCACTCTCGCCAATTCCAGCATCCGCGGGTCCAGCGGCTTCTTCCCCGCCATCACCTCGGCCAGCGGCGTCGTCGCGACCTCGCTCTTCTGGATGCCCACCAGCACGCCGTGCTTGCCCGCCGCCAGTTGTTCCACCGCCGCCGCCCCCAGCCGGCTCGCCAGATACCGGTCGAAGTAAGTCGGTGTGCCACCGCGCTGCGAGTAGCCCAGGATCGTCACCCGCAGTTCGAATCCCAGCCGCGCCCCCTGCTCCTTCACGTACTGGGCCAGTCCCTGCGCGTTCGGTCTTGCGCCCTCGGCCACCACCACGATGGCGTGCGGTTTCCCCCGCTCATACGCCCGCCGTATCTCCCGCACCACTTCCTCCGGCTGCGTCTCGTACTCCGGGATCAGCACCGCCTCGGCCCCGCCCGTGATCCCAGCCATCAGCGCCAGGTACCCGCAGTCCCGCCCCATCACCTCCACCAGCATGGCACGCTGGTGCGATGACGCCGTCACCTTCAGCCGGTCGATCGTCTCCAGCGCGATGTTCAGCGCCGTGTCCACCCCGATCGTGATCTCCGAGCCGTACAAGTCGTTGTCGATGGTCGACGCCACCCCCACCACCGGAAACCCTGCCGCCGCCAGCGAATTCGCCCCGGTCTGCGATCCGTTCCCCCCGATCACCACCAGCCCCTCGATGCGCTTCTGGTTCAGCTCCCGAAGCGCCTTCGTCCGTCCCTCCTCGGTTCTGAACTCGGGGCACCGCGCGCTCCCCAGCATCGTTCCGCCCCGCTGTATGATGCCCCCCACGTCCCGCGCGCCCAGTTCAATGAACTTGCCCGCGATCAGCCCGGCGTAACCGTGCTCCACGCCGAACACTTCGCATCCCTGTTCCAGCCCCGTCCGCACCACCGCCCGGATCGCCGCGTTCATCCCGGGGGCGTCTCCCCCGCTCGTCAGCACCGCCATGCGCTTCAATTGGATTCCTCCCATCAGAGCACCATGTCCACCCGCAGCCCTCGCAAATCCTCCAGAAGGTAGTCCGGGGAATACGCCCGCAACTCTTCCATCTCCACCACGCCCGTCGCCACCGCGATCGACCGCACCTCGGCCGCCTGCGCCGCCAGGATGTCGTTGGGCGCGTCCCCGATGAAACTCACCGGCGTCGCCCCATCGATCCACCCTCGCCGCCGCGCCTCCTCCACCGCCAGCCGTACCAATCCCGCGCGATTGTCGGCCATCTCCCCGAACGCGCCAAACCGGAAGTGCCCCTTCAACCCGGCGCGCTCCATCTTCTTCCACCCGATCCGCGTAAGATTTCCGGTCACCAGGCCCAGCGCCACGCCCCGCCGCTCCAAACGCGTGAGCAGCCGCCGCACTCCCGGGCACGTCTTCCGCGCCAGGTCCGGGCACCGTCGCGCGTAGATCGACTGCGCCCGCCGCATCACCTCCGGCAGCGCCTCCCGAATCGCCAGTTCCGCCACACCGGCCCGCCGCAGCATCTCCCCGATGATCACCGGGTCCAGCATCCCGTACAACGGAATCCGGTCGGTGGTCGTGGCCAGCCCCGTGGTCTTCCGGATCGCCTCCACCAGCGCCTCCCGGTGGTGCGGTCCAGCCCGCCGCAGGAGGGTCCCGTCGATGTCGAACAATACCAGCGAGGGCGCGATCTTCATCCGATTCTTAGCGCTTGCTTTCACGGTAAGGAACGCCTATTTTACTATGCATGGAGCGGCAGTTTCCGGGCGGGAAGCGCTTGCGGCTGGTTCTCGGCGACATCACGCGGATTCCCGCCGACGCCATCGTCAACGCCGCCAACTCCCATCTGTGTGGCGGAGGCGGAGTGGACGGCGCCATACACCGTGCCGGCGGCCCCTCCCTCATGCGCGAACTCGACCAGATCCGTGCCCGTTCCGGAGGCTGCCCCACCGGCGGTGCGGTGGCCACCTCCGCGGGCAATCTCCCAGCGCGCTTCGTCTTCCACGCCGTCGGGCCTGTCTATCGCGATGGCGGCCGCCGCGAGGCCGATTTGCTGGCCGCCTGCCACCGCACCTGTTTGCAAATGGCCGAGGAGCGCGATCTGCGCGTCGTCACTTTCCCTGCCATCTCGACCGGAGTCTACGGCTATCCCGTTGCTCAGGCCGCGCCCATCGCCCTAGCCGCCGCCCGCGCCCACCTCGAGCGCGAAGATACCCGTGTTCGGGAAATCGTCTTCGTGCTTTTCGACCAGTGCACCTTCGACGCCTTCGCCCGTGCCCTCTGACTACTCGAACCGGTACATCTTCCCCACGCGTGTCTGGTCCGACGAGGTGATCTTTCCCGAGAGCACCGCTACGCCGTCCTCTGTGGAGAGGCTGATTGCGCCCATCCGGCGGGCCGCTCCCTCGATCACGATCTGGAACCGCCCAACGGGCCGCTCGCAATTCGCGACCACGCCCCAAGCCATTCCCCAAAGCTCACCCACGTATTTCATCAGCCCCGAAACGTCCCCTCTCTGGGGCCGCTCGGCCTCGCTCTGGCCGCTCGCCATCGCGCTGAACAGAACCTTGGCGGATCCGTAGACTTCGCCGATATCGCCCCGGCGGAAAGCCACGCTAATCGACAGCGTGCCACCTCCCGGCCCCGACGGTGTCCGCACGATCGCCACGTCCCGGATCTCGCTAGCCCACTCGGCCGACAGACTGCTCGCCAGCGCCGGCAACCGCTTCCGCAAGTTCTCCACCGCCGCAGTATCGGACAGCTTCTGCTGCTTCTCGCCGGAAACCGCCCGCAGCGTCGCCAGAATCGAGGCGAATTCCCCGCTGGCCTCCGCCCATCGCTCCCGCGGAGCCGTGCACTGCACCACCATCGCCGTCCGTCCCGCCAAGAAGTACGTGTAGCTCTTTCGCACCGGCGACCCCGCCTCCGTCACGTCGTAAGCGACGTTCACCAGAATTCGGCCGTTCACCCGGAACACCGGGGCGCCCGCCGCCCGCGCGTCCGGATACCGGCTCCTGACCAGCGTGTCGAACTGCCTTTGCATCTCCGAGGCGTCTTCGGGCGGCTCTCCGGCGCCCGCCGCCATCGCTTCGGAGTGCAACAGGATCACCGCCTTCTGGCCCTCGGCGAGGCCCCTCTCATACCCATGATCGAAGCCCGGCGCAACCGCCTGGGCTTGGATCCAGCTCCCTCCCAGGATCAGCTCGTAATCCCGCTCCCGAACGTTGAGCTGCGCCGCTGCCGGCAACGTCCCCAGAAACAGAACTCCCGCCAGCAGTAGCTTGGTCATCTGGACCTCAGACTGTAGCATCGCAGGCTATAATGGAGCGTGCAAGTTGTTCACGCCGGCCGGCATAAGTTTATTCAGCTCGAGCTCGAACCCGAGATCCTCGCGAGCATCGCCCGGCAAGCCGGCTTCGAGTGCAAGCTGGAAGACTCCTCGCGAGCGCTGGCCCTCGATCTGAAAGCCTCCGCCCGCCCCGGCCCGCTGCTCCTCTTTGACGCCGCCGATCCCGCCAACCTCGGCTGGTTTTCCCGCTGCCAGTTCTACGTCGACGGCCAGACCGGCGCCGTGCTCCAGACCCCCATCTCCGTCGCCAATATCAAGGATCGCGCCGGCCACATCCAGCCCAACGCCCTGCGCCTCCAGCTTTCCAAGGAGTTGCCCGCCAACTTCCGCCTGCCCGGGAAAAGCCCCGTCACCGAGCAGACCATCTACGCGGTGCTCCTCAGCTTCCTGAATGCGCTCTCCTCCTCCGGCGTCGGCGTCTGCGGCGGCCCCATCGTCAAGCCCCTGGCCGGCCGCAGCGAAGGCCCCGGCATGCGCAACTGA
>PMEV01000178.1 GCA_003154855.1 Bryobacterales bacterium
CGCGGCCCCAGAATCCAGGCGAGGGACAAAGCGGTGAGACCGCCCAGCGCCTGGATGGAGCTGGCGCCTCCCGCATCCACGAAACCGCGGCCCAGCCCGAACTGAACGCCGAGCTGCGCCAGCCATCCGCCGCNNCCGCCGCCCCAGACCCAGTGCGCGAACAACGGGTAGGTGAATCCGGCCAGCAGAGCGGCGGAGGCGCAACTGGCGCCCAGCCGCCAGCGGTCGGCACCGGCGCCCAGCGGAAGCATCGCCGCGAGGCCAACCGCGAACAATTGCAGTAGCGCGGCGAGCGAGGCGGGGGAACCGTCCAGGGCCAGCCCGCGGAAGAAGAGAGGTTCGGCCGCGATCCAGTTCCAGGCTTTGCCGGCCACCAGGATGGAGTGCGCCGGCCGCCCGGCAAATCCCTCCCACGCGAAGCCGCAGACGAAGTACACAATGGCGGCGACCGCCATCACGCACAGCGAANNCGGCGCTGCGCGAGCGGCCCAACCCGGTGTTGATGAGCGCCAGGCCGGCGCCGGCAAACGGGACGAGAAGGATGCACAGGAAGCAAAGCGCCAGGGCGGATTCGGAGAGCGCGGAAGCGGGCGTCATCTGGCCCTCCCGCGTGGGAGCATGTGCGAGCGAACCACCAGAACCAGCCCCACCGCCTGGACGCCGAAGCCGGCCAGCACGAAGGTGGATTGCTGGGACGCGGAGCGAAGAAGGGCTAGCGCGGCCAGGACGATCCCCCAGCCCGCGACCAGCATCAGGAAGCCCGGCAGCTTCATCGAGGAANNCCCCGAACCGGACACACACGAAACACTCATTGTCCAAGCCAGTATAGTGCGCGCCGCGCGGAGTGTCCAATCCAATCTTTCTATCGCGCCAAGAAGGAGCGGCACGGTGCGTGGCCATAAGCGGAGCGGCCCGCGGCCATAGAATTCCTTTATCCCGATCATCCAAAATTCCCGCTTCGTTATTGCACGGGTTCGGTTTATCTTGTTACTAGCACAGCGGCGCCGCCAGCGATGCCGGCGCCGCGATCCTCGCCGATCAAGCAATCCAAGACAACTTAAGGAGAAACTACATGGCGGACTCCGCCCCCGTAATGAAGACTACTCTAGGCTTGACCGGCCTGACGATGAACGCCATGGCGCTCATCGCGCCGGGCGCCTTCCTTTGGCTTACTTTCGTGATGCAGGCCGGCATGGGTGTGACCGGGCCGGCAATGTGGCTCGGAATCGCCCTGGCCGTGGTACTGTGCCTGGCTACCGCCGTCTGCTACGCCGAGATGGCGAAACTGTATCCCGGAACCGGCAGCTCGTATTACTTCGCCGAACAATCGTTCTTGAATCACGACACCGCGTGGCGCTACGCCCGGCTTGCGAAGTTCATCGTCGGCTGGGCCTCGCACCTCTACTACTGGATCTATCCGGGAGTGATGGTCGCGGTGATGGGAATCCTGTGCGGCTACCTGGCGGGGACCCTCTGGCCGAGCTTCATGAGCGCCACCAATCCGGGTCCCATGTTCATGATGGCCATCGCCATCGCGTTCTCGTTTGTAGTGGCCTATATCGCCAACCGCGGAGTCAATGGCTCGACGGCGGTCAACATCGCCATCAATGTCATACAAATCACCGCGCTGGTGGTGTTCTCGGTGCTGGCCCTGGGCTATCGCATGAACCACCCGCCGGGCAGCGTCGCCTACCAGCTCGATTCCACCTCGGGCGAGGCCTATTCCTACCAGTTCGCCACCGAAAAGACGGTCGCCAACGGGCAGACCACCGAAACCATTCTGCGCGAAACCGACGGAACGCCGAAGCCCCTGCTGGACGCCGCCGGCAAAGTGGTGCCGTTCCGCATCAGCTATGCAACGCAGGACGAAAAAGGGAACTTCCTGGCGCACAAGGATGCCACGTCCGTGGTGGCGGCGCACAACTGGGGCTGGGTGTTCGTGCAAGCCACCATTGCCATCCTGATTCTGGTGGGATTCGAGTCGGTGACGTCGATGGGAGGCGAAGCCAAGAACGCCAAGCGCGACATACCGATCGCAGTGATCCTGTCGCTGTTAGTGCAAGGAGTGGTTTGTTACCTGTTCGAGTATTTCGCGGCGAACTACTTCCTGAACAGCGGTTATACCATGGCGAGCGCGGGGACCTCCGCGGCGCCCATCGGCGACATGATGATCGTGGTGGGAACCGCTCTATTCGGGGCCGGGCACGGGAAAACATTTATGTTGATCGAGGCGGTTACCGTGTTCCTGGCGCTGATTGGAACTACGCTGTCGTGCATGAACACCGGCGCGCGCGTCACCTACGCCATGGGAAAGGACCGGGAGGTGCCGGAGCACTTCGGCCTGCTGCACTCGAAGAACCTGACTCCCCATCGCGCCATCTGGACGCTGGCTGCGATTTCGGCGGTGGTCGGTTGCATCGGGATCGCGCTGGTCTTCGGCGATTTGGGCGCGCCGGCGGACGCCGCCATCAAGGCGCTGCCACAGGGCTTCTGGAGCAGCTTCGGCTACTTGAGCCACGACACCTTGGCCAATATGCCCAACTCGCTGCTGGTGGTCACGCTGGCTTCGAATTTCGGCACGTTCGTGCTGTACGCGCTGAGCTGCGTGATTTGCATGGTGGGTTACCACCGGCATCCGAATTTCAAATTCGTGCGCCACTTGTTCGTTCCGTTGTTCGGGCTGCTGGCCAACCTGGGCTGCATGGCCTTCTACCTGGTTGGCCCGTTCATGGGCTTTGGCACCAAAATGGAGCCGTTGCTGGCCTTGGGAATCGCGCTGGTGTGGGCCATCTACGGAGGAATCTACTTCATCCGATCGAGCAAGAACTCGGGGCGGACGACTTTGATCATGCGGGGAGCGGAGACAGCATGATCGCGGGCGGGCGCAAGCCCGCCCTCTTTCGAGGAAGGATGAGACCGAATGTACAGGAGCCAGCGAGTGCCGCTTGCGGTAGAGCCCGGCGGAGCTGCGGGCGCGAACTACCCGGCGCCGCGCAGCTCCATGCTTGACGTCGAGTTCGCGCAGCTCTCCGACGTGGGAACGGTGCGCGAGCACAATGAAGACTATCTGGGCTTCGCGCTCCCGGCGACGCCCGAACAAGTGCGCACTCACGGCTGGCTGTTCGCCTTAGCGGATGGAGTGGGCGGGCACGAATTGGGTGAGGTGGCTTCGCGGACCGCGGTCGAGAGCCTCCTGGCGGGGTTCCGCGAGGCCACCGGTGATGAGTCGCACAGCACGTTGTTGCCGGGCCTGGTGCGGGCCGCCAACCAGCGGATATACGAGGATGGCCTGGCCGCCGGGCAAGGCCTCGCCATGGCCACCACCCTGGTCGCCTGCGCCGTGCGCTTCGATCGCGCGGTGGTGGCGCATGTGGGCGATTCGCGCTGTTACCTCATCCGGCTCGGCCAGGCCACGCAACTCACGCGCGATCATACCGTGGCCGCCGATCAGGAGCGCCTGGGGCTGCTCTCGGCGCGGGAAGCGGCCAAGGCGGAAACCCGCCACACGCTCAGCCGCTCGCTAGGAAACGATCTGTTCGTCAACGTCGAGGTGAGCGAGCGCCAGGTGTTCGCCGAGGACGTGCTGCTGCTGTGCTCCGACGGGCTGTATGGAGCGGTGAGCGCGACGGACATGGCCGCGACCGTCACGCACAACGCCAGCCTGGAGGTTGCGGCGCGGAAATTGGTGGCGCTTGCCAATCGCCGGGATGGCGGCGATAATATTAGCGTTCAGCTAATACGCATTCGAGGCGTCGAACGGGTGGGCATGTACCGCGGGCGGCCCTACCGGCTGCACTGATGCCGGGCTCGCCGGCCGCCTTTCGCCGCTAGCCTGCGCTCACCATGACTCCAGTCCATCCCGGCGACCGGCTCGACCAGTACCGCATTGAAAGCGTGGTCGCACGCAGCGGCATGGCGTCGATCTTCCGCGCCACCGATATGCGCAGCGGCCGCCCGGTGGCCATCAAGGTTCCCCATCCCGAGATGGAAAGCGACCCGGTGCTGTTCGACCGCTTCCGCCGCGAGGAGCAGATCGGCGTCAAGCTGGATCACCCGGGCGTCATGAAGGTGTGGGCCGGCGAAGACCGCAGCCAGGTTTACATGGTCATGGAGTGGGTGGAGGGCCGGCTGCTCCGCCAGGTCCTGGCCGAGCAGGCGAAGCTCTCCATCCGGCGGGCGGTGAAGATTACCATCGCCATCTGCGACGCGCTGGAGTACATACACAGCCACGGCGTGGTGCATCGCGACCTGAAGCCGGAGAACGTCATGATCGACGCCGAGGATCGCATCAAGATCATCGACTTCGGCATCGCCGGCCAGGCCGGTTCGCGGCGCTTGACGTTCGCCAAGCTGTCGCAGGTGATGGGAACGCCCGAGTACATCTCCCCCGAGCAGGTGAAAGGGAAACGCGGCGACGGACGCAGCGACATCTTCGCGCTGGGAGTCATGTTCTACGAGATGCTGACCGGGAAGACGCCGTTCTCGGGGCCCAATCCGTTCGCCATCATGAACGACCGGCTGTTGAACAACCCCATCCCGCCGTGCGAAGTGAATCCGGAGATCACCGCGGAGCTGCAGGAGATTATCTATCGGGCGCTGGAGCGCGATCCGAAAAACCGCTACGCCAGCGCCCGCGAGTTCGCCTGGGACTTGCAGCATCAGGACCAGGTCGGAGTGGCCGAGCGCCCCGAGATGCGGGAATGGAAGCGCCGGCGCACTCCGTGGGTTAGGAGAATCCTGTTCTACTTGATGCTGGCCATGATCCCGGTGGTGGTCTTCGGCCTGCTCCTATTGGTGGCCCGGCGCGGTTGACCCTACTCCTTCGCCAAGAAGTACAGGATCGGGCTGGCCAGCGGCGTCTTCTGGGAGGTGCAGCAGCGCCCTCTCGGGACTATGCAGGGCGCCCATTCAGCAGAAAACGCCCGCCAGGAAGGGTGCACCACATATGCCCTCCCTGGCGGGCGCGTTTGGAGAGATGCAACGACAACCGGAATTAAGGCAACGCCCCGGTCGCCCGAAGTTACGGTTTCTTCTCAACGATATTGTTGCCAAACATGAAGCCGATTTCAGCCACGGCTCGGG
>PMEV01000385.1:0-10085 GCA_003154855.1 Bryobacterales bacterium
TTCCCTTCACGGCCGCGGCGGCTTATATTGCAGCCGTGGCGCACAATTCTGAATGGCCGGCACGCCGGCCCCGTAAGGCACGGGGAAGCCCTTGGCGGCCAGGATGATTTCCAGCCACGCGATCGCCGCGGACAGCCCGGCGAAATCGAAGTAGCGGAAATCGGCGATACGGAAAAAGCGGCCTTTTGCAACCATCGGAACGGCGCGAAACCCCGCGGTCCGGCGATGCGCCTGCCGCGTCACCCCGGCCCGGAGCGCGCCGGTGCGGAGCGGAACGGTCCCCGCCATCGGGAGGCGATGTTCCCGNNGTTCCCGGATGTGCATCATAGAGATGGTTTCATTAGAATAACAGAATCATGCCGCTCCTCGACCAGGTACAACGAGACATGACCGGGGCGATGAAGACCCGGGACGAAATGCGCCTCAGCGCGCTGCGGATGCTCAAGACCGCGCTGAAGAAACAGGAAGTGGATTCCATGAAGCCGCTCGACGAGAAAGCCGAGCTGCAAGTGCTGAACATGCTGATCAAACAGCGCCGGGAGGCCGCCCAGATGTTCCGCCAGGGCGGGCGGCCCGAGCTGGCGGATAAGGAAGAGGCCGAGCTAAAGCTGATTGAAGCGTACATGCCTGCGCCGGCCAGCGACGNNAGCGCGCGCTGATCGAAAGCTATCTGCCCGCGGGCGCGACGGAGCAGGAGGTCGAGGCTGCCATCGCCGAAGCCCTGGCCGAGACCGGTGTAACCTCACTTAAGCAGATGGGCGTGGTGATGAAAGCCGCGCAGGCGAGGCTTTCCGGCAAGCGCGTGGACGGCAAGGCGCTCAGCGAGAAGGTGCGGGCGCGGCTCGGGTAGCTTCAGGCACGGAGGGCGGCGAGCACCCCCTGCGGGCTGGCATGGGCTTGGGCCATGACCCCGGCGGAGGGCTGTTCAACCATCTGGGTCCTGGCGCGGCTGGCGGCGTCGGTTGCCGTGGCGGCATCCTGGATGCGGCTTTGGGCGGCTGGGGGGCTGTGGCTCGGCAATGGGGTCAGCGAGACGGCGTCTCGCCGCGATGAGTTTCCATCGGGGACCTTCTCCTGGTTGGCGGGCGGGCGCTGGGCGGGATTGGCCTGAACGTTGTTCTGCGCACCCGGCGCGTTGATATTCGTATTGACGGATAAAGACACGGGTGGACCTCCTGTTCCTACTGTTCCCGGCACTCTGCCGGGAGAGGCCTATACTTGGCCTTGTCTTTCATATCGACCCGGGCCGGGCGGCCGTGAATTTTTCTTTCAGCGCTCCGGAGGCCTATTTGGGCGGGACCGGCTCGTCGAACTTCACCTCGGATTCGGCGGTGAACAGGCGGAACGGGGAGTAGTGGAAGAGGTTCTCGACCATCAGATCGGCGCCGGCGAACTGGCGATACAGGACCGAGACGGGCTCCAGCACGCCACGCGGGCTGACGGCGTAATCGACGGTGGCTTCGTAACGCGCGACGTGGACGCCTTCCTGCGTGGAGCTCCGCAATACCACGCGCAGGGGGCGGGAGTCGGAGCGCCGGACCCAGAGCTGGCCCTCCAGCGCCTGATGGATGTCCTTGCTCTTCTCGAAGATGAGCAGGGCGCCCGCGCCGCTGCGCTGCTGGAAGCCCAGGATGATGGCGGCGTCGGGGCCAACCTGGCCGGAGCCTTCCAGGCGGAACGTGTAGTCTTCGAGGCGGCGCCGGCTGAACAGCAGCAGGATCTGGCCGAAATCGGTGACCGCCCCTCGCAGACCGTGCTTTTCGAACTCCTCGAGCATGCGCTTCTTGAGCGCGTCGTCCTGGGAGCGCATCCCGACGGAGAGGGTGCGGCGAGCCGCTTCCCGGCTGGCGATGGAGCGGCCGTCCACCGAGACCACCTGCCGGAGCTCGTGCAGCGCGTTGGGGGCATCCTGGAATGTGGAGAAGCCGTACTCGGAGACGATGGTCCGTGTGCGATACTCTGGCTTGGGAGGTTCGAGGGCAGCGTTGCCCAGCCGGGGCCGGAACCGGCGAGGCGGTTTAAGGGCCCGCTGCTCGAAAGTCTCCTCGGCGAGCATCCTGGGGGCGGTGGCGCGGAATAGGCCGGCGTCCTCGGAGACATGCTCGAGGATGGCGGCCAGCGCCGGGTCCGGCGGCGGAGGCGGGGCGGGTTGGAGGCCCCAGGCGGCGGCCAGGAGCGAGACGGCAAGGAGCAGGAGGCGCGCTCGCATAAGCTCGATTGTAACGAATCGGCGAGAGCCTACTTGCGGACTGGCGCAATCGTCGCTAAAATCAATGAGTTTGTACCCATCTCTGGAGGTTTCATGTCGGTTGAGCAAAAGGTGAAGCAGATCATCGTCGAGCAGCTCGGGGTTGACGAGGGGCAGGTGGACTCGACCGCCTCCTTCGTGGACGATCTGGGCGCCGATTCCCTGGATATCGTTGAATTGATCATGGCGTTCGAGGAAGCGTTCGACCTCGACATTCCGGATGAGGACGCCGAGAAGATCGCCACCGTAAAGGACGCAATCGAGTACATCGACGGCAAGATGGCTAAAAAGTAGTTCCCGTCCAGCCCATGCCGGTTTCCAACCAGAGGAGCGAAGCCTTGTCGCGCAGAGTTGTGGTCACAGGGATCGGACTGATGTCCCCGGTGGGGATCGGTACCGAGCAGACCTGGGCGGCCATTCGGAGCGCGCGCAGCGGCATCTCCGCGATCACGGCGTTCGACGCGACCTTGTTTAGCTGCCGGATCGCGGGAGAAATCCGGGAGTTCCAGCCCACGGATTACATCGAGCGCAAAGAGCTGAAGAAAATGGGGCGGTTCATCCAGTTCGCCATCGCGGCGTCGGATTTCGCCCTCGCCGCCTCGGGGCTGAAGGTGACCGCGGAGAACGCGGAGCGGGTCGGGGTATACATCGGCAGCGGGATCGGCGGGTTCGAAGTGATCGAGCGGGAGTTCGAACAACTACTGGCGCACGGACCCAAGCGGATCTCTCCGTTCTTCATTCCCGCGACCATCGTGAACCTGGCGTCCGGCTTCGTCTCGATCCGTGTGGGCGCGAAGGGGCCCAATTCGGCCACCGCCACGGCGTGCACTACCAGCGCGCACGCCATCGGGGACTCCTTCCGGATGATCCAGCGGGGCGACGCCGACGCCATGCTGTGCGGCGGGACCGAGGCGACCATCTGCCGGATGGGCATTGGCGGGTTCGCGGCCATGCGCGCGCTCTCCACGCGCAACGACGAGCCGGAGCGGGCCAGCCGGCCGTGGGACAAGGGCCGCGACGGGTTCGTGGTGGGGGAGGGCGCGGGCATCCTGGTACTGGAGGAGCTGGAACTCGCGAAACGCCGCGGCGCGCCCATTCTCGCCGAGGTGGCCGGATACGGGATGAGCGGCGACGCCTTCCACATTACCGCTCCGGCCGAGGATGGCGACGGCGCCTTCCGCGTGATGCGCAACGCGCTGGCGGATGCGGGCATCCAGCCTACCGACGTCCAATACATCAATGCGCACGGCACCTCGACCCCGGTCGGGGACCGCGTGGAAACGATCGCCATGAAGCGCTGTTTTGGCGAGTACGCCTACAAGCTGGCGGTGAGCTCGACCAAATCCATGACCGGGCACCTGCTGGGCGGGTCGGGCGGCCTCGAGGCGGGCATTACCGTGCTGGCCATTCGCGACCAGATCGCGCCTCCCACCATCAACTACGACGACCCCGACCCGGATTGCGACCTGGACTACGTTCCGAATACCGCGCGGCCGATGCCCATCCAGTACGCGCTCTCGAATTCCTTTGGATTCGGCGGCACCAACGGGTGCCTGATCTTCAAACGCTATTCCGAAGAGTAGCCGGCCGGCCGCTCCAGCACCACGTACCGGCGGTCGCGGTACAAGGGCCGCCAGCCCGCCTCCTCCAGCGCCGCCGCCACCGGGAAGCGGATCTGCACCACGGCGTGTGTGAAACCCACCTCCCGGAGCGTCGCCTGCCAGCCCGGCTTAGTCCAAGCAATCTGCTGGTATTGCTGGTAGGGGGCCTGCCCGAAGTAATCCACCCGCCCGTCGATCCAGATCTTGCGCGTGCCATTCGAGCGATAACAGATGTAGCCGGCATCCTCCATCGAAGCGAGAATCCGGCTGGACTGCGGCAGCCGGGCGACGATCTGGTCAGCTCCCGTCGGATATCTCTCCGGCGAGAATCCGGTACGGGCGACTACCGAGGGCTGGTGCAGCCAGACCAGCACGGCCAGAACGGCCAGCGCCGCCAGAGCCGCTCCGTGCTGCTCCCGGTCCATGCGGCGCAACTCGGCGGAGATCTTCATGAACCCCCGCAGCAGGGAGCTTTTGCCGGCCTCCAGCGCGCGGGTGATGGCGGCGTTCGCGAGCGGCAGCCCGAGCAGGGCCAGCACCGGCAGCCCGCGCGCCGATTTCAGCCCGAACGCTATCAGAAACCCGATCACGAGGGCGTGTGGCACATTCCGCTGCCGCAGAGCCAGTACTGCGCCCAGCCCGGCCAACGCCGTCGCGAACAGGATCTGCCCAGTCCCGGCGCGCGCGAAATCCAGCGGCTGCCATTCGACGATGCCCGCGTGCAATTCCGGGTGCACGGTGAATTCGACCACGTGCCGGTGCAGTTCGAGCCCATAAGGATTCAGCAGACTCCCCGCGCCGGCGCACAGCGCGGCCAGCAGGAACCAGCGCGCGCGCCTCCACTCCCCGGCGGCGTCCAGGTCCTTCCACAGTACCGCCCGTGCCGCGTGGCCCACCGCGTAGAGCAGGGCCAGCACGATGACCATCGGGAAGCTGCCGTGTATCCCGGCCCAGACCGCGGTTCCCAGTCCCAACACCAGCCCATCCCGCACCCGGAAGCGGTTCGCCGCCTGTTCGAAATAGAAGAGAGTCCCCAGCAGGAACAGGTAGCTAAGCACGTGCGGGCGGGCCAGCCAGTGCCGGTCGGCGGTGGCCACCAGCGGCGACGCCATGACGCAGGCCAGAAAGAAATTCCCGCCCAGCCTGAGATGCAGGCGAAAGCAGAGCCAGATCGTTACCCCGATCGCCACCGTGAAGAGGAGGACCACCCCGGTCAGCCCCTGCCAGCGGTGGAACAATGCCATTAGAATCTCGGAGGCCCATTCGAAGGCGTACCAGGCGTGCCCGGTCTGTAGAAACGAGAAGGGATCGCTGTGCGGGACTCTTCCGGTGGCCAGGATGCGTTCGCCGGCCATGATGTGCCAGCCCGGGTCGCCGTCGGAAAACATCCGCCAGGGGGCTTGGAAGATGAAGAGGCAGAAAGCGGTAGCCGCGAGGGCAGCCGTGAGGCTAAGGTCGGGAAGGAACCAGGAGGACCATCCCCGCTCCGGCGGCGGGCTAGGCGCTGCCGGAGCGGGACGGGATATCGGGCGGCCGCGTTGGCGGCCCATTTACGCGCGCGATTTGCGCCGCAGGAACTCGACGAAGGCGATGCCGCCAACCAGCAGCAGCGCCGATGCAGGTTCTGGTACAGCGGAGCCGCTATTGGCGGTGATGTCCAGGGGGTCCAGCATGCTCAAGTAGGCTCCCGTGGCCAGTTCGGAGATCACGAAGTCGCCGTTGATGCTCCCTCCCTGGGCCACGGGAACATTGAAGGGCTCCATGACAAGGTCGCCGTCGCCATCTACCGTCCACGATTGCTCTGCGCCTCCAGCGAATTCCACGTATCCGGAGGCGCCGGTGTCGGAACTCGTGCCGTTCAGCGCCACCGTGATGTAGTCGGTATTGAGCGCCAGCAGCCAGAACGACACATCCGCGCTACAACCGGTCCCGGTGCACTGCATCTGGAGGGTGAGATCAACCTCCTGGTCCGACGCTGACCACTCGAAGTTGGGGAACTGCATCACGTTCATGAGGGGCGCGTTCACGTCCTGGACCAATGCGCTTTCGAACATGGGTGAGTTAGAGACGGTCGCCCCAGCCGGTCCGGTGGTCACCAACAGGCAGAGCGCACCAAGAGACAATAAGTAGAGCAGCTTCAAGTTCCATTTCTTCATAAGAAAACCTTCTCCTCGTAAACAGAAGTCGCGAATGTCGGTATACACCCAGCCTTTGGCGGGAATACACACCGGAAGGCCTTTTCTATGCACCATAAGCGTTCTCCAGTACTAGTACTCCGTGGTGGCCGCGCAGCCGCGCCTGCATNNCCAACCGTTTTCAACACAAGTGAAAAGGGGTGCGCACCTGCCGCAACACACTTAAAGCAAAAGACTTGCTCATCGGCACAAAACGTGTGAGAATACTCTCAGAGCATCAGGCAGGAATGCCCTCTTACCCAGCCGCAGCGCGAACCGCCCCCACCGTCCCGGCGGATTCCGTCCGGGCCGAACTCGACCGGGTACTCGCCTCGGAGCGTTTTCGAACTTCCGAGCGCCACCGCCGGCTGCTTCAGTTCGTAGTCGGGGAGACCCTCGAAGGCCGCGCGTCCGAGATCAAGGAAACGGTCCTGGCCATCGAAGTGTTCGGCCGGGATTCCTCTTTCGACCCCCGGACGGATTCGGTGGTCCGCACGGAGGCGCGGAACCTGCGCGCGCGCCTGAACGAATACTACCTCGGTGACGGCAGCGCGGACCCGGTCGTGATCGAGCTTCCAAAGGGCAGTTACGTGCCGGCCTTCCGCGCCGTCCCCGGTGAGGCGGTTCACCGGTTCCCCGTGGTCCGTTGGGTGGCCCTGGGGCTGGCGCTGGCCATGGTTGCCGGCGGATTAGCGTGGTTTCTCAGGCAGCGGACGGTTGTCTGGCCCGGGAGCGATCCATCGATCGCCGTGCTGCCCTTCCTCAACCTGACCGACGGCGCCAGTGGCGAGTTCGCCGCGGATGGCTTTGTGGAGGACCTCACGACCGGCCTCGCCAAACTGCACGGGTTGCGCGTGGTGGCGCGCACCTCGGCCTTCCAGTTTCGGAGCGGCAAGATGGACGTCCGCGAAATCGGCCGGCAACTCGGCGTCTCCGCGGTTCTCGAAGGCAGCCTGCGAATCGAAAAGAGCGGGGTTACGGTGACGGCGCAGTTGATCGATGCCGCGAGCGGCTACCACGTGTGGTCGGAGCGTTACTCGCGCGACACCGCCGATGTGCAGAGTATGGAGGCCGACATTCAACGCTCCGTGGCCAGGGCGCTCGGAGTTCGCAACGCTCCCCAGAGCCGCCCCGCCCACGTTCCCCCTCCGGAAGCCCGCGAAGCCTACTGGCGGGGCCGCTACGTGCTCGCAAACTTCAGGCGGCACGAAGAGAGTCTGCGCTATTTCCAACAAGCCGTTGCCGCCGACCCTCAATACGCGGACGCCTGGGCGGCGCTCGCTCTGACCCACGCCATGATGGCTTTCCACCTGGAAGGCCCGGTGGAACAGGAGGTCGTCGAGACTAGGGCGGCGGCGCGCAGAGCCTTGGACTTAGATGAGACGATTCCCGAGACCCAGATCGCGCTGGCGCTGGCCGGCTACTCCTTCGACCACGATTGGAAGACCGCCGAGCGGGCCTTCCGCCGCGCTCTCGAACTCAACCCGAACTATGCCTCGGGCCATCGCGGCTACGCTCTGCTGCTGACAGCCCAGGGCCGTTTCGACGAGGCCAGCGTGCAACTCAATGCGGCCCAACAGCTCGATCCGGTCTCCACCATGACTACCAACGACTTGGCCACCAATCTTTATTGCGCCCGCCGCTACGACGAAGCCATCCGGGTGGCCAGCCGGCACCTCGAGTTGGATTCGACCTTCTTCCCCGCCAGGACCGTTTGTGGTTCTAGCCGGCTGGCGGAGGGCAAGCTCCCGGAGGCGATCTCGGATCTCGAAAAGGCTGCGGCGCAGGGCGAGCGGCGCCTGATGGTTCTCGGCCCCCTCGGCAATGCGCTGGCCCGCTCCGGGCGGGTGGCCCAGGCCCGCTCGGTCCTGGCGGAGATCGAGGCAGTTCAGCAGACCAGCGGGACCGCGGGAGTCGCGCTGGCCATAGTCCACACCGGGCTGGGCGACAAGAAACAGGCCATCGAGTGGCTGCGGCGGGCTGCGGACGCCCACGTGACCGACGTGAACTTCATCGGCGTGGATCCGGTCTTCGACCCCCTCCGCAACGAACCGGATTTCCAGGCCCTCTGTGCGCGGCTGGGTCTTCCGTCCGGGGGCGCCGGCCGCTGACCGGGATGGGGCGCGCAGTCCAAAGAGTTCGGCAAATCGGCTTGGCCGCTGTCAGCTTTTGACGGGGGGCTTGGGAGCGGGGGGCTTGGGAGCGGGCGGCTTGCCCTTATCGGCCGGCTTGTCCTTCTTGATGGGGCTGATCAGGACATGCGCGTTGCGGCCTTCCATCCGGGGCGAGCCTTCCGCGGAGCCGTACGGCGCCAGGTCCTGCGCAAAGCGCACCAGCAGCTTCTGGCCCAGGTCCACGTGCGCGATCTCCCGCCCGCGGAACTGCACCACCGCCTTCACCCGGTTGCCTTCCTGCAGGAACCGGATGGCGTGGTTCTTCTTGAAGTCGTAATCGTGATCGTCGGTGTTGGGCCGGAACTTCAGCTCCTTCACCTGGATAACGTGCTGTTTCTTCTTGGCTTCCTGCTGCTTCTTCTTGTTCTCGTACTGCCACTGGCCGTAGTCCATCGCCTTGGCTACCGGCGGTTCGGCGGTGGGAGCGATCAGGATGAGATCCAGCCCCATATCCTGCGCCTTGCGCACGGCGGCGGGCGTGGGCATGATCTCCACCGATCCATCGGGAAAGACGGCCCGTACCTCGCGAACGCGGATGGCCTCGTTCACGTTTTCTCGAATTCTCGGTCTGCGTGGTTGGAAGTGTCTGCTTGGATACATGCGATCAGTTGACGGCCGGGGTGTTCATCGCGCTGGCGAGCCTAACTCAAACTCATAGAAAGCTCCAAGGGGATGGAGCGGGTGGAGGGGATACGTGGGGCGAGTTCGCGGTCCCTGAACATTCCGGATCGTGCTCTCAACTCTAGCGCAAACCCGACTTCCATGCAACTCGGGGCAAAAATGGGCGGCCAGGCGGCGCCCGATTATTCTACGATCAGAGTAATGACCGGTTCCGCTGCCGCCGAAATCGTAGACCGCCTCAAGGCGCACGGCTACCAGGCCTACCTGGTGGGCGGCTGCGTGCGCGACCTCCTGCTGGGACTTGAGCCGCGGGATTTCGACGTGGCCACCGGCGCACGGCCCGAGGAAGTGGTTTCGCTGTTCCCCAANNTTCGAGACCGATCCCCGCCAGGACGTCCTCCGCCGCGACTTCACGGTCAACGGCCTGCTGATGGACCCCGCCAGCCGGGAAGTGCTGGACTTCGTGGGTGGCCGCCGGGATCTGGAAGCGCGCCTGATCCGGGCCATCGGCGACCCCGATACCCGCTTCGCCGAAGACCATCTGCGGATGCTGCGAGCCATTCGTTTCGCCGCCCGGCTCGGTTTCGGCATCGAGCCGGCCACCTTCGAAGCCACAAAGCGCCTGCGCGGGAAGATCGGGCTGATCTCGGCCGAGCGAATCCGCGACGAACTGGGGTGCATCCTCACCGAGGGCGGCGCGCGGCGGGGCTTCGAACTGCTGGACGCTTCCGGCCTGCTGGCGGAGATCCTGCCGGAGGTAGCCGCCATGAAAGGGGTCGAGCAGCCGCCCGAGTTCCATCCCGAGGGCGACGTCTGGACGCATACGCTCATGATGCTGGAGGGCCTGCGCTCGCCCAGCCCGACGCTGGCCTTGGGGGCGCTCCTGCACGACGTTGGCAAACCGCCCACCTTTCGCCTGGCGGACCGCATCCGCTTCGACGGGCACGCGGAAGTGGGCGCGGGCATGGCTGTCCAGATCCTGGGCCGGCTGCGCTGGTCGAATCGGGAGATCCGCCAGGTGGAATCGCTGGTCGCCAATCACCTGCGCTTCAAGGACGTCCGAAAGATGCGCGAGAGCACGCTCAAGCGCTTCCTGCGGCAGGAGGGCTTTGCGGAGCACCTGGAACTGCACCGCCTGGATTGCGCGATGAGCCACCGCCTGCTCGACAACTACGAATTCGTCAAGCGGAAATCCGAGGAGCTGCCCCGGGAGGCGCTCAAGCCGCGTCCGCTGGTCACCGGCCACGACCTGATCGCCGCCGGCTAC
>PMEV01000385.1:10098-15525 GCA_003154855.1 Bryobacterales bacterium
AGCAGCCAGCGCAGTGCGCCGCGCGGCGCGCTGCCGAATCGCTCGAGGTCCACCCGCGCCAGGCTTCCCTTCCCCATTTCGATTTGCGCGGAGGGCGCTCCCAGCAGGTAAGCGATCGCCAGGCTGAGAACGGGCAGGTGGCCGGCCAGAAGCAACTGGCCCTCGTCCCGGTGGACGCGGATCTCGTCCCACACCTCGGCCGGCTCGGCCTCCGGCAGGAGCGCATTGGTCTTGAGGATGGGCGCGCGGGTGTTCAGCAGTCCGGCCGCCAATTCCGCGGTCTCCACGGCCCGGCGCAGAGGACTGGACAGGATCAGCGACGCGCCCGCGCCGGCGCTCCGTGCGCGCAGCAGCACCGCTCCCAGCTTGCGCCTGCCCTCTGGGGTCAGCGAACGCTCCGCGTCCGGAATGCGCAGCGATTCCTCCGCCTCCCCGTGCCGGAGCAGGTAGATTTCCATCTCTCGACATTCTGCCATACTGAGGTGATTGACGCTCGCCTCAGCTAAGACCACCACTGGAATCTCCCCGGCGCTAGCCGCGGTTTACCTCGCCTGGGCCAGCGCCGTCTCCGTTCTGTTCTCGATCGCCGCTTCGCAGATTCTGCTCGGCCTGGCGATCGTCGCTGTGCTACTGTCGCGGACGCCGTTGCGCCTGCCGCGTGTCTGGCTGCCGCTCGCGCTGTTCATGACCGGCACGCTGCTTTCCCTGCTGCTCTCCGGCAATATGCGGGCCGGCCTCCCACAGATCCGCAAATTCTACGTCTATCTGATGCTGGTGGTGGTCTTCTCGGCTTTCCGCGCCCTTGGGGACGTGCGGCGGCTGATCGTCGGCTGGGCCGTGGCCGGCGGCCTCGCGGCCGTCGCCGGGTTGGTCCAGTTCGCGTGGAAAGTTCGGGGGGCTCGCCTGCACGGCGGGACCTTCTACGACTTTTATGTCTGGGAACGCATCAAGGGCTTCACCAGCAACTGGCAGACCTTCGCCTTCGAGATGATGATCGTGCTGTTGGTGGCGGGGGCGTTCCTGCTGTTCTCGCCGCGGGCGCGGGGCCGCGCTTTCTGGCTGTGCCTCGCCTCGGCGGGCCTGGCCGGCGCGGCGCTGCTGCTGACCTATACCCGTGGCGCCTGGCTGGCTACGGCCTGCGCCGGAGCCTATTTGCTGTGGAGCCGGAAGCGCTGGCTGCTGGCCGCCGTCCCGGTTCTGCTGGGGCTGCTGTTGTGGATCAACCCCGGCTCGGTGCGCGTGCGATTCCAATCCGCCTTCCAGCCGCGCGACGAGTTGGATTCCAACCAGCACCGCGTGGTCTGCTGGAAGACGGGCTGGGCGATGATCCAGGCGCACCCCTGGTTCGGCGTGGGTCCCGAGATGGTACAGCCGAGGCTGATGGAATACGTTCCCTGGGAGTACCGCCGGCCTGTGAATCGGCTGCCCCTGCCTAACGGCTGGTACGGCCACTTGCACAACCTGTACATTCACTACGCGGCCGAGCGCGGCCTGCCCACAGCGCTGGCGCTGGTCTGGATGCTGGCCATGGCGCTCTGGGACTTTCTGGGCGCGCTGCGGCGTTTGCCGTCCGGCCCCGGAGAGGCGAAGTTCATCCTGCACGGCGCCGTCGCGGTGATCGTTGGGATCATCGTCGGCGGCCTCTTCGAGGTCAACCTGGGCCATAGCGAGGTGCTGGCATTATTCCTCGCGGTGGTGGCCTGCGGCTACGTCGCCGTGGACCACCTCGAGCACCACGAGCTTGCCGCTCGCTGAGGCGCCGAGCGGGAGCCAGAGGGTGTTACCATG
The DNA here is from genome assembly GCA_003154855.1 of Bryobacterales bacterium. Lineage (GTDB taxonomy): Bacteria > Acidobacteriota > Terriglobia > Bryobacterales > Bryobacteraceae > Fen-330. Next base: position 11,887 of record PMEV01000385.1, read on the forward strand.
AGAGGCGAGCCGAACTCCACCCGGGAGACGGAGGACCCAAGCCGTTGGGGCGTAGTCCGATGCGCAATCGGACGGGGTACTTTCAAGCCCTAGCCCGTCAGCTAACTTCGTAGGCCAATTTGAGAGCGACCCGTGGGGCACGGGTTCAAAAAGGGGTTCTCCTTGGATTTCGCGCAGAAGCCGGTCGCGACAAAGGTCGTTGTCGCCACCACCGTGATGCTGTCCTTCATTAGTTTTTGGAGGGCGGCGGCCATCGTTCTGAACGACCTTGCTTCCTCCGCATTTTACGCCGGCGGCATCGCCGAGGCATTTGTCGGGAAATCGGCGCCCTGGTTCATCCTGGGCATCATGCTGTTCTCCTACGCGGTGCGCGCCGTCTACATCGAGAGCTGCAGCATGTTCGTGCGCGGCGGCGTCTACAAGGTTGTCCACGAGGCGCTGGGGCCAACGCTGGCGAAGTTCTCGGTCTCCGCCCTGCTCTTCGACTACGTGCTGACCGGGCCTATCAGCGGCGTCAGCGCGGGGCTCTACTTGGCGGGCTTGATCAACGAAATCGCCGAGCACTTCCGCCATCCGGGGTTCCGGGTGAACCCGCCCCTGTTCGCCGCCGCCTTCGCGATCCTGGCGACTCTCTACTTCTGGCGCAAGAACACGATTGGCATGCACGAATCCAGCCAGAAGGCGCTGCGCATCATGCAGGCCACCACGGTGATGGTGGTGATCCTGATCGCCTGGTGCGTGACCACGCTCATCATGCGCGGCTTTCAGTCCGTCCCGCTGCCCACGCCGGGCAACATCCATTTCGGCGCGGACGCTTTGGGCTGGCTCAAGGGGAGCTGGCTGGCGCGGATCACCGGGGTCATGATTCTGGTCGGGCTGGGCCATTCGGTGCTGGCCATGAGCGGCGAGGAAACGCTGGCGCAGGTGAACCGCGAGATCGCCGCCCCCAAGCTGAAGAACCTGGAGCGGGCCGGGTTCGTGATCTTCATCTACAGCATGGTGTTCACTTCCCTGGTCTCCTTCTTCGCCGTGATGATCATTCCGGATTCCTCGCGGGGGCAGTACCTGGGCAACCTCATCGGCGGGCTGGCGATGCATATGGTGGGGCCGCTGCCGTTGCTGTTGCTGTTCCACGCTTTCGTGGTCGTGGTGGGCACGGTGATCCTGGCCGGGGCGGTCAATACCGCCATCATCGGCTCGAACGGCGTACTCAACAGGGTGGCGGAAGACGGCGTCCTGCCCGACTGGTTCCGGATGCCGCACCGCCGTTTTGGCACCACGCATCGCTTCATCAACCTGATCGTCATCCTCCAGATCGCCACCATCCTGCTGAGCCGCGGCAACGTAGAGATGCTCGGCGAGGCGTACGCCTTCGGCGTGGTCTGGAGCTTCGCCATGAAGGGCCTCGCGGTGCTGGTGCTGCGCTACAAGCAGCCGGAAGCGCGCGAGTGGAAAGTGCCGCTCAACTTTTATTGGGGCAAAACCGAGTTGCCGGTGGGCCTCGCGCTGATCACGCTGGTGCTGTTCGCCATCGCCTTCACCAACCTGCTGACCAAGCAGGTGGCGACCATCTCCGGGATATGTTTCACGGTGGTGTTCTTCGTCACTTTCGAGATCTCCGAGCACATCAATCGCCGCAAGCGCGCGGTCCACAGCCAGGAACTCGAAAAATTCAGGCTGGACATGCCGGAGGAGTTGACCGCCTCCGCCGCCAGCGTCCGGCCGGGCAACGTGCTAGTGGCCGTCCGGAATCCCAACCTGCTCGGCCATCTGCGAAGAACCGTCGAGAAAACCGACACCACCAAGATGGATATCGTGGTGGTGACCGTCAAACACACCGGCTCGCCCGGCTTCGGGGAGCACGAACTCTCCGAAGACGAGGTGTTTTCGCCGGATGTGGCCCGCCTGTTCAGCCTGGTGGTCAGCCTGGCGGAGAAGGCCGGCAAGCATGCCGATCTGATCGTGGTCACCGGACGGAATCCGGACCGCGCCGTGGCGGAGACGGCCCAGCGGCTACGCTCCTCGCTGGTGGTGCTGGGCCAGTCGGGCAAGATGAGCGCGGCCGAGCAGGCCAAGCATTTCGGCGACGCCTGGGAAGAACTCCCGCAACCGCGGCCTCAGTTGTCGCTCGAGGTATTCGACCCCGCCACCAGCCAGGCCGTCTACTTCAACCTGGGGCCGCATCCGCCCAGGTTGTGGCCCGACGACCTGGAGTTGCTGCACCGCCTCTGGCTGGAACTCAGCCAGGGCAGGCTGGGACCCAAGCTCCACCACCGGGATGTCGTCCGCGTGGCGTTGCACCGCCTGGAGACCGACATCCATTCTCCGCACGGCGAAGAGGTGGTGGACGAACTCGGGCAGGAAATGGCCGAGCCGGCCGTCGAGCCTCCGGTAGACCTCAAGTCATAAGCGGCGCCCGGGGATCACCCACAGGAACACCTTCTCGCCGTTCACCTCGAACTGCCGGTCCGGTTTCCAGTCCCCGAAGTCGAAGGTGTGGGAGACCACGCGGGCGCCGGGCTTGAGCTCCCGCAGCAGCTTGGGGCGCAGTTCCAGGTTCACCTCGGGCAGCAGATACAGCGCCACCACGGTGGCGGGGCGGATGTCGGTGTCGAACAGATCCTGCTGCCGGAATTCCACGCGCTCCGCCACGCCCGCCTCGCGCGCCTTGCGCTGTGCCTCGGCGATGTGTTCCCGGTACAGGTCCACACCCACTCCGCGAGCCCCGAATTCCCGCGCGGCGGCGATCACGATCCGGCCGTCGCCGCAGCCCAGGTCGTACACCAGGTCGCCCGGCTTGACGTCCGCCGCCTTCAGCATCGCAGTCGCCACTTCCGGCGGCGTCGGCACGTAGGGCGTATTGATCCGGACCTTCTGCGTCTCCGGCGCCTGCGCCGAAAGGGCGGTCGCGCTCAACCAGACGGCGGCCCACAGTACCAGTTGACGGCAGCACATGCTGATCCGATCTTCTCACACGCGGTATGATTCCCAGATGGCCGCCACGCCCCCGGGCGTTCGCAGGCAGCCGGCGTCCCTCGAGATTGTCCGGTTTCGCCCGCGCCACCTGGAGCGCATCCTCGAGATCGAGCGCGCGGCCTTCGCCGCGGAGTCCTACACGCGGAGGATCTTTCGGGAGCTGTACTCGGAATGCGGCGACCTGTTCCTGGTCGCCAAGGTCTCCCGCCGAATCGCCGGTTACATGGCGACCTGCGCGGATGCCGGCCANNTCGTCTCGGTGGCTGTCGCTCCGGAGCTCCGGCGCCAGGGTATCGCCGCCGCGCTGCTCGAGTACACGCTCGGACGGCTGAGAGAGTCCGGCGCCCGCTCCGTCGAGCTGATGGTGCGCGTGGACAACCGGCCGGCCATCCGCTTCTACCGCGGCTTCGGTTTCCGCCGGGTGGGAGAAGTCCCCGGTTACTACGAGGACGGCCGGACCGGCCTGCGCATGCGCCGCCGCCTGCAAGGCCCGCCACTCTTATGATTCCCATACAAATTTCCTATTTGGTTCCGCGGGCCCGCCCGCTTAGAATTAGTTAACGCCTCGGTAGCGTGTATTGCCGATCGGTCCCACGTTGGGCCCAATCCGGACAATCCCACTAGATCAAAAGGAGAACTTCCAGATGGAAAGCCTGAAGTGTG
>PMEV01000311.1:0-7003 GCA_003154855.1 Bryobacterales bacterium
CACTGTTCCCGCCCCCATAAACCAGTGTACGCGGTTGGTGAGGGGAAAGTTCCGGGAAAGGGGCGGTTCGGATAGGGTACCTTTCAAATCGAGGGGCGCCTGGTCGGGGCCGTTGGGGAGCTGGGTCTTGTTGGAGGTGGGCGGGTTACTCGGGGAGGACTTCGAGGGCGGTGAGGGTGGCGTAGTCCTTGAGGGGGACGAAGTCGAGGAGGAGCTTGGCCTGGGGATTGGGCTCGAGGCCGGTGAATTCCTTGACCAGGGGGTGGTTGTCGCCGGCTTCCTGGAAGAGATCGAACTGGCGGAGGATGGGCTTGCCGTTACAGAAGACGTTGAAGAGGCGGGCACCGGCGCCGGCGTTGGGATCGTGCGGGGGGCCGACGTAGTGGTCACGGTTACCGGGGCCGAAACGATGCTCGGCGAAGTGGAGCAGGAGGGTGTACTTGCCGGGCGCGACGGGAATGGCATAGGAGAAGCGCCCCCAGCGCTCGCTCTGGTAAAGTTCGGGATCGTCGCCGNNTTGGAATAGAAGGGGACATCGCGGGTCAGGATGCGCAAGGGGCGCTGGCGGCCGGGAGTTCCAGGCACGATTTCGATGGCGGAGACCATTCCGCGGCCGCCATGCACGGAGGCGAACTGGAGATGCAGGCGGCCGTCCTGGGCCGGTGAGATATCGGTGAACACCTTGACGTCGGCGGTGCGGCTGCCGTCGGCGTCGGCGGCGACGTCGAAATCCGAGAGCAGAGCGCGGCCGTTGGCCCGAACGAGCATCACGCGGCTGCCTTCGCCCGCGCCCTGATCCTCGGGGCCGTAGAAGGTTTCGGCGAAGTGGAGGTGCAGTTCGTAGGTCCCAGGTTTGAGCGGGATGTTGTACTGGAAATCGCCCTGGCGGCTGGAGCGGTAGATCTCCGGGTCCTGGGTGCGCCAGATGTGCCGGGCGGCGGTGCGCAGGGGCGTGCCATCGGAGAAGAAGCGGTCGGCCGTCCAGGTCCTACCGGCGTGATCGATGTAGTCGTGGCTGGCACCGGCCAGAATGCGAATGCCTTCTTCGACGGGCAACCCGACGGGGGCCAGCGGCGGCAACGAGGCCCCAACGTCGCTCGCCGCGCGCGACCGGGGTTTGGAGCCTGGCAGGATAAAGGGCAGCGCCGCCAGGAGTGCGAGGAAAGGCAAGAGGATGGCCAATCTCTTCCAGGAGAGCGCGGGCAGGCGCCAGGCGGAGGGCGACGGAAGCCGCGGGTGAGCCTGCTCCTGGAATTGCGGCACGTACTGGCCGATCGGGATCGAGATCTGAACGCGGTGGGCCGCGCCGGGGCCGGCGTAGTACTCAGCCAGACGCTTGCGGAGGCGATTGGCCTGGACACGAACGATGGAGTCGGCCTCCTGATCGAAGGAGTCGTCGCGGCCGAGGGCGTCGACGGCAATGCTGTATTCCTTGATTTCGGCGCTGTGGCCCTGCATGGCCTTCTCACAGAGATAGGAGAGCAGGGTCGCCAGCGTGGGGGCGCGCTTGAAGAGCCCGGACTTGAGGACGGCCCTCAGCTCGGCCTGCTGGGCATCGGGCGGTACCGCATCTGCGCCGGACATGTCCTGATCGTAACCGATTTCCAGACAAAACGGCCTGCTACCGGGTGTGACATGGACGGGCGCGCGGCGGGAGGCCGGCGGGACTGATTTTAGAACAACTTAGGAGGCGATGTAACAAATGTGTAACCGGAGAGGTAGCAGTCTTAGCCTTGGCGGGACGGGGGAAATATGCGAGATTCAGCGTAGACGCGACGGAGCCAATCCGGCGCGAGGAGGGAAAAATGAAAAGATTGATCCTGGCAACATGCGTGGTGGCGACGGGGATGATATGGGGCCGTCCCGCGATCCCGAGCACCCCCGGACAGCAGGGCGAAGCGGCCGCCCTGGAAGCGACGGGCGACGAACTGCGAGATCACCAGTCGTACGGCGAAGCGATCAAGTATTACCGGCTGGCGATGCATGCGGGCGGCAACGAGGCCGCCTTGTATAGCAAGATCGGTTCGACCGATCTGCGGATGCGTTCCTACGGGCCGGCGCAAGCGGCGTTCGAGCAGGCCGCGAAGCGGAACCCGAACGACGCACGCATCATGAACAATCTGGGGGTGGTGAACCACCTCCAAAAGAAGTACGACACCGCGGTGAAGTGGTATAAGAAGGCGCTGTCCTTGAACGAGAGCGAGGCGGTTTACCATTACAACCTGGGCGGATGCTGGTTCGCGCTGGAGCGCATGGACCGCGCCAGCGCCGAGTATGCGCGGGCTCTGGAACTGGACCCCAACGTCCTGGTGTACGGGGCGGAGAACGGGCTGTCCGGCCAGTTCGATACGGCGAAACTGGGGCAGTTGTCCTACCTGCTGGCGAAACTGTACGCCAGCCGGGGAGATACGGCGCGGTCGCTGGCATCGCTGGAGAAAGCCAAACAGCAGGGCTACGTGGGTTTGGACAGCGTATATAAGGATAAGGAATTCGCCAGCCTGCGGCAGGATCCGCGGTTGTCGCAACTGGTCGGGCCAGAGAGGAAGTAGTGGCTGGGCAGAGGGGGTGAGGGTTGCGCCAGCCTGCGGCGGAGGGGCCGGGGGCTGGCGCAGCCGGGTGGCTGGGCGGAGGGCGGGATTCAAGGTGGAACTCCCGGGGCGCGGTCCTCGTAGATGTCTGTGACAATGATGGAACGGATCACAGAAGCGTCGCCGCGCCTGACGGCCCGGATCGCGGGTGTCTTCTATTTGCTCAACATCGTGACGGCGCCGATCGCCTTCTACGGTAGCAGCAGGCCCGGGTTGGCTTTCGCGGCCGGCATCGCTGCGACCGCCAGCTATGTCGCGGTGACGGTTCTGTTCTATTACCTGTTCAGGCCGGTGAACAGGAGACTCTCTCTGGTCGCTGCGTTGTTCAGCCTGGCGGGATGCGCCGTTGGGGAACTTGGCGCGAGGCATCTGGCTGCCATCCCCATCAACCCCCTGGTGTTCTTCGGATGCTATTGCCTGCTGATCGGCTACCTCATTTTGAGGTCGACTTTCCTGCCTCGAATTCTGGGCGCGCCGATGGTAATTGCCGGCTTGGGTTGGCTGACCTTTGTCTCGCCGCGGCTGGCGCACTATCTGTCCCCCTATGTCTACTACCCAGGCGGAATTGGGGAAGGATTGCTGACCCTGTGGCTCGTGGCGATGGGCGTGAACGCCGAGCGATGGAAGGAGCAGGCCGGCGCAGCAGGACAAGGCACCGGCGGCGAGACCGCCGGCGTTACAGGGCTGGCTCGTGGAGGATGACGATCTCCACGCGGCGGTTGGCGGCGCGGCTCTCCGCGGTGTCGTTCGATTCGCGGGGGCTGAAGGCGCCGTAGCCGGCGACGGAGAGGCGGGCTTCCGGGATTCCAAATTGCTTGTTCAGGACTTCAAGGAGGCTCAGGCCGCGGGCCACCGAGAGCACCCAGTTATCCCGGAAGCGCCGGTTGTGGATGGGGACGGCGTCGGCGTGGCCGATGAGGGAGACTTTGTTGGGGATATCGCGAAGGGCGTCGGCGATCTGAGAGACGACGGGGAGGGCGGAGGGGCTCACCTGGTCCTCTCCAGAGGGGAATAGGACGGCCTGAGGGAGGCTGACCACCAGGCCGCGCGGTTCCAGCGTGGGGTTGAGACCGTGCTGCTCCAAGATGCGCTGGGCCTGGAGGAGGGGATCGGGCGGGGTAGGTTTGGGCGCGGCGACCGGAGCGGGGCATAGAGGGGGAGGCGGGGGACGGGGCGGCGGGGCGAGCGGGCGCAGTCCCTGCGCGGCGATGGCGATGAAGAGGACCAGCAGGATGGTCACCAGGTCGGCGTAGCTGAAGACCCAGCGCTGGGTGGCGGCGGCGCGGGAGTACTGAGGCCTGAAGTTGAGCATGGGGGCGGGTTAGGGAGCGAGGGCCGTGCGCGGCGGCAGGGCGTCGCGTTCCTCCTGGCGCAAAAAGGAGTTCAGCCGCTGGCGGATGAGGAAGGGATGCATCTGATCGTAGATGCAGAGAACGCCTTCGGCGACGATTTCCTGGATTTCGATCCTCTCGATGGAGCGGGCGCGGATGCGGTGGGCGGCGGGGAGGAGCAACAGGTTGGCCAGTCCCAGACCGTAGAGCGTGGAGACGAAGGCCATGCCGATGCCGTAGCCGACCGATTGGAGGTTGGAGAACTGGCGCAGCACGTCCACCAATCCGACGACAGTGCCCAGGATTCCAAGGGTTGGGGCGAAGCCGCCGGCAACTTCGAGAACCCTGGCGTCGGCCTCGCCATGGCGTTCCCGCATGCGCAGCTCGGTTTCGAGGGCGGCCTGAAGCTCGGCACGGTTTTTGACATCGATGGCCAGCAGCATGGCCTCGGCGAGGAAACCGGTCCCGGCGTGGCGGATCTCGGGTTCGAGGTGGAGGAGCGTCTTGCGGCGGACTTTCTGGGCGTAGGAGATGATTTGGCCGATGAGGGCCTCGCGATCGACGGGCTGGGCCGCGAACAATTCGCGGACGCGGCGGGCGGTGTTGAGCAGGCTGGAGACGGGGGTGGTCAGAAGGATGACGCCGAGCGTGCCGCCGAGCACGATGACGGCGCCGGCCGGCTGGAGGAAGTAACCGGGTCCGACTCCGGTGGCGGCGATTCCGGCGATGCCGGCCGCGGCTGCGATGGCGAGGCCGGCTATGAAACCGATATCCAGGCGCTGGGTGGGGGCGAGAGAGCGGGATGCGGCGCGCGCCGGGCNNAGCAATCCGGAAGCCAACGCGGATGTCCTTTGTTTGGAGGTGGAGAGCACCGTGGACGGGCAGCGGAAATGTGGCGCGGGCCAGGGCGGGCGGCAGGTTCTTGGCGGGGGGGGAGCCGGACCTGGAGGTCCGGCGCGGACGTGGACGTCCGCCTTACTCGAGCCAGTCTTTGCGCCAGAGGCGGCGACCGCCGAGGGAGATGCGGAAGGCCCAGGCCAGGATCGCGGCAATCGCCAGGGGAATATACAGGGTTCCGCTGGAATACCAGGCGGACCAATCCGGAGTGACGCGCAGGTTCATGAGCAGGGTGCCGAGGAAGTAGCCGACGACGACGGCGAGGAGTCCCCAGCGTAGAGTCACCACAGCCATTGCGCCGAAGATGAGAAAACTGACGGCCGCGGAGAACAGCGGGTGCTCGGTCGCCGCCAGAGCGTTGAGGCCGGTGAAGAGCAGCGCCCAGGCGGCGCCGGCGAGCCACTGATTGCGGAGCAACAGCCGCAACAGGAACAGCAGGAACAGGAAAAGGAGGCCGTTGCGGACGGCGTAGGGCACGGCTTGCAGGACCTGGCCGAAGGCGGCGCGGCTGCCCGCGAGCGTTTCGAGCGGGTCGAGCTGGGGCGTGACGGAATCCGGCCAGAGGTTGGCCAGGCGACCGATCAATGCCCAGAAGGCGCCCAGAGCCGCGCCAATCAGGACGTCGCGGCCGACCACAGGATCGCGCAGGCCGCCGCCCAGCAGGCTGGTCCAGGAGATGATGATCTGGGGCCAGCGGCGGCGGATGTAAGGCTCGAGGCCGAGATAGGCGGTCCAGACAATGAGTGCGAGAAAGAGGGAATTGCACACCGCGAGGAAGAACATCCCGAGCAGGCCGAGCGAGAGAATCAGGTGAACCTCACAGACCCAAAGGACCATCAGGACGGCGAAGATGAAAGTGGCCAGACGGAAAGCGCCGCGGCGGTCGCCACGGCCGCGCGCCAGGTTGCGGCGGGCCAGCAAGGCCGTTCCGCCGCAGGTGAGCAGGGCGAGCGCGGCCAGGAGCACGATGAAGGCCTGAATCGCGGGCGGATCGGGTGTAGCGGCACGCCAAGGCTTGGTCCAGGGACTGTACAGCGAAAAGGCGACGGGGCGGCCGCGCAGAGAGGCGGCTTCCACGCGCAGCGGAAGCTGGGTCCCAGGCCAGAGGCCGGTCCAGGCGTGGCGGGTGTCGGAAGCGGCGAGGAAGGTCCAGAGCGGCTCGGCGGGCTGGAAGCGGGCGGGGTCCAGACCGGCGGCGGCAAAAAGCGGGTTCCAATCGACCTCGGCGGCGGGCGGGGCAGGATCGAGCTTCTGTAGCGGAACGGCTTCAAAGCCGAAGAGGCGGCCCTGCGTGTCAAGGGAAATGTCGACCATGCCGGATTCTATGGGCGGCGGATCGGAGGTGGTCACGATGCCGGGGGTCAGCAGGTCGCTGTGGACGCCCTCGCCGGTCAGGGGAGACTGGCTCTGGCGATAGGAAAAGCAGAGCAGCGTGGGACGCTGGGCGAAAATGTCGCTCCAGCGCGGGGCGGGTTTGACGGTTTTCCGCAGGTGATCGAGGAAGACCCGCTCCCAGTAGAAATGCCAGGCGGTGTCGGCGGGTGGCGCGGTGTAGCCGAAGCGTGCGATCAGCTCGCGGGCTTTGAGCGAGAGAACCTCGCCGGAATAGGGGGGGCGGAGCTTCTCGAGAGCGCTCGTACGGTAGGCGAGCACAGCCTGGACGACGATGAGCGCGAGGGTAGCCAGGAGCAGGGCCAAAGCCACGCGGGGGGCCAGACCGGCGCCTTCCCCGGCCGCCGCCACCATTTCGGGCGACGGCGTTTCTCCAGCGGCCAGGGCCGCGGCCAGCGGATCGCCGCCGGGCAGCGCCGCCGCCACGGCCAGCGCGGAGGCGGGACGGCGCGCCGGATCGGGTTCGAGGCAGCGGTGAATGGCGCGCTCGACGGCGGGGTCGAGCTCGTGAACCAGCGTGGTCAGGCTGGCTGGAGCGCTTTTCTGGCGTTCCTGCAACAGGCCGGGAATGGTGTCGGAGTGAAAGGGCTGTCGGCCGGCGAAGATTTCATAGAGCACCAGGCCGAGCGAGTAAATGTCGCTGCGGGCCGTGACCTCGAGCCCGGAGAGTTGCTCGGGCGCCATGTAGGCAGGGGTCCCGCTGCGGATCTCGGCGCCTTCGATCTGGCCGGCAAGTCCGGCTACGCCGAAATCCGTGAGGCGCACCTGGCCGCGGCCGTCCAGCATCACGTTGGA
>PMEV01000311.1:7105-7729 GCA_003154855.1 Bryobacterales bacterium
CCGCCACGGCCCAGCAGCGCGACAATGCGATAGCGGCCGGCCAGCAGGGTGCCGGGCGGGAAACGCGAGCCATCGGCTGCGGCCGAAGCGGGGCGGGAGAGCGGACCGGTGGGGCTGGGTGGCGGAGCGCTGGCCTGAGTGCGGGTGGCGGAGGCGCAGGTAAGGCACAAGGCTCCGGCGACGGGCGTCTCGACTCCGCAGGATGGACACTTTGGCATGAGGATTCCGGTTGGAATTAGTCTAGCAAATGGGGGCGCTGGACGCATTTGACGTAGCATCGGCAAATCGTTAGATTGAACTGTATAGAGGCAGTTCCAGCCGCCGATGAACGCGGATGAACGCNNTTCATCTGCGTTTATCGGCGGCGAGGATTGACTTTACGATTTTCCGACAGGCACTTAGTCGAGGAGGATGGCAGCATGGGATCGAGCGGACTTGAGAGTTACACGTGCCCCGCGTGTAAGCGGGTTTTGATTCAGGGAACGGATATGCTGCGTTGCGACGCTTGTAACCAGACTTACCAGACCCGAGACGTGGCTTCCATTGTCAAGACCATTGTGCGTCCGCAATAAGTTAGTGAGCGGCGGGTCTAATTAGTTAATCAGCCTATCGCAGTGAGATTTC
>PMEV01000389.1 GCA_003154855.1 Bryobacterales bacterium
ACATTGAAGGCAACCCGGTAACCCGGAGCAATGTGCCTGGTCCAGTGCCGGGCGGGCGGCCTGAGAGGCCGCCGCAGGCCGTGGGCCTGCCCCACGAATGTAGAAACTCCAGAGGAGGGCAGCCCGCAAGGGCTGACCCCACGCCAGAAGCGGTTGCGCCGTTGTATCCTTACCTTTCGGGCGTGGGAGGGCTCGAGGCCGATGAAACCTGAGTTGGAGTTGGGGAAATACTCGTTCGGAGTGGGCGACCGGTTCGCTCAGCAGGCCCAGGCGCAACTGCGGGCGGTGATCGCGGCGGCTGCCCAGGGCGTGGAGGTGATCCCGGTCTGGAACAAGTCGAACCGCGAGCACAACATCGTCGGCAGCGAGCCGGCCAGCGTGCTGCAGGCCGCCCAGGCGGCCGTCCACGAGCTGGACTGGAAGCGGCCATTCCACGTGGATGCCGACCACATCGGGCTCCAGACGGTGGGGCGGTTTCTCGACTCGAGCGACTACTACACCCTGGACGTGGGAGATGCCATCGGCCAGCCGGTCGCCGCCTCGGAAGTGGAGTCTTTCCTGGCCCGGCATCCCGAGCTGATCGGCTCGCTCGAGCTGGCCGGCCTGGAACAGCCGCTGGTCGTCACACGCGAGCGGGCGGCCGGCGCGGCTGCCAAGTACCTGGGCGCGGTCCACGAGGCCGGACGCATCTACCGTCACATCGCCCGGGAGAAAGGACCGTGGTGCTTCATCACCGAAGTTTCGATGGACGAGACGGATCTGCCGCAGACGCCTCCGGAACTGCTGATCATCCTGGCGGCGATCGCCGAGGAAGGCGTCCCGGCGCAGACCATCGCCCCGAAGTTTTCGGGCCGCTTCAACAAGGGCGTCGATTACGTTGGCGACCTGGGGCAGTTCGAGCGGGAGTTCCAGGCGGACCTGGCCGTCATCGCCTACGCGGTGGGACTCTGGGGCCTGCCGGCGAACCTGAAGCTCAGCGTGCATTCGGGCAGCGACAAATTCTCGATCTATCCAGCCATCCGCCGCTCGATCGGGCGATTCGACGCCGGCCTGCACCTGAAGACGGCGGGAACCAGTTGGCTGGAAGAGTTGATCGGTTTGGCGGAGGCGGGTGGAAAGTCGCTCGAGCTGGCCAAGGAGGTCTACGCGGGCGCCTACGCGCAGCGCGAGGAACTATGCCAGCCCTATGCCACGGTGATCGACATCGACGCTTCGAAGCTGCCGTCTCCCGGCGTAGTCGCCGGTTGGAGTTCCGCGCGCTTCACTGCCGCGCTGCGGCACGACCGCGACTGCCCGGTCTATGATCCCAACCTGAGGCAACTGCTGCACGTCGGCTACAAGGTGGCCGCGCAGATGGGCCCTCGGTACCTGGAGATGCTGCGCGCCTCCTCGGAGGCGGTCTCGCGAAACGTGACCTACAACCTGTACGAGCGCCACCTCAAACCCCTGTTTCTGTAGGGAGAATCCGGCATGGCTTTCATTCACGACGATTTCCTGCTTTCCAACGCGGCCGCGCGCCGGCTCTATCACCGCTACGCCGAGACCCAGCCCATCCTCGACTACCACTGCCACCTGCCGCCCCAGGACGTGGCCGAGAACCGCCGCTTCGCGGACCTATTCGATATCTGGCTGAAAGGCGACCATTACAAGTGGCGGGCCATGCGCGCCAACGGCGTCGAGGAGCAGTGCGTCACCGGCGATGCCGCCCCTTATGAGAAGTTTCTGGCTTGGGCGCGCACCGTCCCGTTCACTCTGCGCAACCCGCTGTACCATTGGACCCACCTGGAGTTGAAACGCTACTTCGGCATCGACGANNCTGCGCCCGCATGCCATCCTGAAGAAATTCCGCGTACGGGCGCTGTGCACGACGGACGATCCCACCGACAACCTGGCCTGGCACCAGACGATTCGCGATTCCGGCCTGGGCACCCGCGTCTATCCGGCCTTCCGACCGGACAAGGCCCTGAACGTCCACCTCCCCGGCCTGTTCAACCCCTGGGTGGACCGGCTCGGGGTGGCCGCCGATGCAGAGATTGCGAACTTCCAGGCGTTCCTGGACGCCTTGGCAAGCCGTCACGACTTCTTCCACGAGATGGGCGGGCGCCTCTCCGACCACGGCCTCTGCACCTGTTACGCCGACTTCTGCGACGATCGCGTGGCGGGGGGAATCTTCGACCGCGCGCGGCAGGGGAGGGCCGCAACGCCCGAGGAACAGCGCCAGTTCGCGTCCTTCATGATGCTGTACTTCGGCGCGCTGGACGCCGAAAAGGGCTGGACCAAGCAGCTCCACCTGGGCGCGCGCCGCAACGCCAACTCGCGCATGCTTCCGCTGCTGGGGCCGGACACGGGCTTCGATTCGATCGGCGACTGGCCGCAAGTGGACGCGCTGGGCGCCTATCTCGACCGGCTCGATCACGAGGGCGCTCTGCCCAAGACCATCCTGTACAGCCTGAACCCGGCCGATAACTACGCGCTGGCCACCATGATCGGCAATTTCCAGGATGGCAGCGTCGCCGGCAAGATCCAGCTCGGCAGCGGCTGGTGGTTCCTGGATCAGAAGGAAGCNNTTCATGTCCTACCCGCGGCACGAGTACTTCCGGCGCGTGCTCTGCAACCTGATCGGCCGCGATATCGAGAACGGCGAGATCCCGGATTCCGACGAGCTGGTTGGCCCGCTGATCGAGAACATCTGCTACGGGAACGCGAAGCGGTATTTGGGAGTCGAGACCGGGGACTGAGCGGTAGTTTAGAATCAAGAGAGTTCCGTCCGGGCGGTTAGCTCAGATGGTTAGAGCGCCTGCCTTACAAGCAGGAGGTCGCAAGTTCGAGCCTTGCACCGCCCACCAGCCAGATCCCCTACTTTGTTGCCTGGCGGATGGTGTAGAATTCTGAGGATTCCCCGAAACATGGAGAATCCGAATCCACCGCAGCGAAAGGAAACCTCATGACTCTGCCGCACTCGTACGGAATGGCGCTGATGCTCACCATCCTGACCATGATCTGCTGGGGGTCCTGGGCCAACGTGCTCAAGATCGCCAAAGGCTGGCGCTTTGAACTGCTCTACTACGACTACTCGATTGGCGTGGGGCTGGGCGCTCTGCTGGCTGGGCTGACCTTCGGCACGTGGGGGTCGGACGGACTCAACTTCGTGGACGACCTCGCGCACGCGGGCCACATCAACATCCTATGCGGATTCGCCGGCGGGGTGGTTTTCAACCTCTCGAACATTTTGGTGGTGGGGGCCATTTCGGTGGCGGGGATGGGGGTCGGGTTCCCTATCGGCGTGGGCCTGGCGCTGATCGTGGGGGTGATCTGGAACTACCTCGCGAATCCCCAGGGGAATCCGTGGCTGCTGTTCGCGGGCGTCGGCTTGGTGGTGGGGGCCATCGTGGTGGACGCTGTCGCCTACCGGGCGCTCGCCGTCAGCCGCAGCGCGGCCGGGGACAAGGCGGATGCCGCCGCGAAACGGGCGGCCACCTGGAAAGGGATCCGGCTGGCGATCGTGGGCGGCATTCTGATGGGAACGTTCTACCCGCTGGTCGAGATCGGCAAGAGCGGCCCGAACGGACTCGGCCCCTACGCGGTGGGATTCGTCTTTGGCCTGGGCATTCTGGCCTCCGTTTTTGTGTACAACCTGTACTTCATGAGATTTCCGATTGACGGCCCGCGGCTGAGGTTTGGAGATTACTTGAAAGGGAGCTCGTGGGTGCACTTTCTGGGGATCATCGGCGGCATGATGTGGATCGCCGGATCGCTCTCGAACTTCGTAGCGGCCAGCGCCCCGAAGGAGCTGCAGGTGGGACCGGCGATCAGCTACGCCATCGGGCAAGGCTCGACCATGGTGGGGGCGCTGTGGGGCGTTCTGGTATGGAAGGAATTCGCGGGAGGCGGGGCGCGGGTGAACCGGCTTTTGGCGCTCATGTTCGTGCTCTT
>PMEV01000248.1 GCA_003154855.1 Bryobacterales bacterium
GACGATCGCAAGTCCATTCATGCGCGCCTGCGCGATCGGCAGGCGGCCGAAGGGATCTAGGTGACCTGGTCCAGCCAGATCGCCCCTCAGGACGAAGCGTGACAAAGCCAGTTTCCCTGTCGGCCCGAGCCACCCGGCGCCCAGCCTTCCGGCGGAGCCGGCCTGCCGCGCGGTTAGCGCCATGGATTTCGTCGAGCAGCTAAAATCCTCGATCGACATTGTCGAAGTGGTCGGCCAGTATGTCCGTTTGCGCAAGGCCGGCACGCGCTGGGTCGGGCTGTGCCCGTTCCACACCGAGAAGACGCCCTCGTTCGGAGTCCACAGCGTCCACCAGTTTTACAAGTGTTTCGGCTGCGGCGCGGGCGGCGACGCCATCAAGTTCGTGATGGAGATCGAAGGCCTCACCTTCTACGAGGCCCTCAAGATTCTGGCCGAGCGCCACGGCATCCCCATGCCCAAGCGCTCGCAGTNNAGCTTATTTGGCCAAGCGCGGCGTTGCGCCGGCCATCAGCGACGAGTTCGAACTGGGCTACGCGGAACCCTCCGGCCAACTGCTGGCCCGCGCGTTCGAGAAGGAAGGGTTCACCGCCGAGCAGATGGAGGCCTCGGGCCTGGTGCTGAAGCGCTCGGAAGGCCCCGGCTTCTTCGACCGCTTTCGCGGCCGTCTCATGTTCCCCATCCACAGCGAGCAGGCCGCCGTCATCGCCTTCGGCGGACGCGCGCTCGCCGCCGGCCAGGAGCCCAAGTATCTCAACTCCTCGGAGACCGCCATCTACCACAAGAGCCGGGTGCTCTTCAATCTGCATCGCGCCAAGGAATCCATTCGCAAATCCGGCCGCGCAGTTCTGGTGGAGGGTTACATGGACGCGATCGGCGTCTGGAGCGCCGGGGTGCGCGAGGTGGCGGCCTCCTGCGGCACGGCGCTGGTCTCCGACCAGGTGCGCGCTCTGCGCCGCCACTCCGAGCGCATGGTGGTGAACTTCGATCCCGACCAGGCCGGCGTCAAGGCCACCGAGCGCTCCATCCAGATGCTGCTGGAAGAGGGCATGAAAGTGAGCGTGCTGGAGCTGGAGGGCGGCCTCGACCCCGACGAGTACATCAAAGAGAACGGCGCCGAGCTGTATCGCAGCCGCCTGGACAAGGCGCCGGGCTACTTCCTATGGCTCGCCGACCGCGCCCGCGCCCAGTTCGACATGCGCACCTCCGATGGCCGCATCGCGGGCTTGCAGTTCCTGCTGCCCGCCATCCAGCGCGTCTCCGACAAGCTCGAGCGCGCCTCCATCGCCGAGGAGCTGGCCAACTATCTGCACATCGAGCGCGGCCTGGTGCTCGAGAGTTTCCGCAAGGCCGCCGCCGAGCGCCGCGAGAAATCGCTGGCCAAGGTGAAGGAACTGCCCCGCCCCGTCGAGCGCATCCTGCTTAACGCGCTGCTGGCCAGCCCCGACGTCCGGCGCGCCATCGTGCCCCGCCTCAAGCCGATGCCCGCCTGGCAGCAATTCGTCACCCGCCGCATCTTTGAGGCGCTGTTTGCCATCCAAGAGCTTGACGGCCCCTTCCGCTTCGCCGAGCTGGAAGCGCGCCTTGGGGATCCGGATAAGGAATTGCTCGCCGCGGTCGTTTTCGCCGATAAGCCAGATGACGAAGAATATTCTCTGGTGCAGGCCGGCGAGTGCCTGCACAGGTTGGAACAGGATACCCGGGATGCACAGCGCGCCGCCATGAAGATGCGTATCGGGGACGCCGAGCGTGCTGGTAATATGGTGGAAGCGATGCGCCTCACCGATGAGCTTGCCCGACTGTAACGGGCCTGGGTGGGGATTGATGCAGTGTTGTACAATAGCGGGGAGTTGACCGCGGGCGGGTGGGGTTCCCTTGGCAATCGAGGATAAATTCGACCGTCTCAAGCAGCTCATGGAAGCCGGGAAAGAGAAGGGCTACGTCCTCTACGACGAAGTCAGCGAACTCCTTCCCGACGACATGGCGCCGGGTCCGGAGCTGGACGACCTTCTGGTGAACCTGGATGGCGCCGGCGTCGAGATCCTGGAAGAACCCAAGATCGGGAAGGTCGGCGAGACCGAAGAGCTTGCCGAACTCGAGCTGGGCCCCGAATTCGCCGACAAGACCAACGATCCCGTGCGAATGTACCTGCGCGAGATGGGCACCGTCCCGCTGCTCACTCGGGAAGGCGAAATCGAGCTCGCCAAGCGTGTCGAGCGAGGGCAGAACGCGGTGCGTAAGTCGCTCTCCCGCTCCGCCCTGATTACTCGCGAGGTCCTCAACCTGGGCGACGACCTGATCCGCGGCGCGGTCTCGGTGCGCGACATTCTGGTGCTGCCGGACCTGGTGGTCAACGAAGATTCCCTGGATACACAGAAGCAGGAAATCATCGAAATCGTCGAGGAGGTCGAGCGCCATTACCGCAAGGCCCAGCAGTTCCGGCAGAAGATGCTGGCCATACCGCGCTCCATGAAGCCCAAGCAGTACCGCACTTTGCGCTATGCGCTGGCCCGCGCCACGGTGCGCATCTCGCGGCTCATCCGGTCCATCCCGTGCAGCCCTCAGGTCCAGCACCGGCTGGCGGATTGCGTGCGGCGCGCCGTCGAGGAGTTCAAGCCCCTGGAGCGCGAAGTTTCGCGCATCCAGCGCCGCCTGGAAGAGGCCGCCGGCTCGCAGACGCCCGCCCCACGCGAGTTGCGCAAGGAATTCCGCCAGCACAATCTGCGCATTCAGCAGCTCGAGGAAGAGTGCGGCGCCTCCGCCACCGAGCTTCGCCGCACGCTGCAGATCGTCGAGCGCGGCGAACTGGAGGCCGACAACGCCAAGAAGCAGCTCATCGAGGCCAACCTCCGGCTGGTGGTCTCCATCGCCAAGCGCTACACCAACCGCGGCCTGCAGTTCCTGGAT
>PMEV01000205.1:0-3024 GCA_003154855.1 Bryobacterales bacterium
GAATCCGACTCCATCGAGCGGATTACTCATTCCATCTGTACGCTCGAGTTCGAAGATCACCGGCCGCTTTACGACTGGTATGTCGAGCAACTGGGCATCTATCATCCGCAGCAGATCGAATTCGACCGGCTCAACCTCACTTACACGCTGCTCAGTAAGCGCAAGCTGCTGACCCTGGTTCAGAAGAGCCTGGTAAGCGGCTGGGACGATCCCCGCATGCCGACCCTCTCGGGCATCCGCCGGCGCGGTTACACGCCCGAGGCGATCCGCAATTTCTGCGGCCGGGTCGGGGTCTCGAAAACCAACGGATCGACCGAGCTTTCGCTCCTCGAGCACTTCGTCCGCGAGGACCTGAACAAGCGCGCCCCGCGCGTCATGGCCGTATTGCGGCCGCTCAAGGTGGTGATCGACAACTATCCCGAGGATCTGGTCGAGGAGATGGAGGCGGTCAATAACCCCGAAGACGCCTCCATGGGTTCGCGCAAGGTCCCGTTCTCCCGCGTCCTGTACATCGAGCGCGACGATTTCCGGCTGGATCCACCCAAACAGTTCTTCCGCCTGGCGCCCGGCCGCGAGGTGCGGCTGCGTTACGCCTACCTCATCACCTGCACCGGCGTGGTCCAGGACGAGGCCACCGGCGAGATCCTCGAGCTGCACTGCACCTACGATCCCGCCACGCGCGGAGGCAACACGCCGGACGGCCGGAAGGTGAAAGGGACCATTCACTGGGTCTCCGCCGCGCATGCCGTCCAAGCCGAGGCGCGCCTCTACGAGAACCTCTTCTCGCGCCCCAATCCGGGCGACGAGAGCGAAGGCCTCGAGTTCACCGCCTATCTCAATCCCAATTCCCTGGAAGTGGTGAGCGGCTGCCAGCTCGAGCCCAGCCTGCGCGCCGCCCCGCCGGGCAGCCGTTACCAGTTCGAGCGCCTGGGTTACTTCTGCGTGGATCTGGATTCGACCGCCGAGAAACTGGTGTTCAACCGCACCGTGGCGCTACGCGACACCTGGGCCAAGATCGAGAAAGCGCAAAAGGAAAAGGGCGCATGATCATTTTGGGCATCGGTGGCATCCTCAACGAGGCGGCCGCCGCCATTCTCAAGGACGGCGAACTGGTGGGCGCCTGCGAAGAGCGCAAGCTGGCCCGGCAGTTCCATCGCGGCGGTTTCCCGGATCAGGCCGTTGCCACCTGCCTGCGCCTGGCCGGCGCTACGCCCGAACAGGTGGACGCGGTGGCTCTGGCGCGCCCGCTGGCCTCCGGTCCCGAAACCGCGCTGCACCTGGCCCTGCGCTCCCGCTTCCCCAACAGCCGCGTCATCTTGGTCGATCATCACACCGCGCATGCCGCCTCGGCCTTCTATCCTTCGCCGTTTTCCGAGGCGACCGTGCTCACCCTCGACCGCGCCGGCGACTTCCGCTGCGGCGCACGCTGGCGCGCCTCCGGCACACAGATCGCGCTCGAGCAGGAACAGTATTATCCCGATTCCCTAGGCGACCTCTACCGCCGCGTCACCGAACTGCTGGGCTTCGATCCCGACGCCGACCCCCACAAAGTCCAATGGCTCTCCGCCGCCGGCTCCGACGGGCTGGCCCCGCTGTTCCTCGAGATCCTGGGCGCGAAGCCCGGCGAATGGCCGCGCATCGACCGCTCCTTCTTCGACGCGGAGCGCCTCGGCCACGGCGGTTTCAGCGCCAAGTTCTTCGAGCGGCTCGCGCTTCCCGACGAATCGCCCATCCCCGGCGCCCTGAAAGCCGATGTCGCCGCCGGCCTGCAACGCGCCATCGAGGACACCGTGCTCGTAATGGCCGGGGCGGGCCGCAACCTATGCCTGGCGGGAGGTCTGGCGCTCAACTCCCTGCTGGTTTCCAGGCTCGAGTCCAGCCCCAATTGGGAGAACGTCTTCGTGCAGCCCGCCGCCGGCAATGCCGGCACTGCGTTGGGCGCCGTCTTCCACGCCTGGCACAACGTCTACCAGCAGACCGCGCGCTCCGGCATGGGCAACCTCTGCCTCGGCCCCGGCTTCGACGCCGAGGAGATCAAGCGCGTCCTCGAGAACTGCAAGCTGCGTTTTCGTTACCTGCTCACCTCCGGGGAACTCATCGATACCGCCGTCCGCGAGCTCGAGGACCACAAGATCGTCGCCTGGATGCAGGGCCGCGTCGAGTTCGGCCCCCGCGCCCTGGGCAACCGCAGCATCCTTGCTAGCCCTCTCAACCCCTACTCCACCGAGAATCTCAACATCTACATCAAACGCCGCGAGCCGTTCCGCAAGTTCGCCGCCTCGGTCCCCGCCGAAATCTGCTCCGAGTACTTCGAGGCCGGCCCCAACGCCCGCTTCCTGGCCACCGTCGGCCGCGTCCGCCCCGCCTACCGCGCCACCTTCGAGAGCGCCATCCTCGTTCGCGATCTGGTCCGCGTCCATACCGTCTCGCAGGAGGACAATCCGCTTTACTGGAGCCTCCTGCACGCCGCCGGAAAGTCCACCGGCCTCCCGGTCCTCTACAACACCTCGTTCAATCTGTTCGGCGACCCCCTGGTCTCGACCCCCCGCGACGCCGTGCGCAGCTTCTACTCCTCCGGCATCGACGCCCTCTTCGTCGGCAACTTCCTGCTGCAGAAGTAACGGACTACAACACAATGATGCGGTGCCCGGCGGAGTCGAGCGTCAGCTCCGCGCCGAGGCGCTCGATCAGGCCGGGGCCGTAGCGGGCCAGGAACGGAAGGATTGAGTAGAAGCGCTCCTGCAGGTGCCTGGCCGGATAGATCAGGCCATTGAGCCAGGCGGCGTCGCCGGCGGCCCGCTCGTTGCGGCGCAGTGCTTCACGGGCTGCCTTGCGCTCGATCTTCGCCAACTGCCAGTCGATCTTCCGGCGGCTCGTGGCCAGCGCGTTTGCGAGCGTCGGATCGAAGGCCGTCAGCGAGGCGCCCAGCGAGTCCAGCGCTTGGGCCGAGGCGGATTTCGTTTTCTCGAAGGTCGCGGCCAGTTCGGCAGGAACCAAGGTGCCCGCGATGCGTTCCCGCACCGG
>PMEV01000205.1:3150-5318 GCA_003154855.1 Bryobacterales bacterium
TTCTCCAGCAGGAATACCAGCGACGTATGCTCCTCCAGATGGACCTGCGCGTGGTAACCGGCCGCCATCAACTCCCGGTCGCGCTCCTGTATGCGCGCGGCCAGTCGCGGCGCAGCTTCGACGGCCTGAGCCAGCAGCGGGGCCATTAGCCTCCGCATGGCGGGCCGCAGCGGGTCCAGGTAGAGCAACTCCGGCAGCAGTCGCTTCAGCAAGCTGGCAAATGCGGAGCCGAAGGTCGCGCCGGGCGCGTAGGCCTCCTGAACCAGCGCGACGGCCTGCTCCCCAAACGGGAAACCGCTCAGTGCCTGCCGCAGTCCGTCCATCGGCGCCTGCCCGACCGGAATCTCGCCCACCGGCCGGCGCTCGGGATTCGTTCCGGCAATCTCCAGCCGGACCGGTTGGTGCGCCGCGTCGAACACATAACAGTGGTTGACCTCGGCGAAATCGTGGTCCTCGGTCGCCAGCCAGAAGACGGGCACGGCCGGCAGACCAGCTTCCGAGAGACGATGGGCCAACTGGACGGCGGTGANNACCAGCGCGGCGCGCCGTTCGGCGGGATATTCGATGCGGCCGGCGGCTGCCCTGTAGGACGCCGGATCTCCGGGCGGCCAGGCGTAGAACCGCGCCACCCGGTCGAAGTGATCGAGGTAATCCGCAAACAGCCGGGAGGTTTGCGGTAGATCGCCGAGGGGGACCGAGCCGGATGTCATCGCCAGTCCCAAGCGTAACAGAGGAGAATGGGACTTGGCGGGCGTTTACCTCTCCTATCCGTTCTGCGCGCAGAAGTGCACCTTCTGCAACTTCGCCTCGGGCGTGTTCCCGCGCGCGCTGGAACAACAGTACCTGGATGCCTTGCGAGCCGAGGTTTCCCGCTTCGACTGGCCCTGGCGCCCCGAAACCGTGTACCTCGGCGGCGGCACGCCCAGCCGCATCCCCGAGCTAAGTCTGGCGGAGTTGCTGGCCGCCATTCCCGGCCGGCCGTGGCGGGAGGCCACCCTCGAGGCCGCGCCCGGCACGGTTACGCCGGAGAAAGCGCGCGCCTGGCGGGCGGCCGGCCTCAACCGCGTGAGCCTCGGCGTGCAGTCCTTCGTGCGGGCGGAGATCGCCGGTACGGGCCGCCGGCACACCGCGGAAACCGTCGTCCAGGAAGTGAAGCTGCTGCGCGACGCGGGCCTCGCCAACTTCAACATCGACCTCATCGCCGGCCTGCCCGGCCAGACCGCGGAAAGCTGGCGGGAATCGCTGGACTGGATCGAGCGCCTCGCCGCCCCGCACGTTTCCGTCTACATGCTCGAGATCGACGAGGATAGCCGGCTGGGCAGCGAGATCCGAATAGGTGGCGCCCGCTACGGCGCCCAGCGCGTCCCTTCCGAGGACCGCGTCGTCGATCTCTACGAGGGCGCCGTGGACCGCCTCGAGGANNGGCGCCACGCGGCGGCGCAACGCGGAATCGCCGCAAGAATACCTGGCCCGGGCCGCCGCGCCGTGTGTCGAGGAAACGGCCGCCTTCCCGGCCCAGGAACGGTTCTTCCTCGGTCTGCGTCTGCGCGCGGGCATACGGCCGGCGCCCGAGGAATGGCTCCAGTTCCAACAGCCCATTGCCCGCTTCCTCGCTGACGGCCTGCTCGAGACCGCCGACGGAATCCTGCGCCTCACGCGCCGGGGCGTTTTGTTGTCCAATGAAGTGTTCCGGGAGTTTGTCTTATGAATGCACGATTCATGCCGCGCGGCCTCGCCGACGCCGTCCCCGGTGAGACCCGCCTGATCGATTTGCGCAGCGACACCGTGACCAAGCCAACCGCAGCCATGCGCCGGGCCATGGCGGAAGCCGAGGTCGGCGACGACGTCTACGGCGAAGACCCCACCGTCAACCGCCTCGAGCGCCGCGCCGCGGAGATCTTCGGCAGGCAGGCCGGCCTCTTCGTGCCCTCCGGCACCATGGGGAACACCATCGCCGTGAAACTGCATACCCGGCACGGGCAGGAGGTGATCTGCGAGGCGCGCTCGCATGTCTTCAACTACGAGCTCTCCATGATGGCCTGGTTCTCCGGCTGCCTGGCGCGGCCGATTCGCGCCGAGGATGGCATCCTCTCCTGGGACCGTATCCGGCCGGAGGTGCGGCCCCTGCACGGGCACTATGCGCCGACGGGCCTGATCGAGATCGAGAA
>PMEV01000023.1 GCA_003154855.1 Bryobacterales bacterium
CGATGTCCGGCGTCCAGGAGATTGACCTCGCGCTCGCCGATTCTGATAAGCGCTCTTGGCACCAGTTCCGAGCAAGGCGGTTGTTTGAACATGGGCTCCAACCGATTGGCTTGCGAGCCAACCGTGTCGAGGAGAGCCGTCTTCCCCGTGGTTGTCTCATCGATCACGTAAGACGGTACCTCGCCTTTTGCAGGGGGCGCGAAGGTTGGCGGGAATACCACTCCCTCCTGCCCTTGCACAGCCTCCAGCGGTTCTCGCACAACTACCGCGACCGGACCGTCTGACGCGAGCCAGCAATCATATCTTTCGAGAACGGCGTTCTCGTTCATTGGTAGTACGCCTTCCTTTCGATGTCTTCCGCGAACGTGAAGAACTTATAGCTCTGACCGCGCTTAGCGATCGAGAACTCGTATTCGAAGCGTGGCAATCCTTCCCACGCCGCCACCGCCGCCAATCTGGCGACTTCGACAGGGAGAGGTGAAGTCCAGAGATAGTATTCGATTCTGTGCCTTCTTCTGGCGTCAGGGCGGAATCCTTGCAGGCCTATGGCCGCCAGAACCTCCACCATCGGGTAGGTAGAGGCATCCCGGTTGTGGGCGTCGGGAGAGAAGCCGAAGTCGAGTGCGTTCCACGCTGACCTTGGATCGACACCGAACTTCGATTTCGACAGCTCCGCGGTCACAAAGAACTTGCATGGATCGGTGTCTGGCTTGACGAGCGCCAACAAATCTCCAAGGAGCTTACGCGTCGTGACCTGCCCGGCCCAACACTTCAGGTTGGTGGTGTCCGTGCGGAACTCGTCGAGCCACCAGTCGAGTGTCATGGCCCGCCCGCTAAGGTGGAGTGTCACTGGACGAGTGCTTTCCTCCTGTCCCTCCACCAAGGTGATTTCGGAATCGCGTAAACCGCGCAGCAACTTCGGAAGCTCCAGGGGCGTGTCGCTGTCCAGAACAAAACTCGCGCGGCGGGGCGTCGCCTCGTCTGCTTCAAAGTGGGCCAGCACACCGTCGCAATGGAATGCGGTGAGTTCCAGTAGCCCGCAGCAAGCGAAGAACTGCCCCGGGTTCAGCGGATCGATTGGAATGTGAAGTTCACTCACGTACGTCTCCACTGGATACCATGATGTCCGCCGCTCTTAGCAGGGTTTCGATCCAAGCCAGCCCCCATGGTCCCCACATTCGTTGGAGGCAGCCGAACCGGCGCGCCGCTCTGNNACATAAGCCCTCGGTTCCCAGTGAGGACGTCCCCAGCCGTGATGAGTGCCCACGAGATATAGGATCAGATCATCGGTATCGTCGGGTTGCGCGACAACGGAGGCCAGTTCGTGCCGGAAGCCAGCAAGGCGAGCGGGAGCACCGCCCACTGTCTTGGCTTTTGGATGCCCGGGATCGCCACCCATTGCACGCTGCCAAAGCTCGTTCGCCTTGCCGCGGTCGTGGAGATTCCCGGCCGTTCGCAGAACCTCTGTCAGTTCATCTATGCCAAGCTTCCCAGCCAGCGTCGCGGCGCAGCCTGCGACTGCTTGGCAATGTGCATCGAGGTCCACTTCTTCGAGATCGGTAGCGCGCTTTTCGGCGCGCGAAGGGAAGAATATCAGATAGCGCTCTCTGCCGTCGAACTCCGGCGCCAAAGCTATCTTCAAGGGCGCGCCGAGCTGCTGGCTCTTGGCGAACTGGACCAAGCTTGCCCGGCTGACCTCCTTCTCGGGTATTTCCTCGCCGGCCTCGCCGGTTCCGATTCCAACCCGCCTTCGCTTCCACTGGGCGCCGTCGAACTCCAGGAGATAGCGCCGTCTGAGGGTAGTTGTGTCGGCGATATCGTATTGGTCATCACCTTCCGGCACCGCGCGAAACATACCACGCCAGAGGCCTCCACACGCGGGCGGCAGCAGGAGCAACCCATACGCGAGATCTTCCGGCTTCGACTCCGCGGCTTTCTTGACCGTCATGGACTCAACTTGCCCGTCCCGCGCCTGGAACAGAATCTTCACATCCGGCTGTACTTCCGCGATGCGTTTGAGCTTGTCGCATACGCGCAGCACCGGTTCCTTTAGTCGCTCTTCGGGCAGCACACGGTAAGAACTGAGGACATCTTCGTAGTAAGCCCTCGCGGCGTCTGAATCATTGGCAATCCAGGTGACCTCCTCGCGCCATGCCAGTTCAGCGTCAGGAAGGTCGTCCTGTTCTCCGTGCAGCCAAGATGCGACTCTGGGGATGGCCGGCCCGGTGGCGCNNCAGAGATCGACCAGGCGGCTTTCGAGGCGGGCAGTTGCGGCTGGCACCGAAGCGCTCGCGCGTGGCGGGGGCTGGGCGTGCAGCGCCCGGCAAGACACGTCATAACCGCCGTCGCCCGTCTCGGGCAGACTTCTCAGGAATTCCAGAGTCCGCGATTCCGGGGATTCGTCGTCGTCGGTCCTCTTCAGCGGAACACAGACGAGATGCGCCTCACCTATGCGGTGCGGCGCTCCAGGATGATCGCCGAAACGGTTCAGTCGACCGAGGCGCTGCATCAGGCGGTCGGATTCCACCAGCCTAGTGACGAGTCGCTCGCCGGTGATGTTCACACCCACCTCGGCGGCAGAGGTCGTCACGAGGTAGAGCGGTGCTTCTGGCGCCTGAGACTGCGTGAAGGCAGCGAACACCGGGTCGCTTGCGAGGGCGTCGCGCTCCCTGCCGCGCATCGTCCCGGTGAGCAGAGCCACCCTGCCGGTCCCGACTTCCTTTTCGAACTGCGCTGCGAGATCGGCCGCCTTCTCCGGCTCCTCGACAAAGACGATGGTGCGGGGGACGGCTTTGCGTAGAGCGAGCTCCCGGGTGATTGCTGTGGCTGCTTTGTTGTCTGGAACGTCGTGGATGTAGAGCCGCTTTTCCTAATCGTACACCCGCCGGAACGACTCGCTCCCAGCCACATCTTCGTGCAATTCGTGGGCGAAAGGTCGTGCTCCGAGACCGCGCTCGGTGGCTGAGACGAGCAGGATGCGGAAGGGTTTGTTTAGCCGGGCCGCCGGATGCATGTCCCGCACCGCGATCAGCAACTCCGCGAACGCGGGCGTCAGGTGCGACTCATCGTTCACGATGAGCGNNGCAAGCAGACCGGCGTGATATGGCCGCCAATAGCGGCTGTCGCGGTATCCGCGGAACAACAACCGGCTGCCGACCATATCTACGGTGCCCACCAGGATAGCCGGAGCGGACGGGTCACGGCTCCAGTCGCGGTTATCCGCGCGCTGACCACGAAGTTCTCTGACCGACAGCGGGCGCCGGGAAACGGAGGAGTTTGCCAAAGCGCCGACCAGTGGATCGTCGGACGGCAGGTGGTCGAGTGTCTTTTGAATGCGCTCGGCCTCATCTGTCGCCTGATCGACGACAACCCGCCTGTTGACAACCCACACGAGACGCCGCGGAATCGACGAACGGCGTCCTTGTCGCAGGCTCCAGGCTAGCGCGATGAGCCAGACATACAAGATCGCGGTCTTGCCGGAGCCGGTCGGCNNGACAGGGAATCGGGCCACTGGTTCTCGATCATGTCGCGAAACAGCTTCGCTTGCCAAGGGAACGGGGGACGCCCGCCCGTGAGCAAGGCAAAGTAGTGAGCGAAGAACTCTTCAGGCGTCTCGATCATAGTAAGACTGCCACGCGTCGCATCGGACCCATCATTAGATGTGTCGGGAGGTGGTGCATCTTCTCAAGTCAGAGCCTCAAAATCGGAAAACCACACGGCGGGCAAAATGCGTGCCAATTCCTCCGCACGCATCGCACCGATCACATCCGCCAACTGCCGTCGAGTTGCGACAGTATTGTACCTGATCCGACGCGTGCATGGAGCTNNTGCCGCGCAGGGAAGCACCGGGCGGACATCCGTCCCATGGAGTGCAGCGATCACCGCCCGCAAGCGGCCTGGCTCGGCGACCACAAGGTACAAGTTCATATCCCTCCTTTCCGCGCCATACCGAGCCGAGGTATACTACCTACGGCCCCGGCCCCGGCTGGCGCTTGTCACAAGCAGAGAGAGGCGCTTTTCTGTTGCTCTTGGGCTCTATGATAACTGAGGTGTGGCGGCTGAGTCAAGATAATAGTTGGTGGTGCGCTCCACCGCGAACAATCCGGATCAAGAAGTTTTGACTCGGCCGATGGCGCTTTATTGAAGGTTGATTCGGATGGGGCGAGGCGGCTACCCTCGAACCCAACGGCGTAGCATTCGCCAACACCGAGGTCTCAAATTCACCGGCGTACGTCGCCGGTGCCTCATTTTTGATAGGCTGCGGAACCCGCGCGAGAAGGCCGAACCCATGCGCACCTCGTATCTGGTTTGCTACGACATCTCGGACGAGAAGCGGCTGCGGAAGGTGTTTCAGGCGATGCGGAACTACGGGGACCACCTGCAATTCTCTGTTTTCGAGTGCCAGTTGACGGCGATGGACCTGGTGCGGTGCCGGGCGGAACTCGGCAGCATCATCAACCACAAGGACGACCAGGTGCTGTTCGTCAATCTCGGTCCCTCGGAAGGGCGCGGAGACCGCGTAATCACGGCGTTGGGCAAACCATACAGCGCGATCGACGCGCCTTGTATCGTGGTGTAGGGACTATGAGCGCGCTTCCAATTCCTACCGAGGCCGCTGGGCGGCAGTTGCCGGACTACCTGCCGGCCCGAATGGTGAACGAGTTCGTCTACTGCCCGCGCCTGTTCTTTTATGAATGGGTGGAGGGGCTGTTCCGCGAGAGCGCGGACACGGTCGAGGGCAAATTCCAACACCGCCGCGTGGATTCGAAGGTGGACGCGCTGCCGCCGCCGGGAGAAACGGCGGGGGAGGAGATGCGGTCGCGGTCGGTTACGCTTTCGAGCGAGCGGCTGAAGGTGATCGCCAGAATGGACCTGGTCGAGTTGTCGAACGAGGTGGTCACGCCGGTCGACTACAAGCACGGAGCGCCGCGGGAGGGCAAGGACGGTCTGGAGTTGTGGCCGGCCGACCGGATGCAGTTGGCGACGCAGGGTCTGATCTTGAAGGACAACGGGTACCGGTGCGAAGAGGGGGTCGTCTACTTTGAGAAAACCCGGCAACGCGTGCGCGTGCCNNGTTTCGACGAGACCCTGATGAGTGAGACTGCCGGCACAATCGAGCGGGCATGGAGAGTGGCGGTAGGTGGGGTCATCCCGAAGCCGCTGGCCGACTCTCCCAAGTGCACGGGGTGCTCGCTGGTGGGCATCTGTCTTCCGGACGAGACGTCGATGCTCGAAGGCTGCACGGAATCGCAGGGCGCCTCCGCGCAACTGGAGTTGTTCGGAACGGACGCGGTCTCGCGAAAGCCTGTGGCGGTGGAGGTGCGACAACTCATCACGCCGCGGGACGCCGGGCGGCCACTGTACCTGAACACACAGGGCATGCGGGTGGGGAAATCGGGGGAGGTGCTTCAGGTCCGGGAAAAGGACGAACTGAAGCAGGAAGTGCGGATCGGCGAACTGTGCCAAGTCAACACGATGGGCAACATACAGATCACGACGCAGGCGATCCAGGCGTTGTGCGAGGCGGACGTGCCCATCTGCTATTTTTCCCAGGGCGGTTGGTTCTACGGCATCACGACAGGGATGAACTCGAAGAACATCTTCACGCGCCGGGCGCAGTTCCGGCTGGCGGAGGAGGAGTGGTTCGCGCGAGCGCTTGCGCGGCGGTTGGTGGCGGGCAAGGTGCGGAATCAGCGCACGATGCTGCAGCGCAATCATGTGGAGCCCGATCCGAAGGCGCTGGTGGCGCTAAGGAATTTGGCGGAACAGGCCGAGAGCGCCAAAGATCTGGACCAGTTGCTCGGGATCGAGGGCAACGCGGCGCGGATCTACTTCCAGAATTTCGCCGGGATGATCAAANNGCGCGACCCGGTGAACGCGCTGATCTCGCTGGCGTACAGTGTGCTTGCGAAGGACCTGACGATTGCGTGTTATGCGGTGGGGCTGGACCCCTACATGGGGTTCTTCCATCAACCGAGGTTCGGGCGGCCGGCTTTGGCCCTGGATCTGATGGAGCCCTTCCGGCCGCTGATCGCGGATTCGACGGCGCTGACGGCGATCAACACGCGGATGGTGACTGCGGCGGACTTCGTGCGGGCCGGGCCGGCGGTGTCGCTCACGCCGGAAGGCCGAAAGGGGTTTTTCAGGGCGTACGAATTGAGGATGGACTCGCTGGTGACGCACCCGATTTTTCAGTACCGGGTGAGTTACCGCCGGTTGCTGGAGGTTCAGGCGCGGCTGCTGGCGCGGCTGCTGGATGGCGAGATACCGGAATACCCGGTATTCGTGACGCGATGAGTGGCGCGAGCGGCGGGATGGTGAGCAAAAGCCGGGGACCGCTCGCGGGCGGCAACCTCTTGGCGTACAACGAGATGCGGCTGCAGGCTGGAGCCGTGGACAGTTCGGCGCGGGAAAAGCTGGCCGGTGCTCGCAATACCGGCCGCAGATCATTGATAATTGAATAGTTGGAAGGGCGCGGATTCCGCGATCACGTGA
>PMEV01000232.1 GCA_003154855.1 Bryobacterales bacterium
CCCGGCTCCGACGTTTCCGAAGATACGCTCGCCAAGCTCGGAGCGGGCCTCAAGCGGGTGCAGCTCCAGAACCTGATCTCCCATTCCATCGAGAACCAGCTTCCGCTGACCTTGAAGTTTCTGCGCGAGGTGAAGAAGGAGCTGATCGAGGCGGAATCCGGCGGCTTGCTCGAGTTCGTGCAGAGCCGCTTCGACCTTTCGATGGTCGCCGGCTCCGACGCCGCCAAGAAGCTGCTAACCAACGCCGCCGCGGCCTTGCGCGCGGGCCGCACCGACGTGCTGCCGATGGGCTACGTCATCAGCGGCGCCGTGGGGACCGGCAAGACGTTCCTGACCACCTGTTTCGCGGGCGAAGTGGGCATCCCCGCCGTGACGCTGAAGAATTTCCGCAGCATGTGGCAGGGCGTCACCGAGGGCAACCTCGAGCGCGTGCTCAACCTGCTGAAGGCCATGAGCCCCATCGCGGTGATCGTGGACGAAGCCGACGCCCAACTGGGCTCGCGGTCAAGCTCCGGCGATAGCGGCGTGAGCAGCCGCGTCTTCGCGCAGATTGCCGCCTTCATGGGCAACACCGAGATGCGCGGCAAGGTGATCTGGTTCCTGCTCACCTGCCGGCCGGACCTGCTGCCGGTGGACTTGAAGCGGCAGGGCCGCGCCGAGGAGCACATCGCGCTGTTCTATCCGGATTCGCCCGAAGAGCGCGTGGCCCTGTTCCGCGCCATGCAGAAGAAGACCTCCACCGAGGTGGCCTCTCCCGACGCCGAGAAGTTTTTCCTGGCGAACTGCGCGGGGCTTTCGGGCGCGGACATCGAAGCCGTGCTGATCCGGGCGCGGATGCGCGCCGCGCTGGCCTCCGGCGCGGCCGTCGGACTCGAGGATTTGAAGGCGGCGCTCGAGGACTTCATCCCGCCCTCGTATCCCACCGAGATCGAGCTGCAGAACCTGGCGGCGGTTCTCGAATGCACCAGCCGCAGCCTGCTCCCCGAGAAGTACCGCAACGCCGACCGCGCCGAGTTGATCCGCCGCGCCAACGAGCTGGCCGGGCTGGTCCGCGACTGACCTTCGCGCCGCCGCGCTTAGATCAAGGGTACGCTGTTAGCTGAGGACTACATGAGACTACGCGAGATTGCCGAGGCACTGGGATGCCAGTTGGAGGGCGATGGGGAACTCGAGATCACCGGCCTGGCGCCCATCGAGCAGGCGGGGCCGTCGGAGCTGACCTTCCTGGCTAACCCGAAGTATTCTCCCAAGGTGAAGAGCACGCGCGCCGGCGCGATCCTGGTCGCCGAAGCGGTGCGCGGCTTGCCGATCGCGAGCCTGGTATCGTCCAATCCCTACCTGGACTTCGCGCGGGCGCTCGAGCTGTTCTACCAGCCGCCGCGGCCCACGCCGGGCATCTCGCCGCTCGCTTCGCTCGCGCCCACGGCGGAAATCGGCGAGGGCGCGTCCATCGGAGCCTTCGCCGTGGTGGGCGAGCGCGTGAAGATCGGCCGCAACACGGTGCTGCACCCGCACGCGGTCATCTACGAGGGCGCAACGATCGGCGACGATTTCTACGCGCACTCGCACGCCGTGGTGCGGGAGTTCTGCCGCATTGGCAATCGCGTGGTGCTGGGCAACGGCGTGGTGGTCGGCGGCGACGGTTACGGCTTCGCTCACCGCTCCGACGGCTCGCACTACAAGATCCCGCAGTCCGGCGTGACGGTCATCGAAGACGACGTCGAGATTCAGTCGCTCACCTCGGTGGACCGTGCCACAATAGGAGAAAGCAGGGTGAAGCGAGGGGCGAAGATCGACAGCCTGGTCCAGATCGGCCACGCCTGCGTGGTGGGGGAGGACAACATCATCTGCTCCCAGGTGGGCCTGGCGGGCAGCACGGTGCTGGGCCGCAACGTGGTGCTGACCGGGCAGGTCGGCGTCTCCGGCCACCTCACCATCCACGACAACGCGGTGGTCTACGCCCAGAGCGGCATTGGGGGCGACGTGAAGGAAGGCAGCGTCGTTTCCGGCTCGCCGGCGTTCGACGCCCGGGAGTGGCTGCGCGCGGTGACCGCCTTCCAGAAGTTGCCGGACCTCGTGAAAACGGTGCGGGACCTGAGGAAGAAGGTTGAACATCTCGAGAGTATGAATAGGGGCGATTCGGAAAGCCATGCCTGACGATCGACACAAGTTGCGGGTTGCATACAAGAACGAGGCGTTTCTCGATAGCGCGGACGCGCGCGCGCTGCGAATCCTCTCCGAGTACCTCGAGCCGCTCTCCCATTTCCGGCGCGAGAGGATTCGCGACACCATCGTGTTCTTCGGAAGCGCCCGCGTGCATGAGAGCGGCGGCCCGCTGGCGCGCTACTACGAGGATGCCCGCACCCTGGCGCGGCTGCTCACCGAGTGGAGCGAGGAGATGCGGAACTCGAGCCACCGCTTCGTGGTATGCTCCGGCGGCGGCCCGGGCATCATGGAGGCCGCCAATCGCGGGGCCAGCGAGGGCCGCGGGAAAACGGTCGGCCTGAACATTGGCCTGCCCTTCGAGCAATCGCCGAACCCGTACATTTCGCCGGAACTCTCCTTCGAATTCCACTACTTCTTCATGCGCAAGTTCTGGTTCGCCTACCTGGCCAAGGCGCTGGTGGNNCGGAAGCTGGCCAAGAAGATCGGCATCCTCCTCTACGGCACGGAATACTGGAAGGAGATCGTCAACTTCGAGGCCCTGGTGCGCTACGGAACCATCGCCCGGGAGGACCTGGACCTGTTCCAGTTCGCCGACGACCCCGATACCGCGCTCGCCATCCTGAAGGAAGGCCTTACTAGGAACTATCTGAAACCCGGCGTCCAGCTTCCGGCGAACGAGCAGGAGACACCGGCCATCGCGAAGTCGGTAATCTAGCTGGCGGGCCTGACGGACTACCCGCGGTCGGGAAGATCCGGACTCCGAAGGTATTCCTCGGGCAAATGCCGCTCCAGATCGCGGGCCTCATGAAGAACCCGCACGACATCGATCACGGCTGCGCCGCGGCGGCGATAGACCAGGAAATGCCGCGGCTTCTTGACGACGCCCACGTCACCGCGAACCCGATCGCGGCTGAAGAACAGGTGGTAAGTGCGGACGCCGCGCGCCAGATCCAGCCGCTCTTTGGATCCAGAGCGCTCCGGATCGGAAGCGATGTCGCGAAGAGCCTGTTTCAGAAGCTCGCGGTAGCGGGCGGCCGCGCGCTCGCCAAATCGCTCCTGGCTCCACATCAATGCTTCGTGGATATCGCTCCGCGCGGCAACCGCGAGAACGATTCGCAGCGTTCCGCCGGACTCAGGCACACTTGCCCTTACGAGCGAGTTCCGCCGATGCTTCCTTCCCGATCCGATCGACGTGCCGATCAAGCTCGCCCAGGGAACCAAACTCCATGGCTTCACCGCGATCAATCTGATCGAGGCCCTCTCTCACGGCCCCTCGCAACCACTTGAGCCTGGCGCGCTCTTCCTGTTTGCGACGTTCGATCAGCCGCAGGCCTTCGCGCACCACCTCACTGGCGTTGCCATAGCGGCCGGAACCCACTTCGGCTTCGATTAAGCGGTCGAAGTGCTCCGTCAGGTTGATGTTCCGGGTCGGCATTCGGTCCTCGAAGCCATCTTAGCAGAACTGGCAAAAATTGCCAATCGCGCAGCGACACGCGCGGCGGGACGGCGGCCGCCCGGACGCGTTATGCTCGAAGGAACGTATGCGTAGAAACCTGTGTCTGTTCGCCGCCTTGGCGGTCTCTTCGATTTCCGCCTATGGCAAGGCGGTGGTTTTCTGGGAGCCGGGCTTTCCGGCGGTGGAATCCGCCGCGCCGCCCAGGAACGTTCTGGAGCAGGCGCTGGGGCCGCTGCACCCGGTCTTCGCGGGCGTCGCCGACCTGAGCCGCGCGGGCGTGCTCGCAGAGGGCGACCTGCTGGTGCTGCCTTATGGATCCGCATTCCCGGCCGACGCCTGGGCCGCCATCCGGGGCCACCTCGAGCACGGCAATCTGCTCACCATTGGCGGCCGGCCGCTGGCGGTTCCGGTGTGGCGGGAGGGAGCCAGTTGGCGGGCCGGGGAAGCCGGCAATGCCTACTCGCGCTCCATCGGGGTGGAGCACACCTACGTCGCTCCGGACAGCGCGGGCAGCTTTCAATGGGACGCGAGCGTGCTCTACCGCCCGGCCGAGCTAAGCGCGCGCCGCGTGTTCGTGATGGCGTCGGCCTGGAGCGCGGGGACCCGCCGGCGCGGCATTGGCTTCCTGGTGAACGCCGCGGGCGACCGGGTGGCGACTCCCATCGTTTCCGACGACGTGTTCGCCGATACCGACACCACGCCGGTGGCCCGGCGCGTGTTTCTCAACTTTGAAGCCGACGCGAGCTATTGGACCACTGCCCAGGGCGCGGACCTGCTTCGCGACGCCGCCCTGCACGCGGCCCGCGGCCCGATGCGCCTGTGGATCGATCTGTTCAGCCTCACGCTCGACCCCGGCGACCGCACGACGGCCACGCTGGACCTGGTGCGCCTCGCGGGCGGCGCCTCGGGCAGCGTCCGGCTGGATCTGGAGCGCGACGGCCGAGCGCTCGACTCGGTGGAGCTGGCCTGCCCCGCGAACTTGCACCAGGCGGTCACCTTCGCTCCGGCGCTGTCCGAACCCGGCCTCTACGCGGTGCGCGCCACGTTCTCGACCGGCGGCGCCGCGGTGGAGCGGTATACGACGGGGCTGTGGGTGCGCGACGACAAACTGCTTCACTCCGGCGCCGCCCTGGAGGCCGGACGCGACTACTTCCGGCTCTCGGGAAAGCCCTACCTGCCGGTGGGCGTCAACTACTTCTCGACGGATATCTACGACGCCACCTTCTGGACGGGCGGCAGCCTGGGCGGCAATGCCTGGACCTGGGAGCGGGACTTCGCGGAGATGGAACGCCGCGGCGTCACCATGATCCGGACCGGCATGTGGTTGAACCGCGGACTGTACCTGGATCCGATTTCGGGTGCGGCCAGCGAGCGGCTGCTGCGCTCGATCGAGGCCTTCCTGTATTCCGCCGGGCGGCATCGCATACAAGTGATCTTCACTCTCTTCTCTTTCGATCCGCAGACCCTCCAGCATGGCGCCGGATCGGAGACTCCGGTCCGCATGGGGCCGGGCCAGAATCCGTACACCGACGCCGGGGCGATCCGGGCGCAGGCCGCCTTTGTGTCCTCGATCGCGAAGCGCTTCAAAGACGTTCCGTTCTTCAGCTTCGACCTGATCAACGAGCCCAGCTTTTCGAATCCGCGGCAGCCCTGGCGCGGCAACACTCCCAACGGCGACCCGAGCGAGCTGGCGGCCTGGCGGGAGTGGCTGGCGCGGCGATACCCGTCGCTGGCGCTGCTGGCGCAGGCCTGGAATGTGCCGGCCACGGAGTTCGGCTCGTTCGCGTCGGTTCCGCTGCCCGAGGCCGGCGATCACGGGCTAGCCCGCAGCGGGAACCCCAGGCTGGTGCGCGCCGGCGACTACAATCTGTTCGCGCAGGATGCCTTCAGCCACTGGACCGCCGAGATGATCCGCGTCATCCGCGAGGCCGGCGCGAAGCAGCCGGTGACGGTCGGCATCGACGAAGGCGGCGTCGCGGACCGGGTGCTGAACGCTTTCTTCGCCGATGCGGGTGTCGATTACACCACCAATCACAGCTATTGGCGCGACGACGCGCTGCTATGGGACTCGCTGGCCGCCAAGCGCCCGGACAAGCCTAACCTGATCGAGGAGACGGGACCGCAGCCGGTCTGGTCCATGGATACCTCCTGGCGGTGGGACGAGATCAAAGGGCTGCCGCTGTTCGAACGCAAGATGGCGCTGGGCTTCGCGGCCGGAAACTCCGGTTCGCTGCATTGGGTGTGGGAGCGCGGAGACACCTTCGGCATTATGCGGGCGGATGGCTCGTTCAAGCTGTGGGCGGACGTGCTTTCCAATCTGGCCCGCTTCGCGCGCGACGCGCAGCCCTATGCCACCGAGGTGAGGCTGCCCGAGATCGCACTGGTGCTGCCGCAATCGCTGCAGCTTTCGGTCTTCAACAACTGGTCGATCGAAGCCCAGCAGAAAAGCGTGCGGGCGCTCTACCACGTGGCTCGGGCTTCGGCTTACGCGGTGGGCGAGTACCAGCTTCGTCTGCTCGGCAATCCGAAGCTGATCGTAGTGCCCGCGCCCTGGATCATGCGGCAGGAATCCTGGGACGCGCTGCTCGAGAAGGTGCGGGGCGGCGCCACGCTGCTGATCTCGGGCCGCATCGATGCGGACGAGCATTTCCGTCCCGTGGAAGGGCGGACCCGCGGCTGGGCCGAGGGCTACGCGCCGGCGCTGCTCACCGCGCGGGAGACCACCGTCGAGTGGCCGGGCGGATCGGCCCGCCTGACTTACAGCGGCGACAAGACCACTTACGGCGAGCGCGGATCGCTGCCGGGCGGGGCGTTCCTCGAGAAGCAGGTGGGACAGGGCCGCATCCTGTACTTCGCCTACCCGCTGGAGTTGGCCGACGAGGTCGAATCGATCGGCCGCATCTACCGTTACGCGATGGCCAGGGCCGGCGTGAAGGAGGCCTACGAAACCTCCTGCCAGGATACGGGCATCCTGATCTGTCCCACGCGATTGCCGAATGCGACGCTGTACGCTCTGACCTCGGAGGTATCCGCGCCATCGTCCTGCGGGTTCCGCGATGCGGCCAGCGGCGCCCAGGTATCCTTCACGCTGCCGCCGGGCCGGACAGAGCTGCTGGTGATCGATTCGCAGGGAAAGACCGTCGCCCGATACGATCCGAAATGAGGGGGCGGGCTCTCCTGCTATATTCATAGGGTGATCCGAAGCGCCATCGTTCCCGTGGCCGGGATGGGCACGCGCCTGTTGCCCGCCACCAAGTCGCAGCCCAAGGAAATGCTGGCGGTGGCTCGCAAGCCGATCGTGCAGTACGTGGTGGAGGAGCTGGCGGCGAATGGCGTCGACCAGATCCTGTTCATCACCGGGCGGAACAAGACCTCGATCGAGGACCATTTCGACAGCGATCCGGAACTGCTCCGCACGCTGGCCGCGGCGAACAAGACGGACCTGCTGGAAGAGTTGGCCTTCGAAGATTTGAAGGCTCACTTCTTCTACACGCGGCAACGGTTCCAGCGGGGGCTCGGCGACGCCATCCTGTGCGGGGAGAATTTCGCGGGCGAGGAGCCGTTCGTGGTGGCGCTCGGCGATTCGATCCTGGGGCTGCATGCGCATTCGAAGGCGCTGGCGCGGATGGCCGAGCTGTTCGAGTCCAGGCGGGCCAGTTGCGTGGTCGCGGTGGAAGAGGTGGCGCCGGACCAGACGGTTCACTACGGCATCGTGCAGCCGGTGGAGAGCGACGGAGACTGTTTCCGGATCGCCAACCTGGTTGAGAAACCGAAGCCGGCGGATGCGCCCAGCAACCTGGCCANNGATGCGCGGGGCGAGATCCAGCTCACGAATGCGATCCAGTGGATGTGCGACGAGGGCAAACGGGTGCTGGCGGTCAAGCTGCCGCCCGGCGAGCGGCGGTACGACATCGGGAACTTCCCCAGCTACTTCGAGACGTTCGTCGAGTTCGCGCTGGCGGACCCGACGTTCGGCCCGGGCCTCCGGGCGGCACTGGAACGCATACTTCGCAACCCGCGCTAACTATGGTTCAGGGCCGCGCAGTCATTATCGGGGCGGGTCCCGCCGGGCTGACCGCGGCATACGAACTGCTCACGCGGACCGGGATCAAGCCTATCGTGCTGGAGAAGAGCGATCGCCTGGGCGGAATCTCGTGCACGGCGATCTACAAAGGCAACCGGATCGACATCGGCGGTCATCGGTTCTTTTCGAAGTCCGAACGTGTCATGGAGTGGTGGCTGCGGATGCTGCCGCTCGAAGCGTCGAAAGACAGGCCGGCGTCGATGTTACTGCGGCCGCGCAAGTCCCGGATTTACTACCGGCGCCGCTTCTTCGATTACCCCGTCTCGCTCGGCAAAGACACAATCCTGAAGCTGGGCCTGTGGCGGACTTTCAGGATCGGGATGAGTTACCTGTACAGCGCGCTGGTTCCGATCAAGCCCGAGGAAACCCTGGAGCAATTCTTCATCAACCGCTTCGGCAGGGAACTGTACGGAACGTTCTTCAAGTCCTACACCGAGAAGGTGTGGGGCGTGCCGTGCAGCCAGATCGGCGCCGAATGGGGCGCTCAACGCATTAAGGGATTATCCGTCTGGGAGGCGCTTGTTCACGCCGTCAAGAAGGTTCTCCATCGCGGCGGCGGCATAGGACAGAGGAACACCGAGACTTCGCTGATCGAGCAGTTTCTGTATCCCAAGCTCGGTCCGGGGCAGATGTGGGAGGAAACAGCCCGCAGGGTCACGGAGATGGGCGGTGAGATTCGCACCGGTCACACCGTGAACCGCATCCTCACCGAGGGCTGGCGGGTCACAGCGGTGGAAGCCACTAACAACTCGACGGGCGCCGTGGAGAGATTTGCGGGAGACTACTTTTTCTCGACCGCGCCGATTCGGGAACTCCTGCGTTCGTTCGATCCGGCGCCGCCGGAGAATGTGCTGCAGGTGTCGGATGGCCTGGTCTATCGGGACTTCGTGACAGTGGGTCTGCTCGCCGATTCGCTCCAGATTCACGACGACACGCCGCAGGGGAAGAAGCCGATCGGCGACAACTGGATCTACGTGCAGGAACCCGACGTGCGGCTCGGACGGATACAGATCTTCAACAACTGGAGCCCGTTCATGGTTGCGGACCCATCGCAAGTCTGGCTGGGACTCGAGTACTTCTGCAATCAGGGGGATGAGATCTGGAACCTGCCCGACGAGGCCATGATCGCGCTGGCCAAGGAAGAGCTGGTCAAGATTCGAATCCTCGACGCGGCCGCGGTTCGCGATGCCACGGTGCTGCGGATGGAGAAGACGTATCCCGCCTATTTCGGCACTTACAACCGATTTGGCGAGATCCGCAAGTACGTCGACCGGTACGAAAACCTATTCCTGGTGGGCCGTAACGGCATGCACCGTTACAACAACCAGGACCACTCCATGCTCACCGCCATGCTGGCCGTGGACGACATCGTCGCCGGAAACACGGACAAGAATGGCCTCTGGGACGTGAACACGGAAACGGACTATCACGAGGCCAAGGAAAAACTCAGCCGCTATAGTTGAGGCCTCGATTGGAGCGCGGCCTATCTCGATTCCGGCCGGTTTGGAGAAGGCCGGGGACTGCCGGCGTGCGTAACCTGCCGGTCCGCCGTCCCCGGCCTGGGCACTACTCGAACCGGTACGCCACGTAAGTGCGGGGCATGTGCAAAACCTCGAAGACGGTCGTGTCGCCGTCCACATATCCGTGCAACTCGGCTCCGGTTTGCAGGTTGAACAGTCTGGCCGACGGCTTCTTGACGACAATCTTGTAGCGCACCCGGCCGTTCTGATAGGACCGGGCGACGAAGGTGTTGTTGTCGTACGCGAACAGGCAGATCTTGGCGGGGCTGTCCAGATAGACCGGGATCTCCTGCATCAGTTCCCGCCGGATTTGGGAAAGGACTTCCGGTGGAAGCTGATAGAGATCGCTTTGGTTTTCCGGGATCGTCAGGATGTAGAGCTTGCCCTTGTCGTAGCCCCTGACGCGCAGCAGAACCGGGTAGCGACTCCAGTCTTTGTAAATCGCCTGAACGATCTCCTCGGTATCCACCAGCCCGTAGGCAAGCTGCGGAAGGACGATGTCGCTTGGGGAGTAATAGTCGTTGGCCGGCTCGTCATCCATGACTTTCCGGAACGTAAACCGGTTCGCGATCACAGTGCGGCCGGTGTACTCCACTTCCACGATCTTCTCGATGCCTTTGCCCTGGAGCGCCTTGAGCAGTCCGGTGGTGAGCACGACGGTCTTGTTGGCATTCAGATGCTTCTCGATCTTGTCCACGATCTGCGGGTCGAACTTCGCGTGCTCGGTGAGCAGGATCGTGCCGCGGTCCTCCGGGAATTCCGGGTAGATGTCCATGGGTATGCCGACCATCCCCATGTACTGCTGCAAATACATTTCGCCGGAAGAGTGGTAGGGCTTGTAACTGGCTACGCCGTAGGGAGTGCCCAGTTTACCCAGGAACGAATCCATCTTGTCGTAGGCATCGCCGGCCACGGCCGAAAGGACGCTGGTGAGTCTGGTCGACCCGTCGGACTGGCGCAGGGATTCCAGCACCTCTCCCCAGGCCCAGATGGTGATTTCTTTCGGCCTGGCAAACAGGGTGTCCTCAAGCTGTTCCGCGAACCGGGTGAGCGTCTGGCGGGCGCCGGGGTCGACCCAGCCTCCGCCGAACTTGCCCGGTTTGATGTGCTCGAAATAGC
Organism: Bryobacterales bacterium; assembly: GCA_003154855.1. Lineage (GTDB taxonomy): Bacteria > Acidobacteriota > Terriglobia > Bryobacterales > Bryobacteraceae > Fen-330. Next base: position 10,346 of record PMEV01000232.1, read on the forward strand.
GCATCAGTCCGTAGCTCTGATAGGGCTGAAGATGCTGCACCGTGTTCTCCGTGTCCCTGGTCTCGGTGCCGGCGTAGATCATATCGAAGACCTTGGGCTGGGCCTCGAGGTTGTAGCCGGCGAACTGGTATTGCTCGTACCAGTTTGGCGGTTTGAAGATGAGATTGACCTT
>PMEV01000199.1 GCA_003154855.1 Bryobacterales bacterium
GCGCGGGACCGCCTGGTGCTCTCCAAGGAGTTGATCCCGACCGGCGAGCGCGAACCGGCGAATTTCCCCGATCCTATGCCGCTGGCCGGCGCCAAGCTTGACGACGTCTTCTCGCCACTGGAGCGCGACGCCGACGGGCGCGCCGAGTTTTGGGTGCAAGGCAAGCGGGAGAGGATCTCGGTAATCTACGGACCGAAGTACACGGTGGCGGTGGTCTATGCGCCCGCCGGCCGCGATTTTCTGTGCTTCGAGCCGATGTCGGCGATTACCAACGCCTTCAACCTGGCGCACGCGGGCCTGTACTCGGAGTTGCAGTCGATTCCGCCGGGCGGAAGCTGGCAGGAGAGCTACTGGATCAAGCCCAGCGGCTTCTAGCCGGCGGACTCTTCACGCCAGAGGCGCGTGGGGAAGAACGCCTTCAGGGCGTCGTCGAGGCTGGGCACGGCGACGGAAGGGGTCTTCTGCGGGGCCAGTGTGAAGACGTGGACCTCGACCAGGTTGTTGTTACGCTGCTGGAAAACGTGATACGTGCGGCGGCCTTTCCTCGAGTGGACGATCAGGCCGCGAATGGCCTCCAGGGGCACGCGCTGAGCGCGCTTGGTGAGGAACCGGGGCTTGATGAGCCACTCGCCGATCAGCCCGCCGCCCAGCAGGTTGCCGATGAAAGAGAGCTTCCATTGGCCATCCAGGGAGATGGCCTGCTCCTCGATCGCCAGAGTCCCGCGCCGGCCGCGGAAGGATCTGGCTTCCCAAATGGAGACCTTCTCGTTGTCGGCCAGTTTCACGAGCGCCTTGGGGAGAAACGAAATCGGGAATTCGGCCTGGCTCATGGGCGCTTCTCCCCGCGAATCGTCTTGTGTTCCAGCCAGATTCCCACGGGAACGCTGGAAATTACCACGAGCAGGGCGAGCAACAGGAAGACGAGTTCGTTCCCAGCCGTCTTGAAGGCCAGCCAGAAAAAGAGGCCTATGATCAGCAGCTCAAGCAGTATCCACAAGCCGAAGGACATGGCCATACGCTGCGTGGGCAGTTCTCCCCACGGGCCGCCGCCACCCAGCGAAGCCACGCTGGGATTGAAAAATGAGGCGGGGAGGGCCTGCCCGCAGAGCGGACACGCCAGCTCGCTCCTGACCTTGACCACTCTGCCGCAAGTTTCGCAGCGGATCTGTGCGGCCATCTTTCGCCTCTCGGGAGAGTATAGCTTAAATTGCTTCCAGCATCTGGCGGAGGGCTTGGCCGCGGTGGCTAACCAGGAGCTTGCGCTCCGGCGCGGCTTCGCCAAAGGAACAGTTGAAGGGCGGGTAGAAGAACAGCGGGTCGTAGCCGAAACCGTTGGGGCCGCGCNNGTCGGAGGCGGTGGGACCGGCAAATCGGGCGCTATGTACGCCGGGTGCACCGTCGAGCGCGTCGACTTCGAGGCCCGAGTCGTCGGCAAAGAGTATTCCCGGGGCGAAGGCGCTGTAGTAGACGGCCTTTTGGACGGCGTTCTCCTCGAAGGTGGCTCCGGTTTCCTCGACCGGATCGAGGCGTGCGAGATCCGGCAGCGGTACGAGATCGACGGGGTGGCCCAGCCGCTCGGCCGCCAGGCGAAACTCGCGCAGCTTTCCAGGGTTGGTGGTGGCGCAGTACAGCGTCACAGCTTCATCGCCTGCCGCTGGATTTCGATCAAGCCGCGGATGCCCTCGCGCGCCAGGGCCAGCAGGCGGCCAAGCTGGAGATCGTCGAAGGGAATGTGCTCCGCGGTGGCCTGNNTCCTCGTAAGCCAGGTCGAGCATGGGCTGGCCGTCCACCATGCCGACGCTGGCGGCGCCGACACAATCCCGGATGGGATTGGAGCGGAGCGAGCCGAAGGCGAGCAGTTGGCGGACCGCCACGGAGAGCGCGACGAAGGCGCCGGTGATGGCGGCGGTGCGTGTACCACCGTCGGCCTGCAAGACGTCGCAATCGAGGATGATGGTGCGCTCGCCGAGGAGCGCCAGGTCGGCCACCGAGCGCAAGGAGCGGCCGATCAAGCGCTGGATCTCGTGCGTGCGGCCGGAGGGATGGCCGCGGTTGATCTCGCGCGGCGTCCGGCTTACCGTGGCGCGCGGCAGCATGGAGTACTCGGCGCTGATCCAGCCCTTTCCGCTGCCTCGCAGGAAATGCGGGACCGTGTCTTCGACGCTGGCCGCGCACAGCACGCGCGTGTTACCGACTTCGATCAGCGCCGAACCTTCGGCCGTCAGCAGGTATCCGGTCTCGATCCGGACCGGGCGCATCTGGTCCGCTAACCGCCCGTCAGCTCGCATGCGGGTCATTTCTTCAACATGGAATAGAACAGCAGCGCCAGCAAGGCCATGGCGGAGATCAGGAAGATGGCGCAGGGAATGGCCCCTCTCGCCTTCGAGCCCTTGCTCTTCTTGCGAGACCCGGCCAGCTTGAACTTCGCCATATCAGTATAAGGCTAGCAGTTATCGAACGGCGCCGGACCCGCCCGCCGGGGCGGGGGCGCGCGACGCAGAAGTGGATACCGGCGCCATTTCTTCCCAAAGCCGGTGGAATCCGATGTGGGGCCAGGATTTCATCCTGCCGCCGG
>PMEV01000334.1 GCA_003154855.1 Bryobacterales bacterium
TAGGCGATGGCGTCCTCGCGGGAGCGTATATCCCATTCGCGCCAGGGCGCGATCACGGCCAAGTGCGGCGCCAGCGCCTTATAAGTCAGCTCGAAGCGGACCTGATCGTTGCCCTTGCCCGTGCAGCCGTGCGCCAGGGCGTCGCACCCGGTGCGCAGAGCCACCTCGACCTGCTTCTTGGCGAGCAGCGGGCGCGCCACCGAGGTGCCCAGCAGATACTTGTGCTCGTAGACCGCTCCGGAGCGCACCATCGGCCAGAGGTAGTCGCGCACGAACTCCTCGCGGAGGTCCTCGACATAGACCTCGGAGGCCCCGGTGCGGAACGCTTTCCGCTCCAGGCCAGCCAGCTCGTCGTCTCCTTGCCCGATGTTGCCGCAGACCGCGACCACCTGGCAGCCGTAATTCTCCTTCAACCAGGGAATGATGACCGAGGTATCCAGCCCGCCCGAGTAGGCGAGCGCCACTTTCTGGGGTTTACTCATATTCAGATCCGTGTACCAGCGTAACAAACGGACCGGCGGTCGCGCGTCAGTCGACGAGCATCAGCAGAAGCGCCTTCTGCGCGTGCAGGCGATTTTCGGCCTGATCGAAGACCAGGGACCGCGGCGACTCGATGACTTCGTCGGTGACTTCCTCGCCGCGGTGCGCCGGCAGACAGTGCATGAAGATGGCGTCGGGGCGGGCCAGCGCGAACAGGCTCTGGCTCACCTGGTACTTCGAGAAGGCCATGCGGCGGCGCTCGGCCTCGCTCTCGCTTCCCATGCTGGTCCAGACGTCGGTATAGACCACGTGTGCGCCGGAGACGGCCTCGGCGGGGTCGTTCGTGACCAGCAGGCTGGCGCCGGAGGCCGCGGCGAGCCCTTCGGCCTGGCTGACAATCTCCGGATTCGGCCCGAAGCCCACGGGCGTGGCGACGGCCAGACTGGCGCCCAAACGCACGGCGGAGAGCATCAGCGAATGGGCCACGTTGTTGCCATCGCCCACAAAGGCGACTTTCAGCCCGCGCAGCGTGCCGAAGCGCTCCCGAATGGTCATGACGTCGGCCAGGGCCTGGCAGGGGTGATACATGTCGCTGAGCGCGTTGATGACCGGCACGCTGGACCAGTGGGCCAGCTCGAGAATCGTGTTCTGCGAGAAGACACGTGCGACAATCCCCTGCGTCCAGCGGTCCAGGTTCCGCGCCACGTCCTTCAGCGGCTCGCGCTCGCCGATGGGGCCGTGCGTGTACACCGAATGGCCGCCCAACTGCTGGATGGCGAGATCGAAGGTCACGCGAGTGCGCAGCGAAGGCTTCTCGAAGAGCAGGCTCAGCGAGCGGCCGGCGAGCGCCTGAGCGTAACGGGCCGGGTCGGCCTTGAGCTGGCCGGCCAGGTCCAGCAGACAGGTAACCTCGTCGGTGGACAGGTCCAGGTCGCTCGTGACGTCCCGGGCAGCCGCTTTGAGGAGCGGCTCAGCGAACGCGGTGGATTGCATAGGGGCAGCCTCCTTCAGCGCCGGATGAATGAATATGCACTCTACTGAATAATTACACATTCAGGGGGCGGGCGTCAAGGGGCGCGGTTGGTGAAACTGTCCGGAGGCGGCTTGCTGGGGTGGCGGATGTTGTTTTTGTGTTTTTTATCAACGGGTTGCCAATTATGGAACGCCCCTCACGGGATCTGGGAAGCGGAGGCGAAGCCTGGCTTTATTTCCATTGACGGCGATGTGGGATCGGCGTAGAATTTTACACAAGGTATAAGGAGAGGACATGCGGAAGTTCGCTGTACTGTTTTTGTGTGCGACGTTCCCTGTTTGCTTAAATGCAGCAGCGGTTGCAGTTCCCCTTGGATCGGCCAGCGCTTTCGGGGTTCTGGCTGGCAGCACGGTTACCAGCACCGGCGCTACCCATGTTATTGGGGATCTTGGCGTGAGTCCAGGCAGTGCGGTGACTGGATTTCCGCCCGGGACAGTGACCGGGACGATATACGCGGCCGATCCTACGGCCGCCCAGGCCGAGGCCGACTTGACGAGCGCCTACAACTTCGCCCTCGCAGAGACCGGCGCTGTCCTTCACGCGGCGGAGCTAGGCGGGACAGTCGTAACCCCTGGCGTGTATAACTTCGGGTCCTCGGCGCAGATAACAGGGACCGTCACTCTCAACGGCTCCGGGGTGTACGTCTTCCAGATCCCGAGCACTCTGATCACGGCGTCAGGCAGTCAAGTCAGTCTGACCGGGGGCGCCACGGCTGCCAACGTCTTTTGGCAGGTCGGCAGTTCAGCGACTCTTGGAAGTGGCTCTACCGTCAATGGAACTATCATGGCTTACGCATCCATCACGCTTGATACCGGTGCGGTGCTGAACGGCAGAGCGTTAGCAGAGGTTGGCGCGGTTACGTTGGACGACAATGCAGTAACAAACCCCGGCGGGACCTTGCCGCCGCCGACGCTGGCCGTCTCCTGTCCGTCGAACACTGCCCAAATCGGTGTATTGTACAACTCCGCACTGGTGGCCACGGGCGGCACGCCGCCTTACACGTATTCAATCAATCCCGGATCGCTGCCTCCGGGTTTGCTCCTGACCCCTTCCACTGGAGCTGTCACTGGGACCCCGACTGGCACCGGGGGCATCGACTCCTTTAGCGCCAATGCCAAGGACGCCCCAGGGAACACCGCGACCAGAGCCTGCGTCATCAACGTTGCCGCGCCGACGCTGGCCGTCTCCTGTCCGTCGAGCTCTGCCCAAATCGGTGTATTGTACACCTCCGCACTGGTGGCCACGGGC
>PMEV01000175.1 GCA_003154855.1 Bryobacterales bacterium
CTGGGCGCGAAGTACGTCATGGAAGTCCTGACGCGCTCCGGCCGCTCCGACCTGGCCTACGAGCTGGCCACCCAGACCACCTACCCGAGCTGGGGCTACATGGTCGAGCACGGCGCCACCACGCTTTGGGAGTTGTGGCAAGAGAAGACCGGTCCGTCGATGAACTCGCACAACCATCCCATGCTTGGAAGCGTAGGCGCCTGGTTCTATTCCGCGCTGGCCGGGATCAATCTCGATCCCGAGCGCCCCGGCTACGAGCGCATCCGCATCCAGCCGCAGCCCGCCCGCGACTTGCAGTGGGCTGCCGCCTCCCTCGAGACCCTGCGCGGCAGCGTGGTCTCCTCCTGGCGGCGCACGCCGGATTCCTTCCACCTGGAAGTGACCATCCCGGTGGGCAGCCAGGCCGAAATCCACCTGCCGAAGAGCAATCTCGACCCGGTCCTGGCGACCGAATCCGGCCGCGTGGTTTGGAAGGACAACGCCTTTCAGCCCGGCGCGCCCGGTCTCGCCGGCGCCCGGCAAACCGCCGCCGAAGTGGTCTTCGAAGCCGGCTCGGGAACCTACCTGTTCGACCTGACCGCCGCTCACTGAACCCTTCGCCGCCGCGGCCAGCCTGAGATTTGTGCGCCGCCGCCGGCACTCTGGTTTGTACGGAGCTGACAAGACCATGAGCTGGTTGCGCGTCACGCGGCTCTACCTGCCGGGATTGGCGCTGAGCCTGGCGGCGGCCGCGCAAACGGTCACTTTCTCCTCGTTCGGCATCCCCACGCCCGCCAGCAACCCCAACTCCATCGCGGCGGGGCCGGACGGCGCGCTATGGTTTACCGAACTAAACGCCAATCAGATCGGGCGGATCACTACGGCGGGCTCTCTCACGGAGTACCCCATCCCGACGCCCAAGAGCGGCCCTTATGGCATCGCGGCGGGTTCGGACGGGGCGCTCTGGTTCGCGGAGTTTACCGCAAACCACATCGGACGCATCACAACCGCCGGGGCGGTCGCCGAGTACCCCGTCCCGACGGCCGGCGGCGGCCCTTTGTGCATCGCGGCGGGCTCGGACGGGGCGCTTTGGTTCGCGGAGTTTTCCGCCAACAATATTGGGCGGATTGCCACGGATGGGACCATTGCGGAGTACCCCATCCCGACGCCTCTCAGCCAGCCGCTCGCGATCGCGGCGGGTCCCGACGGCGCGCTCTGGTTCGTGGAATTCGGAGCCAACCAAATCGGCAAAATCACCGTTGGCGGAGGGATCGCCGAATACCCTCTCCCGGCGGCCACTTCCAGCCCCGACTACATCACAGCCGGGCCGGATGGCGCGCTCTGGTACACCCAGGCCGGCGGCGGGATCGGGCAGATCACCACCGCCGGTGTGGTCACCTTCTATGCCCTCAACCTCTCGGCGCCCGGCGCCAGTGCCGGGAGCGTTACGGCAGGGCCGGATGGCGCGTTGTGGTTCTCCGAATACGGGCTGCCGGCCAATAGCGGCCACCGGATTGGGCGCTTCACCACGGCTGGCGCGACCACTGAGTACACTCTCCCCAGTTCGATCGCCGCGCCTTATCAGATCGCGCCGGGGCCCGATGGCGCGCTCTGGTTTACGGCGCCCGGCGCCAATCAAATTGGGCGCGCCGGGATTGTCTTCCCCGCACCGGTCGTCAGCGCGGTAACCACTGCCGCCGATGCCGCCATCCAAATCGTCTCGAGCAACTCCTGGATCACGATTTGGGGCTGGAATCTCGCTCCAGCCAACTCGGACCGCTCCTGGGGAGCGCAGGATATCGCCGGAGGCAAGCTGCCGCGGAGTCTGGATGGAGTCGGCGCCACGATTAACGGGTCGCCGGCCTACATCGCCTATATCAGCCCCAAGCAGGTCAACCTGCTCGCGCCGCCCGGTGTTGCCTCTGGCTTGGCGAACGTTGTGATAAGTAACGGGAGCCTCGTCAGCGCGTCGTTTCCGGTTCTGCTTCAGACCTACTCGCCGGCCTTTTTCGCCTTCACCGCGCCGAACCAGAAGTACGTCGCCGCGATCTGCGCCCTGAAGGCGGGGTCCTTCGACTATTTGGCCCCGGCCGGGGCCTTTGGAACCGGCGTATCCTCGCGACCGGCCCAACCCGGCGAAACCGTGGCGCTATTCGGGACCGGATTCGGCCCAACCTTACCCGCGCCACCCGCCGGCCAGGTGCTGACCACGGCCTACCCCGCGGCCACCCGCATGACGGTGCTCATCGGTGGCGTTAACGCCCCCGTCGTCTGGGCCGGGCTCACCGAGGCCGGGCTTTATCAACTGAACGTGACGGTGCCCTCCTTCCTGCCCAACGGAGACGCCTCGGTGGTCGCCACGGTGGGAGGAGTCCAGAGCCAACCCGGCCTCTTCATTCCCGTGCAACGGTAATGCGCTGCGATCGCGCTACGGCGAACCCGCCTGCCGGCAGAGCCTGGACGAAATCGGTTCAGTCTAATGCGGGCCCCAGGATGAGATTGAGGCCGGCCGCGCCGGCGAACGTCCGGAAATCCCGGTCTCGCGTAAGGAGAGGAATCGCGTGATCGACACAGCTCTGGGCGATCAGGGCATCGCCGAGGCGCGCCTTTCGACGCCCCGCCAGCACCTTGGCGCGCAACGCACCCGCCCGTTGCCGGCAGCCTGGACTCACTTCCTTCCGGTCATGAAGCGCTGTGCCGGCCAACTCCACGTCCTCACCGCCATCGCCTCAGAGGAAGGCGATCCGCATGCCTGTGCCGGCCGCGATCATCGGTCGGCCTTCAGCTCTGCCAGCGTGTGCGTAAATCGGACCTTACCCTGGAACTGACGCAGCCGCGCGTAGGCTTGCGATGCCGCAAGGAGTCCCAGGCCGGCGCGAACGGTTTGTGTAATGCCGGTGCCGCTCGCCCTCTGCGCCTTCTCGAGAAGCCCTGCGGGAACCTGGACGGTGATCTTTCGCGCGGTCCTCATTATGCCTGAGGATACCATCGGCGCCGGAGCGTAAGGTCTGTAGTGCGCTCCTACTGGCCGACTTCCGCCAGCACCAGCGCCAACGGTTCCTCCGCCTGATTGAGGACCTGCTTGCAGTCCTTTCTGCCCGCCTGCCATAACTCTTCCGCCAGCGCGATGTTGGCTTCCGTAGCGTCGTCCATTTGGGACGCCCGAATTCGGCTCCCGAGCGCCGCCTGGGCTTTCCCGGCCAACTCCCGCAGCGCCGGCGGAAGGACGGAACCGGCGCATCGGCCGGCGCTCTCTAGCGCGAGTTCGATCAGTTTCCGGCTCCGGCGATACCGTTCAGCGGCCCCGAGTCCCCGGCGGGTCGGATCCATCTCCAGCACCTGGCCGCATAGCTCCAGCCGCCTTTGGGTGTTCGGATCGTCGGGCCTGAGCCGTACGGCGATCTGGAAATGCGCACGCGCATTGAGATACCTTCGTTCCGCGAATTCCGCCTCGCCCAAGCCGGCGTACGCTTCGGCGTTCTGGGGTTTCTGGCGCAGCGCCTCGCGGAAATCCTCCGCGGCCCGGGTCGGGGAACCGGCGGCCAGGAACAGGTGGCCGAGGCGGCTTCGGAGAGTACTGTCTGGCAGCGTCTCGTCCTGGAGCCGAAGCAGCTCCGCCAGCAGCTCGCCCTTGTCGCCCTGCCGGGCCAGGAAATCGACCAGCTCCAAACGCGCTTGGAACCGCTCCTCCGCGGCAGGCTCGTTCCAGCGGCCGTAAATCGCCCGGTGATAATACGAGGACGCATCCGCGGCGTTTCCTTGCCGAGACAGGATGCGGGCCATCGCAAGGTTCGCGGCGCCGGAGGTGGGCGCGCGCTGGAGCACCTCGTCCACCACGGTTTGCGCGTCCGCCAGTTTGCCCGCGTCCAGCAGGACCCGCGCCAGCGCCAGTTCGTACTCCTGATCGTCGCGCGCGATGGACAACCCACTTCGGAACTGCTCGATCGCTTCCAGGTTGCGTCCCTCCGCGGCGAGACGTTGCGCCTCCGCGAAGATTCGTTGCGCTTCGGCGCGCTTCTCGGAGCGCTCCATCTTCGCCAGGAACGTGTCGATCGCGAACAGGGCGGCCATGGACAGGAACACCAGAACAAACGTCCCCACGAGCATGGACGGTCCGGCCGCTTCCGCGCGCTTATCCACGTTCTCCCCACTGGTCATCGGGTTTGCGGACTCCGTACGTTTTCAGAATGTCGTCCAGGGTCAGCACGCCCAGCAACTCCCGCACGTCGGCCCGGCTCACCACGGGCACCGCCTTGTGCCCGCTCGCGCCCATCCTTTCCAGCGCCAGGCCCAGCGGGTGGTCGGGATGGACGTGCAGGAATACCGGGTCCCCGAGAATGTCCGCCGGCTCTTGGCCCCCCAATCCGCCGGCGATGGCGCCCTCCATCTCACTCGTTCCGAGCATGGCCCACGCTCCATCCGCGTCCGCCACCGGCCAGGCGTCCAGGCCGCTCTGCCGGGCGCGCGCCGCCGCCTCGGCCACCGTCGCCGCCGGCGGGAACACCTCCGGAACCGTACGCATCGCCTGCGCCACCTGGATTCGGGCCGCCTCCGCCCGCGATGCGGCGTTCGGCAGTTGCACGCCATCCTGATGCGCCAGCGCTTCGTAAATCGGTTCGGGTTGCAGCTTGTAGGAGATGAAGTAGGCAATCAGGTTCGAGATCATCAGGGGGACGATGATGGTGTAGTCCCGGGTAACCTCGAAGATCATGATCACCGAGGTCAGCGGCGTGCGCACGATTCCCGCGAAGGCCGCGCCCATCCCCACCAGCGCGTAGGCGCCGGGTTCGGCGGTGTAGCCGGGCAGCAGGGCGTGCGCCACGCTTCCCACCGCTCCTCCGATCATCGCTCCGATGAACAGGCTCGGGCCGAAGATGCCTCCGGCGTTCCCCGAGGCATAGCATACCGCCGTCGCGACAATCTTGAGCACCGCCAGCACGGCGACCACGCGCAGCACCACGTCCCCGTTTAAGACCCTTTCCACGTAGTTGTAGCCGACGCCCAGCACATTCGGATAGAACCAGCCCATCAGGCCCACGGTCAGGCCCCCGATCACCGGCTGAAACCAAACCGTCCACCTGGGCAGCCGCCGGAACCGCTCGCGTAGCCCCAGCAGCAGCTTAACGAAGCACACGGACCCCAATCCACCCACCACTCCCAACACCGCGTAGACCCCGAACTCCAGCGGATGAACCAGATGGTAGCCCGCCACGTGGAACAGCGGATCGTCGCCCAGCACCAGGTGCAGGACCATCCAGGCGGTGGCAGAGCTCAGCACCACCGACCCCAGCACCGGAGCGTGCAGGTCTCCCATGATCTCTTCCAGGGAGAACAACACCGCTGCGATGGGGGTATTGAACGCGGCCGCCAGCGCCGCCGAGCTGCCTACCGGAACCAACCACTTCACTCGCTCTTTGCTCAAGCCCAATCGCCGGCCGATTACCGAGGCCAGCCCGGCGCCCACCTGCACCGAAGGGCCTTCGCGTCCCAGAGAGATGCCGCTGGCCAGCGACGCCGAACAGCAGGCGAACTTGCCCACCACGGTGCGCATCCTGATGCGCCCGTCTTCGACGTACAAAGCGAACTTGGTCTGTGGGATTCCACTGCCGCGCGCGTAGGGAAAGTAACGGTAGAGGAGATAGCCGGTCACCAGCGAACCCAGCGTCGGGACCACGATGCGCAGCCAGGCCGCCCCGCCCGCCGGATACATCCGCGCCGCCAGCCGCCCCGTGAGCAGGATGAACGCTACCACCACCAGGCCGACCAGCGCGCCAATCACCAGGCTCAGCGCCAGGGCGAGGTTGTTCTCGCTCTGCCGCACGCCCTCCAGCCATCTCTCGAGCGCTGTCCTCTTCCCGGCGTTACTGTCCGCGGCAGCCAACGCGCCTCCTCCGCACCTCTCCACCATTATGACGAATGCGCCCCTCTTCGCTGGCCAATCTTCACGATCAGAACCAGCCTCTCCTCGTCGGAAACGGAGTAGATCGCTCTGTAGGCGCCTTGGCGGATTCGGTAACGATTCAGGTATCCCGCCAGCTTCTCACACCCGGCCGGCCGCGGGTCGCCCGCCAGCGCGCGTATGCGTGCCGCCACCCGCTGCCTGATCTTCTTGATGGGGAGGGCTTCGAGTTCCTTGGCCGCCGACGCCTTGATCGGGACCCTATAGCTTTCCACTCTTCCTTAGGTCCTTCACCACCGCTTCGAAGTCGAGGCTCGGTTCACCAGCCCGCTCCTCGAAGGCCGCCAGGTCGTCCGCGTCCTCGGCCAGGCTGCACCGCACCGCGTCGTTCACGATCTCGGAGATCGGGCGGTCCGTCGCCGCCGCTTTGAGCCGCAGTGCGCGGTGGATCTCCGGGGCGAAGTAGACAGTTGCCCGCTTGCTTAAGGTCATGCTGCCACTTTAACGTCTCAACGCTAAAACGTCAATAGCCACCTGACGCCGTTACCCTCGGCGGAGTGGCCAGCGACGCCCCGACCGCACCATACCGCAGGCGCATCGAAACCCCTGCCAAGGCGCTTCATCGCAGACGACCCGCCATTGAGCTAGAATTGGGCTGTGGACGAACCCGGCGCCCGGCTCCACGTACCCGAAGCGTTTTTCGAACACCGCCAGTCCTTTGCAGATCCGTGGATAGAACGGTGGCCGAATCCATTCGTCGCGGAGCTTGTCCCACCGCTTCGGGCGGCTGGAGTTGAGCTCACCGATTTCTCCATGAACAAAGATGCGGCGAACATCGGGGAGCTCTATCTCAATATCTCGATTCGAAGGCTGAACGCGGCTGTCCGGATCGGACTCGACACCTTGACTTTCATTGCGGCAAACCCCAACTGGGAAATCGCTCCGCAGTTGGTTGCCATATTCGACCGGATCTCCTCCCAGGTTCGTAACGTAGTGGGCATCTCACCGAAGTCTCAAGAGGCCACGCTGGCGTTCCACGTGAGCCCTGGGACGTTGGATTTTGGCAAGATCACCGCCTCTCTTGTCAACGGGAATGTGGTGGGCGAGTGTCTTTTCTGTGGAGTATCCCTCTACAAAAGCGATGGGGCGCTAGTCATTGACAAGTCCCTCAGGTACGAAGGCGCCGCTTTCGTGCGCCTCCAGCGCAGATTTGCCGGCGACGCGCTCCTCTCGGACGTAGCCGCTCAGCTCTACCAGGACGAGGTCGCTGCTCTCCGCCTGCTGGGCATCGCTGAGGTACCATAGAGCGTGCGCCCATGACGGATGCTCTTCTGGTTGCGGACCAACATATCGATGGCGGGTTCTTGGTATCGGCGTTCTCAAAATGTCACTCGCGTGGCGCGGAGTTGAATCCCGATGACCAGACGCTACACGTGCGCGATTTCCACCCCCCTGGTGAGAATTGGCTGATCCCTACCGGTTTCAATTACCCTGTGCGCGGAAGTTCGACGACTGTGGCCGCCCACCTCTCCGGAGCCGAGCACGCTCTGGAACTGCTGCAACGGTTCCGGCGACGCGCGCAGAGGGATCGGCAGTTTCATCAGGAGATGAAGTGGTTGGCTGAGAACGGGCACAGGTTCCGCGGCCGGTGGATAGCCCTCGAAGGCGATCGCTTGCTTGCTGACGGCTCTACATCCAAAGAGGTCTTTTTGAAAGTCGCGGAACGCCCCCAACCTCCCCTCGTGATTCGAGTTGACGAGGAAGAACTGCCCTTCGCCGGCTGGTGAGCGCGTGGAAACTCTCACATTCCGGTCGAGGCACGACTATTCGCTGTCGAGAACCGGAATAGAGGTGCCTGTCATCCTGAAAGCGCCCGATGGACGATCCGTCCGGCTTTCTGCAAATGTGGATACCGGCGCGTCGTTTTGTATCTTCAAGAGGGACTATGCCGAGCAGTTGGGTCTCGATGTCGAAACTGGCGTGCACAAGGTCGTGAGCACGGCGACTGGACGCTTGGACGTCTACGGCCACACGCTGACACTTTCATGCCTCGAATGGGAGTTTGAGACCATGGTGTACTTTGCGGCGCCGTCCGACTACCGCCGGGATGTCCTGGGCCGCTCTGGGTGGCTAGAGCGCTTTCGTCTCGGGCTTGTCGAACACGACGCCCTGCTGTTCCTCAGCGGCTACGACGACTGAGCCGCATCCGAGTCCAGCGCAGGGAATCGGAGTACTCAGACCATCCTCCTCATCCCTACTACCGTCTCGATGTGAAACGTGCGCGGGAACAGGTCGATCAGCGTCATCCGCTCGATCGCGTATCCGCCGCCCGTGAGCGCGCCCAGGTCGCGGGCCAGCGTGGCCGGGTCGCAGGCTACCACCACCAGCCTTGCCGGCCGCAGACGCAGAAGCTCCCGCACCACCGGCTTGCCGAGCCCGGTGCGCGGCGGATCGGCCAGCACGAAATCCGGCGGCTTCTCGAGCGCAGCCAGGTACGTCTCGACGGCCTGCTGCCGCACCGCGATCGCGAGCCCGGCCCTCGCGGCATTGAATTCCAGGTCGCCCGCGGCGTTGCCCGACGATTCCACCGCCGTCACCGCGCCGAAGCGCCGGGCCAGCGGCAGNNTCCAGCGCGCAATCCACCATCTGCCCGATCAGGAACCGGTTCACCTGGAAGAACGAGCGGCCCCGCACACGGTAGAGATCCTGCCTCAGCGGGTATTCGATCGCCCCGCCGGTGAAACCAGGCACCCGCTCGGCGCACCAGTCGAAGAAGCGCTGCGCCACGGGCTGGCCGGTTTCAAGCACGTTGATCTGCACCTCGGTCTCGTTGGTGAACAACTCGATCGACCGCAGGAACCGCGGGAAACGGCGCTCTGGCAGCATCTCGCCGAGAGCGGCCAGCGCCTGGTTGATCTTCGGCGAAGAGATCGGGCAGCGGTCGAC
>PMEV01000190.1:0-1221 GCA_003154855.1 Bryobacterales bacterium
CTGGCCTACACCTACACGGACCTGTTCGGGCGGAGCAACTTCTTCCTGGAGCTGCAGAACCACGGGATGGAGCAGGATGCCCGGCTGCTGCCGCAGATGGTGCGCCTGGCGCACGATACGGGCATTCCGCTGGTGGCCACCAACGATGCGCACTACCTGCGGCGCGAGGACGCGCGGTCGCACGAGATCATGCTGTGCATACAGACGGGCAAGACCATGAGCGACCCGTCTCGGATGAAGTGGCCGACGTCGGACTTCTATTTGAAGACGCGCGTGGAAATGGCGGCGATGTTCGGCGGCCTCGAGGAGGCGCTGGACCGGACCTGGGACATCGCCCAGCGCTGCCAGGTAAAAATGGAGCAGGTGCGGGAGCCCTTCCCGCGCTTCGACGTTCCGGAGGAGCACTCGACGGATACCTACTTCGAGTACGTGGCGCGGCAGGGATTCGAGGGGCGGCGTCCGCGGATCGAGGCGCTCATCGCAGCGGGCCGCCTGAAGCAGCACCCGGAGGAATACGCCGAGCGGCTGGACCGGGAAATCCGCATGATCCAGCAGATGAAGTTCTCGGGGTACTTCCTGATCGTGTGGGACTTCATACGCTTCGCCAAGAGCAAGGGAATCCCGGTGGGCCCGGGGCGGGGGTCGGCGGCGGGCAGTCTGGTGAGTTACGCGATGGGGATCACGGACATCGACCCGCTGGAGTACGGGCTGCTGTTCGAGCGGTTCCTGAATCCGGAGCGGGTCAGCCTGCCGGATATCGATATCGACTTCTGCACGCGGCGGCGCGGGGAAGTGATCCGCTACGTGACGGAGAAGTACGGGCGGGAGCAGGTGGCGCAGATTGTCACCATCGGGACGCTGGGGGCGCGGGCGGCGATTAAGGACGTGGGGCGGGTGCTGGAGATGAGCTTCGCGGACGTGGACCGGCTGACGAAGCTGGTTCCGAACGTGTTGAACATCTCGCTCGAGAACGCCATCAAGATGGAGCCGGGGTTCGCGCAGGCCAGCCAGAAAGACCCGCGGGTGGCGGAGGTGCTGGAGGCGGCGCGGCGGCTGGAAGGCATGGCGCGCAACGCGGGCGTTCACGCGGCGGGGGTGGTCATCGCCCCGCAACCGCTAAAAGAACTGGTCCCGCTGTACCGCACCAACAAGGACGAAATCGTCACCCAGTACGACATGTCGGGGCTGGAGAAGCTCTCGCTTCTCAAGATGGATTTCCTG
>PMEV01000190.1:1283-5237 GCA_003154855.1 Bryobacterales bacterium
ACATTCTGCGGCGCTACCAGCCCAGCCGCATCGAAGACCTGATCGCGCTGAACGCGCTGTACCGGCCGGGGCCGATTCAGGGCGGGATGGTCGACGATTTTATCGAGCGCAAGCACGGGCGGCGGCAGATCAGCTACGAGGTGCCGGAGCTGAAGGAGATCCTGGAGGAGACCTACGGGGTTATCGTCTACCAGGAACAGGTGATGCAGATCGCCAACCGGCTGGCCGGGTATTCGCTGGGAGAAGCGGACCTGCTGCGGCGGGCGATGGGCAAGAAGGACCAGGCGGAGATGGCCAAGCAGAGCGAGCGCTTCATGCACGGGGCGCTGGAGCGGGGCCATCCGCGGAGGAAGATCGAAAAGCTGTTCGCGCTGATCGACGAGTTCGCCGGCTACGGGTTCAACAAATCGCACTCGGCGGCGTATGCGTACCTGGCGTATCTGACGGCGTACCTGAAGGCCA
This sequence comes from Bryobacterales bacterium, assembly GCA_003154855.1. Taxonomy (GTDB): domain Bacteria; phylum Acidobacteriota; class Terriglobia; order Bryobacterales; family Bryobacteraceae; genus Fen-330. The sequence goes on from PMEV01000190.1 coordinate 1,746, forward strand.
ATTACCCGATCGATTTCATGGCCGCGCTGCTGACCTCGGAGACGGGCAACACGGCCAAGATCGTGAAGTACATCGGGGAATGCCGGGACATGGGGATCCGGGTGCTGCCGCCGGACGTGAATTCGAGCCAGTGGAGCTTCACGCCGGATGGAGAGGCGATCCGCTTCGGGCTGGGGGCGATCAAGAGCCTGGGGCAGTCGGGAGTGGATTCGATCCTGGCGGCGCGGCGCGAAGGGGGGCGGTTCGGGTCGCTGTACGATTTTTGCGAGCGCATCGACCTAAGTGCGGTGAACCGTCGGATGATCGAGAGCCTGATCAAGGCGGGAGCGCTGGACTCGCTGGCGCCGGTGCGGGCGCAACTGTTCGCGGCGGTCGAGGGGGCGATGGAATCGGGGCAGAAAGTCTGGCGCGACCGGCAGACCGGGCAGGGCGGATTGTTCGCGGAGTTGGCGGCGGAGGAGCCGCCGGAAGAACGGCCGCTTCCGCAGACGGCGGAATGGAGCCCGCGGGAGAGGCTGACGGGCGAAAAGGAAGTGCTGGGCTTCTACGTGACCGGGCATCCGCTGGAAGAGTACACGGCCAAGATCAAGGAGCTGGCGACGCACTTCACGGACACGCTGGAGGGCCTGGAGCGCGGGGTCGAAGTGCAGCTTTGCGGGATTCTCAGCGGGATACAGCGGCGGCGCAACAAAGAAGGCAAGGTGTGGGCGGCGATGCAACTGGAGGATCTGCATGGCACCATCGACGCGGTGCTGTTCACCACCAATTACGAGCGGCTGATGGACCAGTTGGCGGAGGACCGGGCGTTGTTCGTCAAGGCGACCGCGCTGCCGGATGAAAGCGGGCCGCCCAAAGTCTCGATTCAGGACCTGACGCCGCTGGCGGTGGCCGGAGTGCAGTACCCCAACCTGATCTCGATCCGGGTGCCGCTGGGCAGGCAGGGGGATGCGGCGGGGGCGCTGGCGGAGATCTTCGCGAAGAAGCCGGGGGAGACCTCGGTGCGTCTGCGGCTGGAGCGGGCGCGGGATTTCTCGCTGATTCTGGACGTGGCGCAAAAAGTGAAGCCGGACCGGGAGTTCCGCCAGGAGGTGGAACGGATCTGCGGGCCGGAGTCGATCGAGAAGCTGGCGGGGTGAGATGCGGGTGCGCGACACAGAAGTGGACACCGACGCTATTCCTTCGCAAAGCCGGTGGAATCCGAACGTACGTGTACGCAAGGCGGGCTGNNGGATGAAATCCTGACCCCACATCTATGTCGTGCACCCGTGAGACCCTGAGTGGGGGCGGGCTAGTGCATAATTAGAGGTTACATGGCTTCCGACGACGAACAGCCACAGGCAACCGCGGGACAGGGGGCGTCCGACGAAGCGGCACAGGACAATCCGAGCTGGGCGCGGGTGAAACTGGCGCGGCATCCCAAGCGGCCGCACTCGCTGGACTACATCCAACGGCTGTTCAGGGATTTCCAGGAAATCCACGGCGACCGGCGGTTTGGCGACGATCCGGCGGTGGTGTGCGGCATGGCGTTCTTCGAGGACCAGCCGATCATGGTGATCGGCCAGCAGAAGGGGCGCGACACCAAGCAGAAGCTGTACCGGAACTTCGGGATGGTCAAACCGGAGGGATACCGGAAGGCCATGCGAATCATGCAGTTGGCCGCCAAGTTCCAACGGCCGATCCTGACGCTGCTGGATACGCCGGGAGCGTATCCGGGAATCGACGCCGAAGAGCGGGGGCAGGCCGAGGCGATTGCCACGAATCTGCGTGAAATGGCCCGGTTGGGGTGCCCAGTCATCGCGATCTGCATCGGGGAGGGCGGCAGCGGCGGAGCGCTGGCGTTGGGGGTCGGCAACCGCGTATTCATGCTCGAGAATGCGGTGTACAGCGTGATCAGCCCGGAGAGCTGCGCGGCCATCATCTACCGGGATTCCTCGAAGGCGGCGCTGGCGGCATCGGCACTGCGGCTGACCGCGCAGGACCTGCTGGAGCTGGGGCTGATCGATGGGATCATCCCGGAACCGGAGGGCGGCGCTCACCTGGACCCGGACCTGGCGGCGGAGGCGGTGCGCCAGGTCTTGCGACAGGCTCTGAAGGAGCTGGGGGGGCTGACGCCCACCGAGTTGATCGAGCAGCGGTACGCCAAGTTCCGCGAGATGGGCAGTTTCTTCACCGAGACGTAACGAACGGGGGCCCACCCCGGAGGTTTCGGCGAAACCTGCATGTTACCATCGGATTTTGTGAACAATTTGCCCTCAGTTGGCGTCTGATCCAGAAGGGAGCATCCTGTGAAGCGGAAATGGAAGATCTGGCTGATTGTGATTGCGGTGGTGGTGGTGACCGTGGGCGCGCTGGTGGCCAAGGGATATAGCCAGCGGGGAATCGTGGTGGTTCAGACCGGGCGGGTGTCCCGGCAGGACCTGGTATCGGTGGTGACGGCTTCGGGCGAGATCAAACCCAAGAACTACGTCAACATCGGCTCCAACGCGGTGCTGCCTTCGATGATCATGGAAATCGTTGTCAAAGAAGGAGATCGCGTCAGGAGAGGCCAGCTTCTGGCACGCCTGGAATCGGTGCAGCCGGAGGCGGACGTGGCGGCCCAGAAGGCGTCGGTGAGTTCGGCCGAGGCGGACGCGACGGCGATGGAATCGTCGCTGGTGGCGGCGGACGAGAGCCTGCTGAACACCAAGGCCACCATCGAGCGCACGCAGGCCGACCTGGAGCAGTCCAACCTCAGCTACCAGCGGACGGAGGAGTTGTACAAGGACAAACTGGTCGCCAAGCAGGACCTGGACACGCGGCGGACGGATTACGACTCGAAGGCGGCGGCGGTCCGGGAGGCGCAGGCACACTACGCGCAGACCAAAGCCCAGCGGGACCAGGCGGCCGCGCAGTTGGCCTCCACGCAACGCCATGTGGCGACGGCCAAGGCCACCCTGGCCCACTTCTCGGATGTATTGCAGAAGACCTACTCGACGGCGCCGCTGGACGGCATGGTGACCAACCTGCCGGTGCGGGTGGGCGAAACGGTTGTGCCGGGCATACAGAACTCGGCCGGCTCGCTCATCATGACCATCGCGGACATGTCGCTGATCACGGCCGAAGTGAAGGTGGATGAGACGGACATCGTAAACGTGGCGCTGGGGCAGGTGGCCGACGTCACCATCGACGCCGTGCCGAACAAGACCTTCAAGGGGCACGTGACCGAGATCGGCAATACGGCGATCCTGCGCTCGACGGGATTGGCGGCCTCCCAGAGCACCATCTCCAGCCAGGAGGCCAAGGACTTCAAAGTGGTGATCGCGCTCGACAACCCGTCCACGGAGCTGCGGCCGGGGCTGTCCTGCACATCGAAGATCACGACAGCGACACGGAAGAACGCGCTGACCATACCAATCCAGGCACTGACGGTTCGGCAGAAGGGCGATCTGGAGCCGGCGGCGAAGGATGGGAAGGCGGTGCAGGCGGCGACTAAGGTGGATGCGGCGGCCGAGA
>PMEV01000245.1 GCA_003154855.1 Bryobacterales bacterium
TTGAGGAGAGCCAGCCGGTCGCCCCGGCCGTGATGCCGGAGCCCCCTGCCCCGCCCCCTGCTGTTGCCGTGATTGCTCCCGTCGAGCCGCCGCCTCCCGTGGGGATATTGATCGTTGAGGAGAGCCAGCCCGTCGCCCAACCCATGCCGGAAGCCGCTCCCGCCGCCGTTCCGCCCCCCGACCCGAGGACCGCGGAGATGGCGGAGTTCCGGGCGATTTTCCGCCCAAAACCAACTCCCGTGGAGGAAGTGATGCCAGCCCCCGTGGCCGAAGCACCCGCCAAGGCACAGCTTGCCCTACCCACCTTCGATCTTCTGCGCTGGCTTGAGTTCTTGGCCGCGATGGTGCTGGGAATCGTCCTGGGGTCCTACCTTCAGCACAGGATGGAAGGCCAACATCCGGAGTGGAAGGCGGGCACGCCCGCCGGGTCGTCGCTTTCGCTCAAGGTCGAACGTAACGCGGGGCAACTGTGCCTGAGCTGGGATCGCACCGCTCTTCCCATCCTCTCCGCCCAGAAGGCTGCCTTGGCCATCACGGACGGTGAACAGAGCCAGATTCTGCCTCTGACCCTGGAGGAGCTGCGTACCGGCTCCTTCGTGTATTCGCCTGGCAGCAACGACACATCGTTTCGGGTGGATCTATCCGGATTCCCGGATGGCCGCTCCGTGAGCGAAAGCATCCGCGCCGTTTGGGGCCGGCCTTCGGCCCTTGGTTCGCCGGCGGCTCAGGCGCCGCCGCCGGTTTCGGCAGAGGTCAGGCCTGTGAATCCTCCTCCACAGATGGCCGCTTCAACGGAAGCTGCGGCGGCCACGCCGGTCGAACCTCCGGCCGCTGCGGCCTCCAGCGCCAAAGATGACGTCCAACCGGCGCCGGCAGAGACTGCGGCTGCCACGCCAACTCAATGAAAACACGGGCGGCGCCCGAGGCCGCCCGGCCCTTCGCTCTGAAGCCCTAACATTCTGGAACCTTTCCAGCCCGCCAGCCGAATCCATAGTGACGGCTTGATGGATCCGCAACTTCCCAGCGACGAAGAGTTGTTGCAGCAGATGCTCTCCGGCCAGGAAGAGGCGTTCGTAGAGATCTACCGCCGCCGACAGGCCGGGGTGTTCCGTTTTGCGCTGCATATGAGCGGTTCGGCGGCTACCGCCGAGGACGTGACCCAGGAGGTTTTTCTGGCGCTCATGCGGGACGCCGTCAAGTTCGACCCGCGCCGGGGATCGCTGGGGGCGTTCCTGTACGGGATCGCCAGGAATCACGTGTTACGGTCGCTCGACCGGCAGGCGGATCGAAGCTCCCCGGCGGAGGTCGAACTGGCGGCGCCGGACGCGGATCCGCTGGGGCGTCTGACCCGCCGGGAGACCATTGAGACGGTGCGCGCGGCGGTGCTGTCGCTGCCCGTCCATTACCGGGAAGTGGTGGTGCTGTGCGAGTTGCACGAGTTGGACTACGCGCAGGCGGCCGCGGCCCTGGGTTGCGCGCTGGGGACGGTGCGGTCGCGGCTGCACCGTGCCCGCGGCATGCTCGCGGAGAGGCTGAGGGGGGGGACGGCGGCGCCCTCCGTAGTGGCCGGCCAGATCAAGCCGGCGGGGTGTTCCATATGAATTGCCGGGAATTTGACGACGTGGTGTTCGAACTCGCGCGCGGCTGGGTGGCGGATGGAGCCGCCTTGGCCCATACCGATGCCTGCTCGCGCTGTGCGGTGCGCCTGGCGAATGAGCGCGATGTGGCCGCGGCTCTGCGTATCCTGGCCACCAGCTCGCAGAGCCTCGAAGCTCCCGCCCGCGTGGAGCGGATGTTGCTCGCAGCCTTCCGTCGCGGGGCGCGCGCGCAATCGGCGGCGAAATCCGGCGCCCTTTGGCCGGCCTGGGGAATCGCGGCGGCGCTGGCCGTTTTGGCCGTCGCCGCTGCGTTGCAGCCAAGGGCGCCGGCGCCGGTTGCCATCGACAATGTGGCCGCTTCGCAGGCCGTCGAGAGCGCCGATTCGAGCGAAGTCGCCACGCAGTACTTCGCCTTGGAGCAGGATACCGATCTGTCCGCGCTCGAGGGAGCGCCGGTGGTGCGGATGAAGCTGCCGCGCACCGTGCTGACGACTTTTGGATTACCGATGAATCCGGAGCGCGCGGAGGAACCCGTGCAGGCCGACGTCGTGCTCGGCCCGGATGGGTTCGCCCGTGCCGTCCGGTTCGTGAATTGATTAGACACAGGAGAAAACCATGAAGAGTATCTGCATCAAAACGGCGCTGGCGGCGATGCTGCTGGCCACGCTCGCACTGGCGCAAGGTCCCGCCGGGCGGCCCGGCCCTCCGGCTGGCGGCCCGGGGGGCGGCGACGGCCCTTGGATCGGGAGAGAGATGGCCCCTCCGGGCGAGATCGTGAGGGGCGCGCCCTATTCGGCCACGGCGGTGAGCGAAGTGAACCAGATTCTGGGCGACGGCACTAAGATTCATCGCCAGGTCGCCGGAGGCGTCTATCGGGACGGCCAGGGGCGCACCAGGAACGAAGTGGCGCCCGGTGGCCATGGTCTGTTCGCACCCCCGGGCCATTCCGAACAGCTCATCACCATCACCGATCCCGTAGCCGGCTTTACCTACGTGCTCGATCCGGCCCAGAAGACCGCCACCAAAGTGCCCCTGCATCGGGGAGGCCACGGAGCCGGCATGATGGGTCCCGAGCCGCGCGGTGGCGGACCTGAGGGCGGTGGCAAGATGGGTCCCCCTGCCGGCGGTCACCGGCCAATGCACGCCGGACCGGGCGCAGTCCAAGAGGATTTCAAGAGCGAGTACTTGCCCCCCAAGGATATCGAAGGCGTCTCGGCCGAAGGCCGCCGCACCACCACCACCATTCTGGCTGGTCAGATCGGCAACGATCGTCCCATCGTCTCCGTTTCGGAGCGTTGGTTCGCGCCCAAGTTGCACGTGCTTGTGCTCCTGACGCACAACGATCCACGCATGGGCCAGGACACCTATAAGCTGACTAAGATCACCTTGGCGGAACCCGACCCCTCGCTGTTCGAGGTCCCGGCCGGTTACACCGTCATCGAAGGCGGCCCGGCATCTTTCTCCGGCCATCGTCAGGGCGGCGCACCCAACGCCCCGCGGCGCGGGCCCGATTCGCCTAAGTAGTGCAACTCCACTCTGGGGGCGGTCTTCCTCCGACCGCCCCCGCTTTTTCAGTAACCCGGCGCGCCTGACTCCCATCTTATGCTTGTGCCCCGCTGGGTCTTCCTCTTCGCTTGCCTGCTGGCCGAGTGGCCTCTTGCGGCTCAAATCCCTTTGCCTCACCGGAATAAGCCGAAGGTCGAGAAGGCGGCCGGCGATACCATCGAGGTCATGGGCATCCTGCGCAGCGTGGATGCCAAGCTGGTGGTCCTAGAAGCCCAGGACACCCGCATCCTCTCGCTGAAGCGCACCGAGACGACCAAGTTCCTCAAGAACTCCACCGAGACCGAGGCCTCCAGTTTCCGACCCGGCGACCACCTGACCGTCGAGACCACCCGTGACGAACAAGGCTACCTTTACGCGGTCGAGGTGATCTGGACCAAAGCTGGCACCTCTGAGGAGCGGGCCAGAGCCTCACAACCGGTGGAAATCTCGGAGCAGACCGTGCCGGATGCCGATAAGGACGCGCCACCGGTGCAGCACAGAGGCGATTCGGCACACCAGGACGCCCCCGAGAGCGACGCCGATGCCGTCGCCCCGCTCCAGCCGGGAGCCGAGCCGCCTCGCACCGAGGTTCGCGACGCTGCCCCTCCGGTGCGCATGGGCGCCGACGACCCCGGGCCGCCCGTTCAGCATCACGGCGCTCCCGCCGCGCGGCGCTCGGCCCCCATCGAACCGCCCACCGAACTGACGCCCACCGAGATCGCCTCGGCCGCCGTCCCGCAGCCATCCGCTGCGGCTACCGCGCCGCCTCCCACGCCGCGCCCGGACGATCCCATCGTCGAGAAGGCGCGCCAGGCCGCCGCGGCCTTCGACGAGAGGTTGCCCAACTACGTTTGCCAGCAGTTCACCGCCCGCTTCGAGAGCACCTCCCATCCGGTGAATTGGAGAGCCATCGATATCGTGTCCGCCGAGGTGATCTTCGAGGACCAGAGCGAGCACTACCGCAATATCAAAATCAACGACAAGCCCACCAATAAGCGACTCGAGGACACCGGCGGGGCCTGGTCCAGGGGAGAGTACGGCACCATCCTGGCCAGTCTCTTCTCGCCCGGCACGGCGGCCGAGTTCCACAAACGCGGGGGCGACACCATCGCCGGGGTTTCCACCGCGGTTTACGACTACTCAGTCGAGCGGGAGCGCTCCAACTGGTCCATCCAAGCGCCTTCCCAGCTTCTACGGCCCGCCTATCGCGGCGCGGTGTGGATCGACCCCAAGTCCGGCCGCGTGTTGCGCATCGAAATGCAGGCCCGGCGAATGCCCGAGGAGTTCCCCCTCGACACCGTCGAAACCGCGATCGAATACCAGTACATTCGCCTGGGTGGCCCGGACCTGTTCCTGCTGCCGGTGCATGCCGAGATCCTCTCTTGCCAGCGCGGTACCAGCAACTGCTCCCGCAACGCCATCGACTTCCGCAACTACCACCGCTACTCCGGCGAATCGTCGATCACGTTCGGGAAATAGCGCTACTGCCTGTGCCACTGGGCCAGGAACAGCTCCGAAGCCAGCGCCTCCTGTTCCTTATCCGCGGCCGCCTGCCATTCCCCCAGGCGCTTCTCTCTGAGTTTCTCGAGCAGCCGGACGTCGCGCTCGGCCTTGAGCACCAGCCCGCGCTGGGCCGCGACGCGCGCCTGGCAATCGGCGCGCTCTTTTCTCAAGCGCTCCTTCTCCCGCCTCACGTGTTGCCGGTAGGACTCCAGCGCCGCCAGCTCGCGCGCCTCGACGCTCGCCGCGTACAGCACGGCCCGCTCCTCCTGGGCCTTTTCCGCATCCAGCCGCTGGCCGGCCAAATCCACCCGGCGCAGCTCCTCGAACAGCCGCTGCAACTTGGTCTCCTCGAGTTCCAGGTGCAGGCGCCGCCACGCCAGCACGCTCTCGAGACGGAACCGGAAGCGCTGCATCGGATCCCGTTATCCCAGCAGCTTGGCTAGCGCCTGCATCCGCGTCACGGTCTCCACCAGAGGCGACTTCCCCTCGACCTCCTGCCGTAGGAAGTTGAGCATCTGCGGCCGCACGCGAATGGCCGCGTCAAGCTGCGGATTGGCGCCCGAGACATAGGCTCCCAACTGGATGAGGTCCTCCGACTGCTGATAGGTGCTCAGCGCCTCGCGCATCCGCATGCCCGCCTCGCGCTGCTCCCGGCTGGCCACCTCCGAAGTCAGACGGCTCACCGAGCTCAAGATGTCTATGGCCGGATAATGTCCCTTGTTGGCGAGCTGGCGCGAGAGCACGATGTGTCCGTCCAGAATGGCGCGCACCGCGTCGGCGATGGGCTCGGTGATGTCGTCGCCTTCCACCAGCACGGTGAAGAACCCGGTGATCGAGCCGCGGCGGAACTTCCCCGCCCTCTCGAAGATCTGGGGCAGCAGGCTGAAGACCGAAGGCGTGTAGCCCTTCTGGCTGGGAGGTTCGCCCGCCGCCAGTCCGATCTCGCGTTGCGCCATGGCCAGTCGCGTGACCGAGTCCATCACCAGCAGCACGTCCGCGCCCTGATCCCGGAAGTACTCGGCAATGGCCAGCGACACGAAGCAGGCGCGGAGGCGCAGCGGGGCCGGCCGGTCCGAAGTCGCCACCACCACCACCGACCGCTTCATCCCTTCCGGGCCCAGGTCGTGATCCACGAAGGCGCGCACTTCGCGGTTGCGCTCGCCCACCAGCGCCACCACGCTGACGTCGGCGGAATTGTGCCGGCACATCGACCCCAGCAGCGTGCTTTTCCCCACCCCACTGCCGCCGAAGATCCCGATCCTCTGCCCCTTCCCGCAAGGGAGCAGGCTGTCGATGGCGCGGATTCCAGTGGCCAGCGGCTCGACGATGTGCTCGCGTTCGAGCGGGCCGGGCGGCGCCTTGTACAAATCGTAGGACCCAGCCGCCTCCAGCGCCGGCCCGTTGTCCATGGGCTTGCCGAAGCCATCCACGATGCGCCCCAGCAGGCCCGGCCCCACTTCCACGCGGGCCTCCTCTTTGCGCGCCACAATGGGGCTTCCCAGCTCCAGCCCGCTGGTCTCCTCGAAGGGCATGGAAAGCACGCGGCCGTCTCGGAATCCGACCGCCTGGGTGCGTATGCGCCGGCCCCCCGCGCACTGTATCTCGCAGAAGTCCCCCACTGCGACCGCCGGCCCGGCCGATTCCACCAGCAGCCCCACCAGGCCCAGCACTGTTCCCGTCCAGCGGTACGGGCTGCCTTGCTCGACACTCTCCAGGAACGGAGCGATGTTCAGCCGGCCTGGGTCGCTCATGGCTGCCGCTGCAATCTGTCCGCCAGCCCGCGCTGGATCTCCTCGAGCTGTGTGTCCACGGAGGCATCCAGGTGGCCCTGCGCCGTCTCGAAGATCACCGCGCCCCGGTCCAGGCGCGGATCCGCCACCACTTCCAGCCGCTGCCCGCGCCCGATTGCTTCCAGGTGCTTTCTCACGATCCCCGCGTTTTCCGGGTTGACCCGCACCCGATCCACTTCACGTTCCCCGAGCTTCTCGAGCGCCGCCTTGACCACGCCCAGGATCGCCTCCGGATCCATGCTCAGCTCGCGGTGCAGGATGCGCCTGCCGATCGCCAGCGCCAGCTTCACCACGTCCTGCTCGGCGTCCCGCCGCAACTTGCGTCGTGTTTGAGACAGGTCGACCAACGTCCGCGCCAGTTGCTCCGCCACCGGGTCCAGCCGCGCCATCGCTTGCTCCTGACCCGCGCTTTCCCCTTTGCGATAGCCGGCCGCGAAAGACTGCTGCTCGCGCTGCGTGATCTCCCGCTCCAGTTGCGCGATGCGAGCCACCAGCGGATCCAGTTGCGCCTGCAACGCCGCCGCGCCACCGGACCCTAGCCGCTTCCAGGCTACCGGAGCCGCCCCTACCGTTTGTTCGCCCGTCAGCACTTTAGTGGACATACACTGCGCCCCTCTAGGTTCGGCGGAATCCCAGCGGTTCTTTAGAACCCCCGCCCAGTCTCCCTGCTTCCCAATCGACCGAACCGCCGACCTGAAGCGTTATAATCGATCTGGAGGGACAGGCCGTGCTCAATGAATTCCAAACCACGCGTGCGTGGGAGTACATGCTGGCCGCAGAAGCGCGCTCTCTCTACTTTGGAGATCTGGCGACTCGTTACACTCGCCGCAAACAGTGGATCACCGGTGCGTCTTTCTTTTTTTCTTCTGGAGCCGCCGCAACCATAATCGGTAAGGCCCCGCAGTGGGTTCCCATCGTCCTGGCGCTCATGGTTGCTTTGGCAACTGCCTATGCCATTGCTGTCAACCTGGACAGGCGAATAGCGGTCATGACACAACTACATTCGGCGTGGAGCCAGATCGCGAACGAATACGCTCACCTTTGGAACCACACAACTGACGAGGACGCCGAATCCCAACTCGAGAGGATCATGGGGCGGGAAAAGGAGCCCTCGGAATTGGCCATCCGGGATGCGCCCAACGATCAGGAACTCTTGGGAAAGTGGCAAGACCGCGTGTTCAGTCTCAATCATCTGACGAGCCAGCATGGGTAATCCAGAACACTGTCTTTAAGAGTTGGCCTCCGATGCCGAAGCCGGCGCCGCCTCCACCGTCCAGGCCCGCTCCGCAGCCACCACCGTCTCCTCCCCCGCCCCCAAAGACCAACCCTTAACGGCGGAGGGCTTCCCGCGCTGAAGGCGGTCCTTTTCCGGACTCTCCAATTCCGACGCACCTTTCCGATCCTAGCCCGTACGCCACCCATTTTCATGCTAGAACTGGAAATCATGCCCAATTCGCCCGACTACCAGACCGATCCTGGCCGCCCCCATCCGCTTGGCGCAACTCCCACCCCGGACGGCGTCAACTTCTCCCTGTTCTCCGAGGACGCCACCGGAGTCGAGCTCCTGCTTTTCAAGGAGCACGACGATCCGCAGCCCAGCCAGACCATCATCCTGGATCCCTATCTGAACAAGAGCTTTCATTTCTGGCACGTTCACGTGCAGGGGCTCCGGGCCGGGGCGCACTACGCCTATCGGGTGGACGGCCCGGCCGATCCTTCCACCGGCCAGCGCTTCAACCGCAACAAGGTCCTGATCGACCCCTACGCCCGCGGCAACACCAACTCGGTCTGGAAGCGCGCCGACGCCTGCGGCCCCGCCGACAACGTCGCCACCTCGATGCGCTCGGTGGTCGTCGATCCCTCCCCTTACAACTGGGAAGGCGATCGCCCGCTCGGCCGTCCGGCGCAGGACGAGGTCATCTATGAGATGCACCTGGCCGGTTTCACCAAGTCGCCCAGCTCCGGCGTGGCCCAGCCGGGCACCTTCCACGCACTGATCGAGAAGATCCCCTACCTCCAGGAATTGGGTGTCACCGCGGTCGAATTGCTCCCCATTTTCGATTTCGACGAGACGGACGTGCTGCGCCAGATGAACGGGCAGCCCCTCCACAACTTCTGGGGCTACAGCACGCTAGGTTTCTTCACCCCGCAATCGGCCTACTGCGTGAATCCGCAGGCCGGCGATCACCTGGACGAATTCCGCGACATGGTGAAGGCGCTGCACAAAGCGGGCATTGAGGTGATCCTGGACGTGGTCTTCAACCACACCGACGAGGGCAACCATCTGGGCCCGGTGTACTGCTACAAGGGCATCGACAATCGCGTCTACTACTACCTGGTGCCCGGCGACCCGCAGTACTATTTCGACTACACGGGATGCGGGAACACCTTCAACTGCAATCATCCGATCGCCCAGAAGCTGATTGTCGAGAGCCTGCGTTACTGGGTGCTGCAAGGGCACGTGGACGGGTTCCGTTTCGACGAAGGCTCGGTGCTGGCGCGGGATGAGAGCGGCCAGCCCATCCTGCATCCGCCGGTGGTCTGGCAGATCGAACTGGACGAAGATCTGATGGATTCCAAGGTCATCGCCGAGGCCTGGGACGCCGCCGGCCTCTACCAGATCGGCCATTTCCCCGGCGACCGCTGGGCGGAGTGGAACGGCCGGTACCGCGACGATATCCGGCGCTTCGTGCGCGGCGAAGCCGGCGTCGTGGGCGCGGTGGCTACTCGCCTGGCGGGCAGCTCGGATCTGTACCAGGCGGGCGGCCGGCTGCCCGTGAACAGCATCAATTTCATCACCTGCCACGACGGATTCACCATGAACGACCTGGTCTCCTACGACGTCAAGCACAACGACGCCAACGGCGAGGGCAACCAGGACGGCATCAACGACAACCTGAGCTATAACTACGGCAACGAGGGCGTCACCGACGATGCTGGGATCGACGCCCTGCGCACCCAACAGATGAAGAACTTCGCCACCATTCTGATGCTCTCCCGCGGCGTGCCCATGATCCTGGCCGGAGACGAGGTTCGGCGCACGCAACGCGGCAATAACAACGCCTACTGCCAGGACAACGAGCTGAGCTGGATCGATTGGAGCCTGACCGAGAAGAACGCGGGCCTGCTGCGCTTCTGGCAACGCATTATCGCCTTCCGCAAGCGCCACGCGGTGCTGCGCGAGAACCGCTTTTATGGAGGTGCGGTGAACGAGCGCGGCATGCCCGAGGTGGCCTGGCACGGTTGTCAGCTCAACTGCCCCGGCTGGAACGATCCCGAGGCGCGCGTGCTGGCATTCACGCTGGCCGGCTTCAACGGCGACCCCGACCTGCACGTCATGATGAACATGTATTGGGAGCCCCTGGATTTCGATCTGCCGCCACTGATGGGACGCTCCTGGTACGTTGCTCTGGATACCGCCGCAGCATCGCCGCACGACATTGCCGAGGCCGGCGACGAGCTNNCGCTGGCCGTTGCGCTACGTGAAAGCGCTGCTGGGCCTGCTCAAGCTCCGGCCTCCAGCGTTCCTGGGGCGCTGGTTCGCCGATCGCTATCATGCCCGGGTGCTGGTGCATGACCACGCGCGGGCCATCGTGAGCCTGGACCACGATGTGTTCGCGCCCGACCAGGAGCAGATCATTCCGTTTCCCATAGCCCGGGACATCATTCTGAAATCGTCGCCGGAGGTGGTGGTCTTCGACTGCTCCTGCCGCCTGAACAGGCCCGTGCATTGCGAGCCCACCAAGGTATGCATGATTATCGGGCAGCCGATCAGCGGCATGGTCCTCGAGCAGCAGCCGTCGGCGCGGCGGCTCACGCAGGCCGAAGCGCTCGAGTTGCTCGAGGCGGAGCACGCGCGCGGCCACGTGCATACGGCCTGGTTTAAGGACGCCATGCTGAACCGCTTCTACGCCATCTGCAATTGCTGCCAGTGCTGCTGCGTGGGAATTCAGGCCATGGTCCAGTACGGCGTCCCGGTGCTTTTGAGTTCCGGCTACGTGGCCCAGATCGATGCGGAGAAGTGCGCGCACTGCGGCGACTGCCTCGCGATCTGCGCCTTTCACGCCCTGACAGATGGCGACGGCGATGTGACCCGCAATTGGGAGAACTGCATGGGCTGCGGCGCCTGCGAGGTCAAGTGCTCCACCGGCGCCATCACGCTGGTTCGCGACGAACGAAAAGGAACGCCGCTGGACGTCCGCGCGCTGGCGTAGAGCCTGGAATGGCAGCCAGGTCTCAGACCGGGTGAACCAGGTCCTCCAGCGTGCGGCGGCCTCTGATCTCGGGCTCGGCTTCCGCGTAACCGATGGGGAGGATGGCCACGGGCTGCTGCGCCTCGGGCAACCCGACGATCTTGCGCACCTCTTCGGGGTCGAAGGCGCCCACCCACACCGAGCCCAGGCCCAGCGCGGTGGCGGCCAGTTGCGCGTAGGCGCAGGCGATGGTCGCGTCCTGGACCGAGTATAGTCCCCGGCCGCGCTCTCCGAACCGCTCGAGCAAGCGCGCGGCGTTGGTGCAGAATACCAGCGAGACTGGAGCGACTATCACAAATCCCTGCCCATGCGCCGCCTTGCACAGGGCCGCGCGCTGCTTCACTTTGGCGACCACGTAGATTTCGTACGCTTGCAGGTTAGCGGCCGATGGCGCCAGGTTGGCCGCTTCCAGGATGCGATTCAGTTTCTCCGGCTCGACCGGACGCGAGCTGTAATTGCGGATCGAGTGCCGTTGCTCAACCACCTGGAAGAATTCCATATCGCCCTCCAGGTTACCGCAGTCCGGGGAACTTCATCACTCTTCGTGGTGGCAGTGCCGCGTACAGCGGTGCTCGGGGTACAATTCCGCGAAAGACCGGTGCAGAAAGGTGCAGGCTTCGAGCAGCGATGGGAAGGCGCGCCCCCCCTCCACGTCCCTGCCCTGAATCCGCGCTACCCACTGCCGGCTCCGCGACTTGCTGGCGTGCAACTGCACCGTGCCCTCGGTCGTCAAGTGAGTCCAGCTCACCGCTTCGAGCATCCCGCCGGCAGCCTCGCGGAGCGCTCCCACGAACTCGTCGAGTTCCGCCAGCCGCTTCTGGCAGTCCACGCAAACCAGCAGGTGTTCCTCGATTCGCGCCAGCTTGGCCCCGCGCGCCTTGCCCAAGGCATGACTCTCCAGGGCGTCTTCGTCCGGATGGCACTCCACAGCGAGTTGCACGGCGCCTTCGGGGAAGATATCGGCTGCCGCGGAGTGATTCGACATGCTGGAGTGCGAGGGAATCTGATCGGGGACCAGCGAGAGCCGGGTGCCGGCGCCCGCCGCAAGGACCTTTCCGCGCCGCTTTCTAGGCTGCTGTCCCATAAGGCTGCTCCTCCCGACTATGATGGGATGGATGACACGCAGGCAATGGCTGGCGCTGGCCGCCGTATCCGCCGGAAGCCTTCAGGCGCAACGCGGCGGGATGGCCTCCCGCGGGGTGAAGCCCACTCCGCGCGGCAAGCCCTCCGGCCGGCCATTCAACGCCCGCTTCACGGACATCGCCGAGCAGGCCGGCCTGCGCACGCCGGCCATCTACGGCCCTCCCGATCACGTCTCCTACATCCTGGAGACCACGGGGGCCGGCATTGCGTTTCTGGACTACGACAACGACGGCTGGCTGGACATCTTCGTGCTCTCCGGCACGCGCCTGGATGGAGCGCCGCCGGGAACCACCAACCGGCTGTACAAGAACAACCGCGACGGGACGTTTACGGACGTCACCGAGCGGGCCGGACTGACCCGCACCGGCTGGGCCGTCGGCGTGACGGTCGGCGACTACAACAACGACGGCTTCGACGACATCTTCATCACCTACTGGGGCCAGAACGTGCTGTACCGCAACAACGGCGACGGCACCTTCACCGACGTGACCCAGCAGGCCGGCCTGGCCCGGCCCCGGCGCTGGGGCAGTGGCTGCACCTGGATCGATTACGACCGGGACGGCAACCTGGACCTCTTCGTTTCCAACTACCTGGTCTTCGATCCCCAGGCCGTGCCCCCCACCGGCCAGGACCCCAACTGCAACTGGAAGGGCATCCCGACCAACTGCGGCCCGCGCGGGCTGCCGCCGGAATCCAACCTGCTGTTTCACAACAACGGGGACGGCACCTTTACCGATGTGAGCGAGCGCGCTGGGATCGCCAAGCCGGGACGCGGCTACAGCCTGACCGCCGTGGCCGCCGATTTCGACAACGACGGNNTGGCCCGACCTCTACGTTGCTGCCGACTCCACGCCCGCTCTGCTCTACCACAACCGGCACGATGGCACCTTCTCTGAGGAGGCTCTCGAACGCGGCGTCGCCTTGAACGAGGACGGGCAGGAGCAGGCTGGCATGGGCATCGCCGTGGGCGATTACAACCTGAACGGCCTGCTCGACATCTTCAAGACGCACTTCGCCGAAGATACACCAACGTTATACCAAAACACTCCAAAAGGCAACTTCACAGATGTTACAATCCGCGCCGGGCTGGGCGTTGAGACCCGTTTCATCTGCTGGGGCACCGGCTTCGCCGACTTCGACAACGACGGCTATCCGGACATCTTTGTCGCGACCGGCAGCGTCTACCCCGAAGTCGAGAAGAGGTACCCGGATCAGCCTCACAGAACGCCGCGGCTGCTTTTCCGCAACCTGGGCGACGGCAAGTTCGAGGAGTTGATCGACCAGGCGGGACCGGCGGTAGGCGCGCCGCATGCCAGCCGCGGCGTGGCTTTCGGGGATTTCGACAACGACGGCGACGTGGACATCCTGATCATGAACCAGAACGAGCCCCCGTCGCTACTGCGCAACGACGTCACTGGCGACGGCCATTGGTTGAAGGTGAAGCTGGAAGGCGTGAAATCCAACCGGAGCGCCATCGGCGCCCGGGTCACCGCGCACTACGGCGGCAAGCGGCAGGCCCAGGAAGTCCTGGCCCAGTCCAGTTACCTGTCGGTGAGCGACCGGCGTCTGCACTTCGGTCTGGGCGCGGCGGAGAGCGCCGATCTGGAAATCCGCTGGCCCAACGGCAATCTCGAGAGCATCGCCAAGGTGGCGGCCAATCGGCTGGTGGTGGTGAAGGAAGGGGCCGGGATCGTCAGATCCGTACGATTTCCCGCCGGATGAAGAATCGCATCGGAGCTGCCCGAACTAACAGCTCCGATGCGACCCGCCCGAGCGGTCGGGCTGAGACCCGGCGTCGGCTAGTCTGGTACGCTACCCGTTAGCGGCGTTCGCTCCCGGTGAGGCCCGCGTCCATATTGTTCCTGCACCTGGATACCAAAACTCCGGCCGAAACCTGAATCCGCGGCGAGGGAGTCCAAATTCGTTGCTATCGACCCTAAGACAGGCGACCCGCGGTTTTGACGACACCAGTTTTGCGGTGTCGTTAAAATAGATTCTGGAGTGTCTTAGGAGCAGTAGGGAGGATTGCCGCTGTGCGGATAACCATCGTTCTTCTATTGGCCTGCCAGGTGCTGTTCGGACAGGGCGGTATCGCCCTGGTGGGAGCCGGCTATGTCAACCCCATCCCGGTGCAGGTGGCGCCGGGCCAAGTGGTCACCTTCTTTCTGACGGGCCTGCAAACGGTTTTGCCGCCGCCGGACCGCGCCGACCGGGCGCCGACGGTCCCCTTGCCTCTGCAACTGGCGGGGATTTCGGCCGCGCTCAGCCAATCCGGTCCCGGAAGCAACTTGGCGGTACCCTTGTTCTCGGTGGAACAGCTCGACACGTGCAGCGATCCGGCGACCATGTCGCCCGACTGCATGCTCACGGCAGTGACTCTGCAGATACCCTTCGAGATGGTGCCGCGCAATCCGCTGCTCATGGCGCCAGTGGACCTGATCGGGACCACGGCGATCACCTTCGTAGAAAACGGGGTGGTCGGCAGGTCCTTCCAGCTTTCCCCGATGATGGACGCCGTACACGTTCTGACCAACTGCGGCGACGCGCTCTCGAGCGACGACGGGGCGCTGCCCTGCCAGTCCCTGGTGACCCACGCGGATGGCAGCCTGGTATCCGCTTCGGCGCCGGCAACCACGGGCGAGCAACTGGTCATTTACGTTTATGGCCTGGGCGCCACCACTCCGGCCGTGGCTACGGGCGCGCCTTCCCCCTGGGGGGCGCTCGCGAACACCGTTCGCATCGATCTGGATTTCCGCCCTAACGCCGGCATTTCCCGTCCGGGGTATGGGGTGGCGGCGACGTATCAGCCGACGTATGTCGGCCTGGCGGCGGGCCAGATCGGCATGTTCCAGGTCAACTTCCAGGTTCCGCAGCCTCCCGCGAGCACGCCACCTTGCGGCGGCGGCGTCAACTCGAACCTCACGGTGACCATACAAGGCTCCCAGTCCTTCGATGGGGCCATGCTCTGCGTGGCTACACAGTAGGGCGGCCCAGGCCGAACCAACCTCATGCCCGACCCAACGGCCCAAGGCGGGATAGAAAGACTACAGGCGGCCGGACTGTGCTTCGAGCGTTCCGCGATGACTTTGCACGACCAGGTGGAAGGGCTGTTCCTGGAGGCCCGCGACCACGTGTACCGATACCTGCTGACCTTGGGTCTGTATCCCCCGCAGGCCCAGGAGGCCACCCAGGACGTCTTCCTGAGCCTTTACATCGCGTTGCAGAAGGGGGAGGCCATCCGCAACCCACGGGCCTGGGTGTTCCGCGTGGCCCATAACCACGGGCTCAACCTGCGCGAGAAGCAGGATTCGGTGCGGCCCTTCGAGCCGGAGATGGAAGCCGCGCTGGCATCCCCCGGGAAAAGCCCCGAGCAGGCGCTGATCGACCGCCAGAGACTGGAGCGGCTGCACAACGCCGTAGAGAGCCTGTCCCCGCAGCAGAGAAGCTGCCTGTTCTTACGTGCCGAAGGTCTCAGATATCAGGAGATCGCCCAAGCGATCGGGGTTGGCACATCCACCGTCGGCGAGTTTCTGCGCCGCGCGATCACGCGATTGAGGAGGGCGAGCGATGCTTAGAATCCGAGCGCTCCACCCTGGCGAGGAGCAGTTGCTGCGGTTCGCCGATGGCGAGCTGCGACCCCGAGAGGCGGCGGACGTGCGGGCCCATCTGGAGGCGTGCTGGGGCTGCCGGACCGAGCTGGAGGGGTTGCAGCGCACCATTGGCGACTACGTCCGCTACCACGAGAGCGGGCCAGTACCCCAACCACCCCGGCCCTGGGCCGACATTCGGGTGCGGATGGAGAGACTCGACCAGCCGCGCGCCATGGCGCCGAGGCGCGCGCCGAATCGCTGGCTGGCCGCCGCAGCGATGGTACTGCTGGCCTGCCTGGCGGTCTGGCGGTTCGAACGGCCTCCCGCGGTAAGCGCCGCCGAGCTGCTTCGCCGGTCGGTGGCCGCCGAGGTTTCCGCCCCGCGGCCGCACCGGCAGATCCGGGTGCGTATGCGGAGCCGTTCTTTCACCCGGCCGGCTCTCGAAACCGCGGCGAGCGAGACCGGCGCCGCCCCGGTGGAAGCCTTGTTCGCCGCCGCGCGCTTCAATTGGGAAGACCCGTTGAGCACGCGTTCCTATGCCGCCTGGCACGACAGCCTCCCGGAGAAAGCAGATGCGGTCGAATCGCCGGGCGGGCCCGAGGCCGGCACGGTCCGCATTCGCACCACCACCACTCAGAACGCTCTCGCCGAGGCCACCATCACGCTGCGCTCCCAGGATCTCTCCCCGGTCAGCGAGACCTTCCAGTTCAGGGGGAACGAGTGGATCGAGATTAGCGAGATCCCCGGGCAGCCGGAAGCTCCCTCGCCCGCGACTCCAGCCATCGCGCAAGAGCCGGCGCCCGAGACCGCTCCAGGTGCACGGGCCGAGGCCGTCGAGACGGGTACGGGACCCACTCGGGAGTTGCAGGTAATCGCCGCGCTGCACAGGATCGGCGCGGATTTGGGAGAGCCAATCGAGCTTACCAGAAGCGGCCGGCAACTCCTGGTCACAGGCACCGGCATGGAGCCCGACCGGCAACAGCAGGTGCGCTCCTCGCTGGCCGGCTTGCCCAACGTGGCCGTGCGATTCGACAACCCGACGCCCGTGGAGGCGGAGGCCGGCACGGGCCGGGCGGCCTTGTCAATTACCGCGGCGCGCGTGCCTCTCCAGGCCGAGATCGAGAAGGCCGTGGGCGGGCGGGTGGCCTTCGAGAAGTTCGCCAACCGCGCACTGGACCTCAGCGAGTCGGCGATGGAGCGGGCCCACGCCCTGCGCAATTTGGCGGAGCGCTTTCCGGCTTCCACCGAGGCGCAGCTCGACCCGCGCGACCGCAGGCTGCTAGCGACGCTGCGGCGCGAACATGCGCAACAGCTTGCCGCGACGGCGGCGGAGATCCAGGCTTCCCTACAGCCGGTGCTGGTCTCATTGGGCGCCAGCTACCCGCAAACCGGGAGCGCTCCGGCGGCCTGGCCGAACTGGCAGGCGGGCGCCGGGCAGGTGCTCGCGTCCGCCCAGGAGGCCGACCAGCTCCTGAACGTCCTGCTGGCCGGCGCCGATAGCCAGCTTCCACCAGCCAGTGTTCCCGCACAGCTCGCCTCCGCCCTGGAGCGCTCGCGCGCCGATGCGACAGCCTTTCGCGATACACTCACAGAGGGCACCCGATAATGCGCCTGGCTCCGGTCCTGTCCGGATGGCTGCTTCTCTCGGCGGCGCTTCACGCGCAGCAGGGAGCGCAGGTATCCGGAGTGATCGGAGACTCCTCCGAGGCGGTGGTGCCCGGAGCTAGCGTCACCCTCGTCAATCAGGCCACCGGCATCCAGCGGGTGAGCCACTCCAACCAGGAGGGCGGCTATGCCCTGGCGTCCCTACCGCCCGGGAGCTATAAGGTCACAGTTCGCAAGGAGGGCTTCCAGACGTTGACGCGGCTAGGGGTGCGGCTGGAGGTCGCCCAGAACGCGCGCATCGACTTTACCCTGCAGGTCGGCAACATGGAGCAGGAGGTGACGGTGGACGGCGGTCCGGCCCCCACCAGCCTTCAGGATGGCTCCGTCGGAATGGTGATCGGACAGGAATTGATCGGCTCGCTGCCGGTGAGCGGGCGGGGGATGGTGGGGCTGCTGGAGCTGGCCCCCGGCGTCCTGATCACGCCGGCCACCGCCGGAGAGGCCGGCCAGTTCAGCACCAACGGCCAGCGCGCCAACACCAACTACTTCACCCTGGACGGCGTCAGCGCCAATACCGGGGTGAGCGGCACCGGAATGCCCGCGCAGTTCAGCGGCGGTTCCCTGCCCGGCATGACCGCCATCGGCAGCACGCACAATCTGATCGCGCTGGATGCGCTGGAGGAATTCCGCATCGAAACCACCGGCTTCTCTCCCGAGTTCGGGCGTTTGCCGGGAGCGCAAGTGATTGTCAGTAGCCGCTCGGGTTCAAACGATTTCCACGGCAGCCTGTTCGAGTACCTGCGCAACCAGCGCCTGGACGCCAACGATTGGCTGGCCAACGCCGTGAGTCTGGGACGAAGCCCGTCGCGCCTAAACGATTTCGGCGCCACATTGGGCGGCCCGTTGCGCCGCAATCGCACTTTCCTGTTCCTTTCCTATGAAGGACTTCGGCTCCAGCAGCCGTCCGTCTGGACGGAGGCCGTGCCAACCGTTCTGTTGCGCCGGTACTCGCCGGGACCTGTCCAGCCTATTCTGAAGGCCTTCCCGCTGCCCAACGGGCCGGACTTCGGCGACGGGCTGGCCGAAACGATCGCCAGCATCTCGCGGCCCTCCAGTCTGGATGCCCTGAGCCTGCGGTTGGACCATGCCTTCAGCTCTCGCCTGAACCTGTTCGCCCGTTACAGCCTCACGCCTTCCTCGACACAGTCCGGATACTCCCAGATCAATTCGTCGCAGTTCCACTTCGAGAGCCTGACGGCCGGCCTGACCGCTCTGGTCGGCCCCAGCCTGGATAACGAACTCCGGGTGAATGCAGCCGACACCCGGGTGGACGGCCAGTGGCAGTCCAGCCCCGACGGCGGCGCGGTCCCCCTGGACCTGTCCACTTTGCCGCTGCCCATTGCCGTTCCCAAGGGGAAAGCGTTCTACCGGCTCTCGGTGGGAGGGGTCGGGGAGTTGGTCACGGGCGCCTCCGGCACGAATAGCGAAGGGCAATTCAATGTTGTGGATACGCTGGCCTGGACCCACGGAACCCACCAGATACGGTTCGGCGGCGACTACCGGCGCCTGGCGCCGCGCAGCGGGGGCCCTCCTTACTATGTCGGCGTCACGTTCGAGAGTCTGGACGATCTGGCCGGCAATCGGAATATGCTGGTGACTTTGTCGCAAACCTCCGAGCAAGCCAGCGTGGTGCGCAACATGGCGTTGTTCTTTCAGGACACCTGGCGAGTTCATCCGCGGCTGACGCTGACCTACGGATGGCGATGGGAGCTCAACCCGCCCACCGCTTCGTTGCGCAACCTGCAGAACGTGCTGCCGCAAGTGGCCAGCGAATCGTCGATGGAAATCCCGGCACAGGGCACCCCGCTGTGGCGCATGGGTTACTTTAACTTTGGGCCACGAGTTGGCGTAGCATATGAACTTACTCGTGACGGACACACCACGCTCCGAGCCGGCATGGGGGTCTATTACGACGCCGGATTCAGCGCCGAGGCGGATGCCGTGAACGGGGCGCCTTTCAACACCCTGAGGACGTCCTCGGCGGTGCCCTACGACTACGCCGCCTCCGCCATGGCGGTTCCCATTCGCTACGGAGTAGCGGCCAACTTGCGCCTGCCGTACTCCACCGAGTGGAACGTCAGCCTGGAGCGCGCGTTGAGCGCCAGCAACGTGGTCGCCCTTTCCTACGTGGGCTCCCAGGGCCACGGCTTGCTGCGGCGGGAAGCGTACCTGCGGCCGGACATCGACGAAATCGATATCGCCCTGGCCACCAACAACGGGGCCTCCAACTACAATGCCCTTCAGTTTCAGTACCGGCGCAGTCTGGCTCGCGGGCTGCAGGGCACGCTCTCCTACGGCTGGTCGCATTCTATCGACAACGTCTCATTCGATTCGGCGATTGAGTTGGTGCAACCGGGATTCGGGGCCGCCGAGGACCGCGGCTCGTCCAACTTCGATGTGCGCCACGATGTCACCGGGGCATTTTCCTACGGGTTTCGAGGCTGGGCGCTGGATGGGATGTTCCGTGCCCGGACGGGCTTCCCCATTGACGTCCTGACCAGCCAGGACGCCTTTGGTCTGGGATTGAGCAACGTGATTCGCCCGGATATTGTGCCGGGGGCGCCGGTCTGGATCGCCGATCCCGCGGTCCCCGGAGGCAGCCGGCTGAATCCCGCGGCGTTTTCGTTGCCGCACAATATGGCTCAAGGCGACCTGGGACGCAATGCCATCACAGGTTTCGGGATGTACCAGGTGGATTTGGCTTTGCATCGCCAGTTCCGGGTGTCCGAGCACCTCGGTCTGGATGCCCGGCTGGAGGGGTTCAACGCGCTCAATCACTCGAACTTCGGGGATCCCATGCGGTACCTGGCCAGCCCGCTGTTCGGCCAAGCGGGATCGATGCTGAACCTGATGATGGGCAACGGCAGCCCCAACAGCGGCCTGGCGCCGGCGCTGCAGATCGGCGGGCCGCGGTCGGTTCAGTTGGCGCTAAGGCTGAGATTCTGAAGAACACCGGCGGCCAGACCGCCGGCGCTAC
>PMEV01000249.1:0-4395 GCA_003154855.1 Bryobacterales bacterium
AGCGGCGGTATCACTCGGGTGACCTGATAGCGCTGCACCGCGTTCCCGATATATTCAGGGTGGGCGCCAGGGCCGGGCTCCTTGTGTCCGACAACCTGCTGGTTGCCGACTAACGGCCCGGCAATGAGTTCATGCCCCAGCTTGCTGTCCGTCTGGATCAGGGAGCCCGTAGGAATCAGANNTGGGGGGCCTCACGCTCAATTCCAATTGTACACCGGCGATTTCCGGGTTGTATTCCCGAACGTTTTTCCGCATGATTGTGAGCATGGTGATTTCCCCTTACCTCAACGCCATTGGGCGTGACTGGCTGGCCCGGATGACCGGGCCACTCTCGCTGATCCTGCTCTTTGTCCCTCGCATCGCGCCCGATCTCACCTCAAAATACCTCGGTGGCAGCTTGCTCGTTTGGATAGTCGCGTTCATCTGCCTGATCGTCTCCTCATACCGCGCGTGGCTGTCAGAGCATCGTTCCCGGCTTGCCGAGAAACTGGACCCGCTCATCGAGGATGTACGGCTGCTTCGGGAGTTCTGGGACAAGATCCGATACGATCACAAGGACTCGCGCTTGATCGACTTTCCGCTATCAGGTTTTGATGTGGAGAAGTGGGAAGAGGTTCACAAGCAGCTCTTGCGCCTGCTCTATCGGACATCGCTGCATGCTGACCGTGCTAGGTGGTGCTTCGTTGCTCTCGGTATCGGAGAATGCCCACGATTGGCCGATGTGATGAGCGATCAGACCGCGCGCCGTTCACTCAATGCCCTTAGATACACAAAACTCCTTGAAGAGCACGCGGCGCTCTTGAGCTGCCAGCGAGCGCGGATCGCGGGATGACGCGTGCCCACGTCACCGACAACGCCGGCCGGGGATTTCCCGTTAGAACCATTTCAAATTCCGTTTTCAATGGCAGAGACTACCACCAGCCTCGGAATTTCCGTCTCGCTATCTGATTGATTCTATGTACTTTCTTCTGGTGAGCGCGAAACGAATCGAAGCTTCAACCTACTGATTACGGGTGTAGGGCTGTCATGTCTTTTCTATGCGCGACATGTTTCTTCTTCGCCTTCCAGATTGCCTCGGAACGGTCGAGCAGGCGAGAGACGCTCGGAGGGTTTCTGCGTGCTGACAAGGCTGCTGACAAACCTACTTCAAAACCTACCGTTTGCCGGCCGGAATGAATCGCAGAGGCCTTGCACGGACTGCGCCAATGGCGTATAGTGAACTGGTGAAGCGGACTCCGGTTTCGGTTGTCGAGACGGGGACCTTCGTGCGGCAGGTTGACGCCCTGCTGTCCACTTCGAGCCGCGAGGAGTTGATCGGGTTCCTGGCGTTCAATCCCGAAGCGGGCGACTTGATCCCAGGAACTGGCGGAATTCGGAAGGTCCGGTGGGCCATTCCCGGGAAGGGCAAACGGGGCGGCTTGAGGGTGATCTACTACTTCCATCGTGAGTTGATGCCGCTGTTTCTGTTGACGGCGTACGCCAAGGGTAAGAAGACGGATCTCAGCAGAGCGGAACAGAAGGCTCTTGAGAAGATCGCGGAGGCTGTTCGGGNNCGCAGGGCGGCGAAGAGCACGCTCGGCGGCGACCTGCTCACGAGCATGGAGCAGGCATTAGCTTACGCGAAGGGAGACCGCGTTGCGGCTCGGGTGACCACCGTCATGGTGCCATCCGTGGACGTGAAGGCGATTCGTGGGCGTCTGGGCCTCAGTCAGGCCCAATTCGCGGCGAAGTTCGGATTCGCCCCGGCCTCGATTCGCAACTGGGAACAGGGCCGGCGATTTCCGGACGGCCCCGCCCGCATCCTGCTTGCCGTAATCGGCGAGCGCCCCGACGTTATCGAGAGCGTGCTCCGAAGAACGGCATAGCCGCCGCCGGGAGCGGTCCTCGGTAGCGGTCACGAGATGATGGAGTTCGATATGTGTGTGCGATTGCGCTACCTCGCCGGCTTCTGTCTCGCGGGACTTTGGGCGAGTCTCTGCTTGGCTCAGGATGCGGCCTCGGATGGAAGCGGCACGGCTACCTTCGGCACGACAGTTGTAGTGCAAGGCGGTCTGCGCGGCGATATCTACTACCTGAAGGAAGGCGCCTGGTGGCTTCCGAAGTTTGAGAAACACAAGCCGGTGGGGTCGATCTATACCTCGGAGCTGAACGTCCCGCCTCGCCATTGGCTGGAGGGTTTCCCCGGCGTCACCAGCCGATTCGAATGGTTCGCCATCGACTACCGCGGTAGGATTTGGATCGAGGACCCCGGCACCTACCGGTTCTCGTTGGAGTCCGACGATGGCTCGAAGCTCTACATCGACGAGCGGTTGGCGATCGACAATGACGGCCAGCATCCGCCTATTACCGCGCGCGGCCACGCGGAACTGAGCACTGGTCTGCACGATATTCGGGTGTCCTATTTCCAGGGCCCCCGCGACACCGTGGCGCTGGTGCTCAAGGTGGCTCGGCCCGGAGCAGCTTGGAAGGTATTCAACACGAACGACTTCCAGCCGCCACCGAATCCGGAAGCCTGGCAGGGCCGCGGCAGCAACCCGCCGACGGCGTCTTTGGTTCAGGATGCGCAGCGGCCCAGAATGCGCGATCTTGCCGCGCTGGCGGCTCTGGATGCGCATCCCCAGCCGCGCGATTTTGAGTTCCATCTAGCGGTTTTCCGGTTCGCAAACCTCGGATCGAGCGCGCAACGCGCCGTCGTGTTTGAGATACCGCCAAGTAACTCCGCGCGTTATTCGCTCTTCGCTCGAATCAAGGATGCAGACGGCCAGCTTGCCGATCAGTACAGCGCGGATGTTTCCGGCGTGGCCGGCCGCCCCGTTACCGGTTCCCACGCGCTCCTGCTTCCGGCGGGCCGCTATACGCTGGAAGCCGCGGTCGTCAACCGCGATGGCGGTGCGGCGAGTACCAGCGTTACGCCTTTGGAAGTCCCCGCGCCCCACGCAGGAATCGGGCTCAGCAGTGTCATGATGGTGCGCCTGATCGAGTCCGTGAGCGGCGACCTGGACGATCCCCTGGTTCACGATGGCGTGCGGATCTTCCCCATCCCGGAGCCCATGCTAAGCGCGGGTACGCAGCCCACCGCGTACTTCTTCGTGTACCCCGATAAGACCAGTGCGGAGAAGCCGAAGCTGACCGCGGAACTCCTCGCCAATGGCCGCCTGGTCGCGAAGAAGGTGGAGGAACTTCCGCCGCCGGATGTGTCCGGAGCGATTCCCATGCATCTCGAGACCCCGGCGCTGGCCGGCAAATGGGAGCTCCGGATCACCGCCGTGCAGGGCGCCGGCTCGGTCACGGAGAGTGCCCGCTATTCGATAGCAGCCAGGTAATCGTCCTTCCGGCCAAGCGCTTCCGCTATAATTTCCAGGTGCAGCTCACTCCGCTCGATTGGGCCGTGGTCGGCCTGTACTTCGTGTTCAATCTGGCCATCGGGCTTTACTACAAGGCCCGCGCCGGGAAGAACATCGCCGAGTTCTTCCTCTCCGGCAGGAACGTGCCGTGGTGGCTGGCGGGCACCTCGATGGTGGCCACCACCTTCGCCGCCGATACGCCGCTGGTGGTGACCGGCCTGGTGGCCAGGGGCGGCATCGCGGGCAACTGGCTGTGGTGGAGCTTCGTGGCGGGCGGGATGCTCACGGTCTTCTTCTACGCGCGGCTGTGGCGGCGCGCCGGGGTGATGACCGACATCGAGTTCGCCGAGATCCGCTATGCGGGCGCTCCGGCGGCCTTCCTGCGCGGCTTTCGCGCGCTCTATCTCGGCATTCCCATCAACTGCATCGTGCTGGGCTGGGTCAATTTGGCGATGGTGAAGTTCCTGGTGCTGGTGCTGGGAGTAACCAAATTCCACGCGCTGCTCATCATCCTCGGCATCATCGCCATCACTTCCCTCATCTCGACGCTCTCCGGACTGTGGGGCGTGCTGGTCACCGACCTGTTCCAATTCGTCGTCAAGATGGGCATGGTGATCGTGCTGGCGGTCTTCGCGGTGCGCGCGGTGGGCGGCATCGGGGCCATGCAGGCGCGACTCGTCTCGACCGGCCGCGGTGGCGCGCTCAACTTCGTTCCCGACCTGAACTCCGCCTGGATGCCGCTCATCACGTTCTGCGTGTACATCGGATTGAACTGGTGGGCCACCTGGTATCCCGGCGCGGAGCCGGGCGGCGGCGGCTACGTGGCCCAGCGGATGTTCTGCGCGCGCGATGAGAGGCATTCGCTGCTGGCCACGCTGTGGTTCAACATCGCGCACTATGCCTTGCGGCCCTGGCCCTGGATACTGGTCGCTCTGGTCGCCCTGGTCCTTCACCCGGGCTTGAAAGACCCCGAGACCGGCTACCTGCTGGTGATGATCGGCCAGTTGCCGCCCTCACTGCGCGGCCTGATGGTGGCCGCGTTCGCGGCCGC
>PMEV01000249.1:4486-4773 GCA_003154855.1 Bryobacterales bacterium
ATGCAGACGGTGGGCGGATTCGATAGCGACGATCCGCGCGGCTTCGCCTGGATCATGATCGTGACCATCTCGATCACCACCGCGGTCTGGCTGGCCGTCACTTTCCTCACGCGCCCCGAGAGCGACGCGACGCTGGTCGCTTTCTACCGGCGAACGCGTCCATCGCTGGACGGCTGGAGGCGTGTGGCGGCGCTCGCTCCCGACGTCCAGCCCTCGCGCGACGGCTGGCACAACCTGCTCGACTGGCTGTGCGGCGCGACGCTGATTTACGGCTGGCTGTTCGGCAT
>PMEV01000225.1:0-464 GCA_003154855.1 Bryobacterales bacterium
TTCGTCGAACGGTAGTTCTGCTCCAGGCGTATGGTCAGCGCATTCGGGTAGTCCCGCTCGAAGTCCAGAATGTTGCGGATGTCGGCCCCGCGCCAACTGTAGATCGACTGGTCCTCGTCCCCCACCACGCACACGTTCTGGTGCGATTCGGTGAGCAGCCGCATCAGCTCGTACTGGCTGCGGTTGGTGTCCTGGTACTCGTCCACCAGCAGGTGCTGAATCCGCCGGTTGCAGGCCCGCCGCGTCGCCTCGTCGTGCTGGAGCAGCCGCACGGATTCCAGCAGCAGATCGTCGAAATCCAGCGCATTGGCCTGCCGCAGCCGCCCCTCGTAATGATCGAACACCACCGCCAGTTGCCTGTTCTTGGCGTCCTTGGCCGCCTGCGCGAACTCCTCCGGCGTCTGCTTGTGGCTCTTGGCGTGGCTGATCCGCGTGAGCGCCGCCCGGTACTGCAGGAACTCCTT
>PMEV01000225.1:513-2760 GCA_003154855.1 Bryobacterales bacterium
ATGGCGCTCGGCGGCACGCCATGCTGGTGGATCAGGTGCGCGATGCGGTGCGTGATCACCCGGGTCTTCCCGCTCCCCGCTCCGGCCAGAATCAGCAAGGGACCGCCAGTATAGGCCACCGCTTCGCGCTGCTGGGGGTTCAGACCCTCGAGGAAATCCATGAAACTCGTTGAAAAAACAAGCCCGTGCGGGAATGCTCAAGCACCCAACTGCTGATTCTACCAGATGGGCTCTCTGCCTTGCGGGGCCGCAACTTTGAAGACACAAACCCCCTCGAGACCTGGAGTACGCGCCACATCCCGGGATACCGCCGGGGCGATGGCGGTAGGATGACCATATGTTGCTTCTCCTGGCCAGAGCCGTCCTGTTCGCAGTGCTCTCGCTGCTCGTTTTTCCGCAGCGGGCGCTGGCGCTGGGCGAGGCCCGCTACGTTCAGGACGTCGCCAGCCCAGGGAGCTTTCAAATCGTCGCCGGGGGAGTCGCCTCGCCCATCTATGTCGATTCCAACGATCACGCCGGCGTCGTTCGCGCCATCCACGATCTCCAGGCGGATGTCGCCCGGGTCACCGGTTGCACTCCCGCCATCTCGAGCGGCGAGAAGGCCCTGGGAACCAGCGCCATTCTGGTGGGCGCCATCGGGAAAAGCAGCCTCATCGACCGCTTGATCCGAGAGGGAAAGATCGACGCCTCCCCGATCGCAGGCAAGTGGGAGTCCTTTCTCATCCAGGTTGTTCCGCACCCCCTGCCCGGCCTGGCCAGCGGACTGATTATCGCCGGGAGCGACAAGCGCGGAACCATTTACGGCATCTACGACCTCTCCGAGCAGATCGGCGTCTCCCCGTGGTACTGGTGGGCCGACGTTCCGGTCGCGCACAAAGACGCCCTCTTCGTGAAGCCCGGCAAGTACGTCGAGGGGGAGCCGGCGGTCAAGTATCGCGGCATCTTTTTGAACGACGAGGCGCCCTCGCTCACCGGCTGGGTGAAGAAGAAATACGGGAATTATAACCACCAGTTCTACGAGACGGTCTTCGAGCTTTTGCTGCGGCTGAAGGCCAACTATCTCTGGCCGGCCATGTGGAACAACGCCTTCAACGAAGACGACCCGCTGAATCCCAAGCTGGCCGACGAATACGGCATCGTGATGGGCACCTCGCATCACGAGCCGATGCTGCGGGCGCAGCAGGAGTGGAAGCGGCATGGCCAAGGCCCCTGGGACTATTCCAGGAACGCCGGGTTCCTGCGCGGGTTTTGGGATGAAGGCGTCGAGCGCAACAAGAACTACGAGAGCATCGTAACGCTGGGCATGCGCGGAGACGGCGACATGCCCATGTCGGAAACCGCCAACATCAAGCTGCTCGAGCAGATCGTGGCCGATCAGCGCCAGATCGTCGCGAGACGGATCAACCCCGATCTGTCCGCCGTGCCGCAGGATTGGGCGCTGTACAAAGAGGTGCAGGAATACTACGAGAAGGGAATGCGCGTCCCCGACGACGTGACCCTGCTCTGGTGCGACGACAACTGGGGCAACCTCCGCCGCCTGCCCACCCCCCAGGAGCGCGCGCGCAGCGGTGGCGCCGGCATTTACTATCACTTCGACTACGTGGGCGGGCCGCGCTCCTACAAGTGGCTCAACACCAACCCCATCGCCAAGGTGTGGGAGCAGATGAACCTGGCGCATGAGTACGGCGCCAACCGGATCTGGATCGTGAACGTGGGCGACTTGAAGCCCATGGAGTTCCCCATCGAGTTCTTCCTGGATCTCGCCCGCGCCCCCAAGAGCTGGCCCAAGGAGAGAATCCAGGAATTCGGGAGGCTTTGGGCGGAACGCGAATTCGGGCCGGCCCATGCGGCGGAGATTGCGGACATCGTCTCCAAGTACACCAAGTACAACGGCCGGCGCAAGCCGGAGCTTCTGGAGCCCGGCACGTTCAGCCTGACCGACTATCGCGAGGCCGACGCCGTGGTGGCCGATTTCAACTCCATCGCCGCGGATGCGGAGCGAATCTCCCGCAGTCTGCCCGAGAATGCCCGGGACGCCTTCTTCCAGCTCGTCCTCTATCCCACCCAGGCCTCCGCCGTGGTCACCGAGCTGTACGTCACCGCCGGGAAGAACCGCTTGTATGCCAGCCAGGGCCGCGCGAGCGCCAACGACCTGGCCGCGCGGGCGCATTCCTTGTTCCAGGAAGATGCCGCGCTCTCGGATTTCTACAATCGCGAGATGGCCCACGCGAAGTGGGATCACATGAT
>PMEV01000132.1 GCA_003154855.1 Bryobacterales bacterium
GGCGCGCCTTCCACGACACCGTGACCCAGCGCCAGGCCCTCCGCACCTACTACCGTTTCTGGGATACCGACATCGACCGCTACACCATCGATGGCCAGCTCCGCCAAGTGCTGGTTTCCCCCCGCGAACTGGACATCAAGGAGTTGCCCGAGGCGGCTCGCGCCAGTTGGCCGAACCGGCACTTCATCTATACCCACGGCTACGGCATGGTGCTGGCCGAGGCCAACCGCATTACCCAGGACGGCTTGCCGGTGTTCTTCATCCAGGACATGCCGCCGCTCGTGAAGACTCCCAGCCTCAAGTTCACCCGCCCCGAGCTGTATTACAGCGAAGTGACGAGCGAACCCATTTTCGTCCANNATGCGCCTCGCCGCGGCCCTGGCCGAGGCCGATGCGAACATCCTGCTGACCGGCTACCTGACCCCCTCCAGCCGCATGATGATCCACCGCAATGTGCGGGAGCGGTTGAGCGAGCTGGCCGGTTTCCTGAGCTGGGATACCGACCCCTACCTGGTGCTGACCGATTCCGGCCGGCTGGTCTGGACGGTGGATGGCTATACCACCTCGGACGCCCATCCCTATTCGCGCCTCTTCGACGTGCCGGGCATCGGAGAGGTGAACTACATGCGCAACGCCGTCAAGGCCACCGTGGACGCCTATGACGGCGAAGTGCACATCTACATCTTCGACGGCGCCGACCCCATCATCCGCGCCTATCAGCAGCTCTTCCCGAAACTGTTCCTGCCCTTCTCGGAGATGCCCGCCGATCTGCGCGCCCACGCCCGCTATCCCGAGGGATTCTTCCGAACCCAGGCCGAGGTGTACCGCACCTTCCACATGCAGGACCCGCAGGCCTTCTACAACCGCGAAGACGTCTGGGACGTGGCGCAAACGGTGCGCGCCCAGAGTGGCAAGCCCGAGCCCATGGACCCCAACTACATGGTCGCCAGCCTGCCCGGCGAGGATCACGCCGAGTTCATGCTCATGCTGCCCTTTACCCCGCGCAACAAGACCAACCTGAGCGGCCTGATGATGGCCCGCTGCGACGGCGATCAACTGGGCAACGTGGTGGTTTTGCAGCTCTCCAAGCAGCAGTTGATTTCGGGTCCCATGCAGGTGGAGGCCAATATCAACCAGGACCAGACCATCTCCAAGGACCTGACGTTGTGGAACCAGCAGGGCTCCACGGTGTTGCGCGGCCAGATGCTGGTGTTGCCGATCGCCAATACGTTTCTCTACGTCGAGCCCATCTACATCCAGGCTTCCGAGGCGCCTCAGCCGCAGTTGAAGAAGGTGGCCGTGGTGATGGGCAACAAGGTGATCTACACCGACACCTACGACCAGGCGCTGGCGCAGTTGAACGTGTTCATGCAGGGCATCGGCGTGCCGGCCGGGACGCCGCTCAGCGCTGCCCAGGCCGCCGCCGCGCCCTCTCTGCCGGGGGCGGACCCGCGCCTCGAGTCCATCCGCCAGCACTTGCGCCGCTACAACGAATTGGCCGGTCAGGGCCGCTGGGCCGAAGCCGGCAAGGAAATGGACTCGATCGAGTCGGAGCTTTCCCGGCGCTAGCGGGACTCCCCGCCAGAGCGCCGGCGTAAGTGCCGACACCGCAGGCTGAACCCTACGCCACGTGTAGAGCCGATGGTCGCCAGCCACGCAATCCTTGAATTACGGGACTGCTTATTAAAGGAAACGCCACTTTCCTTTAATAAGCGAGCAAGTCCGCCGCCGCCCAGGCCGCCGCGCCCAGCCACCGCCGCCCAGGCCGTCGCCGAACGACGCGCGCAAATTTGACCGATAAGATTCATGAGCGGGAGGCACTACTTGGCATGATGTCCCAGAATCCGGGGAGTTCTACATCGATACTGGTCGTGGATGACGATGAGGCCGTGCGGCATGTCCTTCGATCCATGTTGGAGAGCAACGGATACCAGGTTCGGGAGGCGCCCAACGGCAAGGTGGCCATGCGGGAGTTCGAGCGCGAGCCGGCCGACCTGCTGATTACCGACATTTTCATGCCCGAACAGGAGGGCATGGAGACCATCGGCGCCCTGCGGCGGAAGCACCCCAGCCTGGGGATCATCGCCATCTCGGGCATGGCCGGCGACTACTACTTGAAGATGGCGGGATTCCTGGGGGTTCGCGCCACCCTGCTCAAGCCTTTGCGGATGGACAAAGTGCTCGAAACGGTGCGGAACGCGCTCAATCCATCGCCGAGCCATCCCGCCAACGCCGCCTGAGCGCGCCGCGACCCCTGGGGCTGTCCCGCGCCTCCTATACTGGTTGGTGTGCTCCGCGGGCCGTCGTTGCGTCTGTTCCATATCGTCAGCCGGCACTGCCGGGCCCAGCGCATGGCGCGCTGCGTGCAACTTCTGGGTATAGGGCCGGAGACCCGCGTCCTGGACGTGGGCGGCACGCTGGACATCTGGCTGCTCGCCCCCCTGATGCCGCGCCTGGTCATGCTCAATAACCAGCCCGCCGCGCCTGGGGCTCCGGCTCCAGATCTGCTCGCGGATGGGCGCTCGCTCCCCTTTCGTGATGCCTCCTTCGACGTGGTCTTTAGCAACTCGGTCATCGAGCATTTGGGCGACGCCCAGAGCCAGGTGAGATTTGCCGCTGAGGTGGCCCGGGTAGGCAACGCCTACTGGGTCCAGACCCCCAACCGGCTGTTCCCCGTCGAGCAGCACCTCTTCATGCCGTTTCTGCATTGGCTGCCCGGCTCCTGGCAGCGCCGCCTCCTGGAGTGGGGCTCCGTCTGGGAGTGGATCTTCCGGCCCACTCCGGCGCAGCGCGACTACCTCCTGCGGCACTACCTCACGGGGACCCGGCTGCTGACCGCCGGCGGGCTGGCCATCCTGTTCCCCGGAGCGCGTATCCTGAAAGAGCGCTTCCTGGGATGGACCAAGTCCCTGGTCGCCTTCCGGCCTCGAGTTTGACATGGGCACTTTCGTACAAATCGGCGCTCCAGGTCCCCCGCGCAGGACGGTCAAAGACCCGGTGTGCCACATGGACGTGGACCCGGCCAGGGCCGCAGCCAAGCATGTCTACAAGGACACCACCTACCACTTCTGCAGCCCCGGTTGCCAGGCCAGGTTCCAGGCCGATCCCGAGAAGTACCTGAGCCCGGCCCAAGCCCCGGCCCCGGTGGCCTCGGGCGCCATTTACACCTGCCCGATGGATCCCGAGGTACGCCAGGTTGGCCCCGGCGCCTGCCCGAAATGCGGGATTNNGAGCCGCTGGTCGTGACCCAGATCGAGGCGCCGAATCCCGAGTTGCTGGACATGACCCGCCGGTTTTGGGTCAGCGCGGCGTTCACCGCGCCGATTCTGCTCCTCGCGATGGTGGAGATGCTCCATCCGTTGAGTTTCCTCCCTCCCCGCACCCAGACCTGGATTCAACTGATCCTGGCCACGCCGGTGGTGTTGTGGGGCGGCTGGCCGTTCTTCCACCGCTTCGGGGTGTCCATCCGGA
>PMEV01000296.1 GCA_003154855.1 Bryobacterales bacterium
TGGGCGACGACTGGTTCCACTATGGCGCCTTCCGCCAGACTAACCTGGACTACACCGCCTACCAAACCACCGTCAGGGCCGCAGGCGAAGCCGTTCCGCGCGGAGCCTACGACGACTACGAGACCTTCCGCCGCGCCGGATCGGCCGGCGACTACGCGCGGGCGCACGGTCTCGATCAACTCCCCTGGGCGCACAAGATGATGGAGCATCCCGCCTACGACGCCTTCTGGCAGGGCCAGGCGCTGGACAAGTTGGTGGCCCAGCGCCCCTCCCGCGTGCCCACCATGTGGATTCAAGGACTGTGGGACCAGGAAGACATCTGGGGCGCCATTCATTGCTACCAGGCATTGAAAGCCCAGGGCCAGGTGGATCATAACTATCTGGTGATGGGCCCCTGGAGGCACAGCCAGGTGAATGGCGACGGTTACAGCCTGGGGCCCTTGAAGTGGGACGGAGACACCGCGCTCCAGTTCCGCCGCGACGTCCTGCGGCCGTTCTTCGATCGGTACTTGAAGGTCGGGGCGCCCCAGGCCGACACTCCAGGTGTCCTCATCTACAACACTGGAGAGAACCACTGGGATCGTCTGAAGAGCTGGCCGCTGGCCTGTGAGCAAGGATGCGCCGCGCCGATGAAACCGCTCTATCTGCACCCCGACTTCGGCTTGGGATTCGATAAGCCGAACGCCGCGGACGCCCTGGCCGACACCTACGTCTCCGATCCCGCCAAGCCCGTGCCCTACCAGCCGCGGCCCGTTCGCTTTTCCGATTACGCAGAGTGGCAGCGCTGGCTGGTCTCCGATCAGCGGGCGGTGGCCGACCGGCCCGACGTGCTGACCTACCAGACGCCTGTCCTGGCCGCGCCGGTGCGCATCAGTGGCGCTCCGATTGCCGACCTCTTCGCCGCCTCGAGCGGCACCGACTCCGACTGGGTGGTGAAGCTCATCGACGTCTTTCCCGACGAGGTTCCAAGTCAGCCCGAGATGGGCGGCTATCAGTTGCCGGTTTCCATGGACATTTTCCGGGGCCGCTACCGCGACAGCTTCGAGCATCCCACCGCGATCCCGGCCGGCCAGCCGCAGCGCTATCGCTTCGCGCTTCCCTCCGTCAATCACGTCTTTCTCGCGGGCCACCGCATCATGGTGCAGATCCAGTCGAGCTGGTTTCCACTCTACGATCGCAACCCGCAGAGCTTCGTCCCGAACATCTTCTTCGCCCAGCCGGCGGACTATGTGAAGGCCACCCAGTCCGTCTTCCGCTCCGCCAACCAGGCCAGCGCGGTGTGGTTGCCGGTCGTCGAACAACGGTAGCGCCGGCGGTCTCGCCGCCGGTGTATCTAAAGATACGGGCTAAACGTACGGCGAACGTCCGGTCCGGTTCACCCAGGCGGTCGCCAGAACCAGGTCCGCGCACAAGCACAAATCGAAGAGCAGATTGAACAGGAACAGGTGTTTCGTCAGCTCGTACTGTCCGCACACGGCCTCGGCCACCAGCAACTGCTCGAGCGCCATCGCCACCAGCGCAAGCTGGAGAACCATCGCCGCCTTCACTTGCCGCGAGCTGGTACTGAGAAACACCGCGAGCGCCGCGCTGGCACTGCCCGCAAAGAAAACGGCCACGAACCACAGTGACCTGGGCGCCGCGGATTCCCTCAGCTTGCTCCAGAGCTGGAACGCCTGGCTTTGCGCGCGCGGCCCGAGACCGCACGACTTTTCGAAATTCCCCAGGTAAGAGGGGCGTTGCGAGAACGCGCTTTGCGCGGCCCTCTGAGCCACTCCCGCCAGCCGCCCGGGATGGCGCAAGTAGAACAAACCGAGCCGGGCCGAGCCAATTCTATCGAAGAACGCGGCTTCGAACGCGGGGTCCTCCACCGGGATGCCCGGGCTGAAAATCTGCGTGCCCCGGTATTTCGCGAACTCCGGGTTGAGGCCCAGTTGCTGCAGGTCCTCGCGCGGCGTCGCAGAATTCTGGAGCAACTCGAAGAACACCGCGTTATAGAGGTAGTGCTTCATGATCCACTTCGGTGTGCTCAACGAGATCGCGATCGGCGCCAGCAACAGCGCCACCGCCGAACCGGCAACCAGCACGCGCCGGCGGCCGCGGGCGATGCCGTAAGCGATCCAGAATCCGTAGCCCGCCAGCGGGATCGCCAGCAGGCTGTTCTGCGGCTTGGCGCTCACAAACAGCAGGCAGGCCGCCAGCCAGGCTCCCAGCCGGGGCAGGGAAGCGGGCTGTTTCGCCAGGCCAATTGCCGCCGCCAGCGCCAGGAACAGGAATACGAAAGATCCCGGTTCGCTGTACAGCGAGTTGAAGTAGGCGGCGTAACCCACGTCGCAAAACACCAGTGCCAGCAGGAGCGCGATCACGGCCCGGGTCGCCAGACCCAGCCGCGCGCTCAACCGCAGCAGCAGCCACACCCCCAGAAGAAACAGCGTCAGGTGGATCGCCCCCAGCGCTCGCACGTCGAACATCCCGGTCTTCCCGCCCAGCCGNNCCCGACGATCCGAACTTATACTTCGGGACGAAGTGGTTGAAATGGCGGTCGGCGAGATTGTCCGTCGAGTACTCCAGGCCCACCGCGCCCATGATTCTCGAGAAGTCGCCGTTATCCGCCATCCCGATCGACGGCGGGATGAACAACTGATAGACCAGGATCGCGGCGACGATCGCCACCGCGATCGCCTCGAAGCGCCCCGGGCGCATTCCATCGCCGCCAAGTGCCGTTGCAAGACTCACAATTGAAGACAGAGTGTAGCGCATCCCCCCGACCCGGTCAAAACCGCGACCCGGTCGTCCGTTGATTCTCGCCTCCCTGCTAGGATATCTAGGTGTCCTTCGCGCCTATCGCGGGATTCGGTCGCTTTCTTTCGCTCCCCGAGGGCCCGCGCCCGGCTCCACAGTTTGCCTCCGCCGTGGCTGGCCGTTCGGTTTTGATAACCGGCGCGGGCGGCTCCATCGGGTCGGGCCTGAGCGACGCCATTGCCGCGGCTGGCCCCGCTCAACTCGCCCTCCTCGATTCCTCCGAACACAGCCTGTTCAAGGTCCACCAGCACCTGGA
>PMEV01000040.1 GCA_003154855.1 Bryobacterales bacterium
TACCTGACTTGGGCGCTGCTTCGCCCGGAGAAGTTCTGAGGTCCCTATGACAGGCATCGGAGTTCTTGAAATCGCGGTGTTCTTCGCCGTCCTGATTGTGGCGACCAAGCCGCTGGGGCTGTTCATGGCGCGCGTGTTCCAGGGCCAGCGCACCTTTCTGCACCCCGTGATGCGTCCCCTCGAACGCCTGGTCTACAAGCTTTGCGGAATCCGGGAAGAGGTAGAACAGCGCTGGACGCACTACGCGGGCGGCGTCCTCGCCTNNTGTTCGTGTATGTACTCCAGAGACTGCAAGGCATTCTGCCGTTGAACCCGCAGGCCTTCGGCGCCAAGCTGGTATCGCCCGACCTGGCCTACAACACCGCCATCAGCTTCCTCACTAATACCAACTGGCAGGCTTACAACCCGGAGACTACGGTCAGCTACCTGGTCCAGATGGCCGCGCTGGCGGTGCAGAATTTCGCCTCCGCCGCGGTCGGCATGGCCGTCGCCGTGGCCATGATCCGCGGTTTCGCCCGCGAGAAGTCCGCCAGCGTGGGGAACTTCTGGGTCGACCTCACGCGCGCCACGCTCTACGTCCTGCTGCCCATCTNNCCCTACACCACCGTCAAGACCGTCGAAGGCGCCACCCAGACCATCGCGCAAGGTCCGGTCGCTTCCCAGGAAGCCATCAAGATGTTGGGCACCAACGGTGGCGGTTTTTTCAACGCTAACTCCTCGCATCCCTTCGAAAACCCCACGCCATTCGCCAACTTCCTCCAGATCGTGCTGATTTTCGTGATACCGGCCGGGCTGACTTACACCTTCGGACACATGGTCGGCGACACCCGCCAAGGCTGGGCGATTTTTGGGGCCATGTCGGCGATGTTTCTGATCGGCGTCTTCGTCTGTTACGGCTTTGAGCAGGCCGGCAATCCCATCCTGGTGAAACATGGAATCCAGAGCGCCGCCACGGCCACCCAACCCGGCGGCAACATGGAAGGGAAAGAGACCCGCTTCGGCATCGCCTCCTCGGCGCTGTTCGCCACCGTAACCACCGACGCGAGCTGTGGCGCCATCAATAGCGCCCACGACGCTCTTACGCCCCTCGGCGGCCTGGTCCCCATGTTCAACATCCAGACCGACGAGGACATCTTCGGCGGCGTGGGCTCGGGCCTCTACGGGATGCTGCTCTACGCCATCGTGGCGGTCTTTATTGCCGGGCTGATGGTGGGCCGCACGCCCGAGTATCTCGGCAAGAAGATCCAGCAGAAGGAAGTCAAGATGGCCATGCTGCCGATTCTCGCGACCTCCTTCCTCATCCTGGTGATGACCGCGGCGAGCGTGATCGCTCCCTTCGCCAAGAACGGTTACTGGAACTCTCCCGGACCCGCGATCGCCAACCTGGGCAACGCTGGCCCGCACGGTTTCAGCGAGATGCTGTACGCCTACTCGAGCACCGCGGAGAACAACGGCAGCGCCTTCGCCGGAATCAACGCCAACACTCCGTGGTTCAACCTCACGCTGGGCCTGACCATGCTCTTTGGACGGTTCATGTTCATCCTGCCCCTGCTGGCGGTCGCGGGCAGCCTCGCCGCCCAGCGGAAGACCCCGGCTTCCAGCGGCACCTTCCCGACCCACGGCCCGCTTTTCATGGGGCTGCTGGTGGCCACCGTGATTGTGGTCGGCGCTTTGACCTTTTTCCCGGCCATCGCGTTAGGCCCCCTGGTCGAGCATTTCCTCATGCACCAGGGCAAGCTCTTTGCCGTGATCCTGTTTCCCGTTTGGAGCTAAGCCATGGCGACGACAATGACTCCTCCTGCCGCGAGCGAAGACTCAACGGCGCTGATTTCGAAGAAGGCGGTTCGAGCGCGCCCCCTGTTCGATCCCGAGATTCTGCGCCGCGCCCTCAAGGATTCCTTCTTCAAGCTGAATCCCGTGACCCTCATGAAGAATCCCGTGATCTTCGTGGTCGAGGTCGGCGCGGCGCTCACGACGGTTTTCTTGATTCGGGACGTCTTCATCGGCGCCTCCGGCCTGGGCTTCGAAGTGCAGATCGCCCTTTGGCTCTGGTTCACCGTTCTGTTCGCGACCTTCGCCGAAGCCATGGCCGAGGCCCGCGGCAAGGCGCAGGCGGACACGCTGCGGAAGACCAAGACGGACGCCATCGCCAGCCGCCTCCTCGCGGACGGCAGCTTCGAGAAAGTCGCCTCGTCCCAACTGCGCGCCGGAGATGTGGTCGTCGCCAGCGCGGGCGAACTGGTCCCGGGCGATGGAGAAGTCGTCGATGGCATCGCCACGGTGGACGAATCGGTGATAACCGGAGAGAGCGCTCCGGTGATCCGCGAGTCGGGTGGCGATCGCAGCGCGGTAACCGGCGGCACCAAGGTCCTCTCGGATCAAATCAAGATCAGGATCACCTCCAACCCCGGCGAAACCTTTCTCGACCGCATGATTGCGCTGGTCGAGGGCGCATCGCGCCAGAAGACGCCCAACGAGATCGCGCTCAACATCCTGATCGCTGGCTTGACGCTCATCTTCCTCTTCGCCGTGGCCACGCTGGTGCCCTACGCCATCTACGCCGTAGCCTCGGCCGGCGCGGGGACGGTACCCAGCATCCCCGTCTACGTCGCCCTGCTGGTTTGCCTCATCCCCACCACCATTGGCGGCCTGCTCTCGGCGATCGGCATCGC
>PMEV01000411.1 GCA_003154855.1 Bryobacterales bacterium
TCTCGAAGACCTATGCCATGACTGGCTGGCGCATCGGCTACGGAGTCATGCCGGAGTGGCTGGTCGAGGCGGTCGGCAAGCTGATGATGAACTCGAACTCCTGCACGGCGAGCTTCACGCAGCGGGCGGCCCTCGTCGCGCTGCGCGGTCCCCAGGACGCGGTTGGGGCCATGGTGGCCGAATTCCGCCGCCGCCGCGATGCTTTCTGCGCCGGGCTGAACGGCCTGCCCGGATTCCGCTGCGCCCTGCCCGGCGGCGCGTTCTATGCCTTCCCGAATGTTCAGGGAACCGGGATCGGCTCCAAGGAACTGGCCGGGCGCCTGCTTCAGGAGGCCGGGGTCGCCTGTCTGGATGGCGGCTCCTTCGGCGCCTATGGCGACGGGTATCTCCGTTTCAGCTACGTCAACTCCTACGAGAACCTGATGGAAGCGGTCGAGCGGATCGGGGACTGGCTGTCGTCAGCGCAGCAGCCAAACCAGAGGCGCCAGGCCCGCGAGCGCCAGGCCCACCAGCAGGCTTAGGCTCTGAATGCCCGTCTTCCGGTCCGACAGGGAGTACGCGTAAACTCCTTTGACGATGTTGTTGCTGGCCGCGGCAATCGCAATCGCCGCGGAGGCCACCAATATGGAAGTGGCCGTGCCCGCGGATTGGGTCATCCCCATGATGAAGGGGTCCACATCCGCCAGTCCCATCACTCCCGCCAGGCCATACACTCCGCCGCTGCCCAGGTGCTGGGCCACCAGGTGCGTGACGGTCAGCATGACCAGGAACAGAACCGCGAAGAAAGCCGCGGCGCGCAGTTCCAGCGGATTCCCGGGCACATACTCCCGCTTGACCTCCTCGGTGCTCGCATCGGGCCGGCGGGACCACACCCAGCCAATGGCGACCGCCAGGCCCCCCAAGCCCACGAAATACGGCCCCAGCATCGCCAGCAGGCCGCGGTTGAACAGGGCCAGCAGGATCGCCAGGCGCAGGTACATCATGCCGGAGGCGACCAGCGTTCCGCCCGAGAATAAATGCGGATGCAGCTCGCGTTTCGCTCTTCTGGCCATCACGACCGTGGTCACCGTCGAGGAATAGGCGCCGCCGAGAATCGCGGATACGATAATGCCGCCCCGTCCCTGTGTGAGCCGGTTGATGACGTAGCTTCCATAGGAGACCCCGCTCACCGCCACCACCACCANNACCTTGGTGGTGAGGCCTTCCAGGAATTCCTTCATCTCGAGCAGCAGCATGCTGGCGACGCTGATCGTGGTGGCGATCCAGAACTGCTCGCGATAGACCAGGGCCCCCACCAGGTATATGGCCAGGCCGGACATCTCGGTAGTGACGCCGGAGGCCGCGGGTGAGTCCAGCTTGTGACGGTAGGACAGCATCAGGAATCCGGCCACCGCGGCAAAGCCCAGGGCCTGCGGCAACATCTGGTCCTTGCTCAACAGCGCCATGGCGTAGCCGATCAGCCCGATCAGCGGGAACGTTCGCACGCCGCCAAAGGAGTAGCGATGATCGGACTTGTGCTCCTCCCGCTCCAGCCCCACCAGAAACGAGAGGAATAAGACCAGGAGGATCTTGAAACCCTCCGGCGGCAACAACTGAGAAAGGAATTGCAGGGCAGCCTCCCTTCGAAACCGTCTAGTGCAGTCTACGCCTCGGGCGCCGCGCAGGTCAATCCCGGCGCGGACGTCCGCGCGGCCGGGGGCCTGCTAAGCCGCGCGCTCCTGCGGATCTTTCCACCACTGGAAGTAGTAGTAGTACAACCCCGCGCCGTAAGCCAGGTTGGCCCAGATCGAGACCGCCGGATCGGCCACCGCCAAGGCCCACACCAGGCCCGTCATCAAGCTGTACCAGGAGGACTTATCCAGCCGGGAGGCCTTCACCAGGAGGTCGCGCTTCACCGGCGGCTCGTCTTTCCAGTGCTTGGAGACCGCGTAGCAGAGCACGGAAATCAGGGCCAGCAGGGTCGAAATCGCCAGCCCCAGCAGCGCGAACCAGGCTAGCACCGTGCGGCCCGGGGCCGGCCCGCGGAGGTTGTCCGGCCACAGACCCGGCAGAGTCATCAGCGCGGCGCTGACTCCAATGCCGATGGCCGCATGGATGGATTGCCTGGCAATGGCGGAATCCGCATAATCCCAGCTTCGCGCCGCGCCCTCCGATCGGCTCCCCAATCCGCGAACATTCTTGTTCTTTTTGTCGGCCCAATGCAACAGCACGAAGAACAGAANNAGAAGCGGCCCAACGTGCCGCCGGCATTCCAGCCATAGCTCCATCCCAGCGCCAGCCCGTGCGCCACCGGGTAGCAAAATCCCACCAGCAGTTTGGCGCGCTTTTCGGCAGGTTTATCGGACATACGCCGCCAGCCCCCCTCTAATTGGGTTATCTCACAGCTCCTGCCGCGCTGCAAGCCGGCAGGAGTGGCCGCCGGCGAAGGTCGCTGGAGGAGTGTTCAAGAACTAGCTTGAGCCGCGGATGAACGCAGATGGACACCGATCAACGCACTTTTTGGTATTTTGTCCATTTTGCCTCGATTCGCTGCAAAGTGCGTCTTTTCCCCGTGTCTCACTTTTGGGGTTCATTCCTATCGGTGTTCATCTGTGTTCATCGGCGGCCATTCATTTCTTGCCGCTCTCAATTGAGGTGCTTCCCAGCCGTTCACAATCCTCCAGCGTCCAGGCGGGAATGGCGCCCGCGCGGCTGGCCACCACGGCGCCAAGGCGGTTTGAGAACTCGGCGATCTGAGCGGCGCTCCAGCCCGCCCCCAGGCCGTGCAAGAAGGCGGCGGCAAAAGCATCGCCGGCGCCCACGGTGTCGGCCACTCTCACCCGATAGCCCCCGTGCTCGGCGTAGATTCCACCCACCAGAACTGCACAGCCTCGCTCGCCGCGCGTCACGCACACAGCCTGCCATCCGAACTCGCGGGCGGCGCCGCGGCAGAACTCCTCCAACCCGGCGTGGCTCCAACCCAGGAACTGCTCGACGCTGGCCACTTCGCCGTCGTTCAGTTTCACGGCCGTGGCCTCGCGCAACAACTCGCAGACCAGCGCGGGCGTGTAAGAACCCGGCCTCAGGTTGACGTCATAGAAGCGGCGGGCCGGCAGGCTGGCCATCGGCGTTCGGGTCAGCGCTCGAATCGGCGGCGCCATTTGGTGCAGGGTGCCGAAGTAGAGCCAATCGGGCTGGAACCCGGCGAGCTGGCGAAGGTCGCTGGCGCTTAGTTCGAGGCAATCGTACGCCGCCGGCCGGTGGATTGTAAAATCGGGCTGGCCCGCGCGGTCCAGGCGCACGGAGACAAACCCCGTAGGCGCGCCCGCCACCCGACGAACAAAGGCCGGCGAGAGGTCCAGCTCGGCCATGCGCTCGAGCGCCTTGCGGCCCCGCTCGTCCTCTCCCACCGCGCTAATGAAGACCACTTCATGACCCAGCCGCCGCGCGTGGGCCGCGAAATTGAAGGGCGCGCCGCCCAGCAGCTCCCCGTCCCGGAACACATCCCACAGAATCTCCCCGATGCTGACAATTCTCACGCTACTCTCCCCAGCCTCCTCTCATCTGTGGTACACCAATAGTGCGGTCCTATGAAAGCCATACTTGTTCGCACCTGCGGCGGCCCGGAGCAGTTACAGGTTAACGAACTTCCGGTACCGGCTCCGGGCCCGGGCCAAGCTCTCGTGAAGATCGCCGCCGCCGGCGTCAACTTCATCGACATCTACTATCGCACAGGCCTGTACAAGGCCTCCCTGCCCATAGCCATCGGAATGGAGGCGGCGGGCACGGTCGAGGCGGTCGGCCCGGATGCGTCCGAGGTCGCGGTGGGCGACCGCGTGG
The DNA here is from genome assembly GCA_003154855.1 of Bryobacterales bacterium. Classification (GTDB taxonomy): domain Bacteria; phylum Acidobacteriota; class Terriglobia; order Bryobacterales; family Bryobacteraceae; genus Fen-330. The sequence goes on from PMEV01000411.1 coordinate 3,820, forward strand.
CCTACGCGCTCTCCCGCGGCTCCTATGCGGAATACGCCGTCGTCCCCTCCGCCATGCTGGTCAAGTTGCCCGATCAGATCGACTTTGAAACTGCCGCCGCCGCGATGCTGCAGGGCCTGACCGCCCATTTTCTGGCCGTTTCGGCCTATCCGCTCAAGGAGGGCGTCACCGCGCTCATCCACGCCGCCGCGGGCGGGGTTGGGCTGCTACTGGTTCAAATCGCCAAGATGCGCGGCGCTCGCGTGCTGGGGACGGTTTCGACGCAGGCCAAGGCGGACCTGGCCATCGAGGCCGGCGCCGACGGCGTCATCTTCTACAGCCGCGACGACTTCGAGCCGGAGGTCCGGCGCCTCTCGAGCGGCCACGGCGTGGACGTGGTCTACGACTCCGTGGGGGCCGCCACCTTCCTGAAGGGCCTCAACCTGCTTCGGCCCCGCGGCACCATGGTCTCCTTTGGGCAGTCCAGCGGCCCCGTCGCGCCGCTGGATCCGCAGTTGCTCAGCCAGAAGGGATCGCTCTTCCTGACGCGCCCCAAGCTGGGCGACTACTGCGCCACCCGGCTGGAGCTTCTCTGGCGCGCCGACGAGGTGTTTGGCTGGATCGCCGGCGGCCAGCTCAAGATTCGCGTCGACCACACCTACCCGCTGCGAGAAGCCGCCCTGGCGCACCATGATCTGGAGGGGCGCAGGACCAGCGGAAAGCTCCTGCTGATTCCCGACTAACCCGGTGCAGGCCAACGAATTCCCCACCCGCCGCCGCCGCATCGCCGCCGCACTGGCGGAAAAGAACGTGGACGCCCTCATCGTCTCCGGGGCGGCCAACCTGCGCTATCTGACTGGCTTCACGGGCAGCAACGGTGTGTTGCTTCTCTCGCCCGGCACCGCGTTGCTCGTCACCGACCCCCGCTACCAGATCCAGGCGGCTCAGGAAACCAATTGCCAGGTAAAGGTGGTGCGCGGGAGCCTCTACCCGGCGCTGATGAAGGCCGCCGCGCGCAGGAAATTCCGCCGGCTGGGCTTCGAGAAGGACCACCTGCGATACGCGGTCTACGACCAACTCCAGGCGGAATTGGCGTTGGGAGCCTCGCTGGAGCCGGTGGGTGGCCTCGTCGAGGCGCACCGCCTGGTGAAGTCCGCGACCGAAATCGAGCTCATCCGGCGCTCGGTCGAGACCAACTCGGCCGCCTTCGCCAAAGTGATGCGCCGGGCCGGCGAGGGCGCACGCGAGTGCGACCTGGCCGCCGAACTGGACTACCAGATGCGCCGGCTGGGCGCACAGGGCCCCGCCTTCGACACCATCGTCGCGGTGGGGGCCCGCTCCGCCCTGCCCCACGCCCAGCCCACCGCCAGCGCCTGGCGGCGCAATCAGTTACTATTGATAGACGTGGGTGCGAGCCAGGACGGCTACGCGAGCGATATGACGCGGATGGCCTTCCTGGGACGGCCGGGCCCGAAGGTGAAGAATCTGTACGGGGCCGTGCTGGAAGCCCAGTCGGCCGCCATTTCTGCGGTTCGACCGGGCGTCCGCGCCGAGCAGGTCGACGGAGCCGCGCGGCGGGTGTTGCGCGCCCGGAACTTGGACCAGGCGTTTGTCCATTCGACCGGCCACGGTTTGGGGTTGGAGATTCATGAACCCCCGCGCATCGGCAGGTGGGATAAAACCCCGCTGGCCGCTGGGATGGTGATCACGATTGAGCCGGGCATCTATCTGGAAGGGTTCGGAGGCATTCGCATCGAGGACACCGTCGTCGTTACACATACGGGCGCGAGCGTCCTGACTCCCACTTCGAAGGACCTGTTGGTGTTGTAGGGGCGGGTGGCAAGCCTGCCCGCGACGTTTCTTACTACCATGACTCTGGACGAAATACGCGAACTGATTCGAGTGGTCACCGACACGGGAATCGCCGAACTCGAGGTGCAGCGCGGCGATAATCGGGTCCGCATCCGGCGGGCCACCCGCCCATCCTTGCACGACTACGTGATCCCGGCCGAGGCCGGCGCCCACCGCTCCGAATACGTGGCGGAGCCGTCGGTTGCGCCATCCCAGGCCGTGGCGGGCGCCGCTCCAGCCCTGGACCCGCTGAGCGACCCCACCCTCGTCACCGTCAAATCCCCGATCGTCGGCACATTCTACGAGGCGCCTTCCCCCGGCGCGCCCCCTTTCGTTCGGGTGGGAGACATCGTCAAGCCCGGCGACGTGCTGTGCATCATCGAGTCCATGAAACTGATGAACGAGATCGAGGCGGAGGCCGGCGGCACTGTCGTCAGCAAGCTCATCGCCAACGCCCAGCCGGTCGAGTACGGGGAAGCCCTCTTCGCCATCCGGCCCGCCTGAGCCACGCATGTTTGAGAAAATCCTGATCGCCAATCGCGGGGAGATTGCGCTCCGCGTCATCTGCGCCTGCAAGGACCTGGGCATCCCCACGGTCGCGGTCTACTCGGAGGCCGACCGGCACAGCCTCCACGTGCGCTTTGCCGACGAGGCCATCTGCATCGGCCCGGCCAAGAGCAGCCTCAGCTATCTGGACATTCCGTCGGTGATCAGCGCCGCCGAGATCAGCAACGTGGACGCCATCCACCCCGGCTACGGCTTCCTCAGCGAGAACGCCAATTTCGCCGAGGTCTGCGAGACCTCTGGAATCACCTTTATCGGCCCGCCCCCCGAGGTGATCCGGCTGATGGGCCTGAAGGACCGCGCGCGCGCCGCCATGAAGGCCGCCGGCGTGCCCACTCTGCCCGGCTCGGAGGGAGTAGTGAAAACGCCGGAAGAGGCGCTCGTCATCGCTACCCAGATCGGCTATCCGGTGATCCTCAAAGCCACCGCCGGAGGCGGCGGGCGCGGCATGCGCATCGTCCGCACCCCCGAGGAACTGCCCGCGCTGCTCGTGAGCGCGCGCCAGGAAGCCAGCGCCAGCTTCGACTGCGCCGACGTGTACCTCGAGAAGTACATCCAGTCCGCGCGCCACATCGAGTTCCAGGTGCTGGCCGACCGCCACGGCAACGTCGAGGTGCTGGGCGAGCGCGAGTGTACCATCCAGCGCCGCCACCAGAAGCTGATCGAAGAGGCGCCCTCTCCCTGCGTAACCGCCGAGCTGCGAACGCGCATTGCGGCTGCCCTGCGCGAGGCCCTGCGGGCCTGCGGATACGTGAACGCCGGCACCGTCGAGTTCGTCATGGACGAGAACCGCGACCTCTATTTCATCGAGGTCAACGCCCGCATCCAGGTCGAGCACCCGGTCACCGAGTTCATCACCGGGATCGATCTGGTCAAGAGCCAGATCCTGATCGCCGCCGGCGCCAAACTGCCCGACATCGTCGAGCTTCCCGTCCAGACTCGCGGCCACGCCCTCGAATGCCGAATCAACGCCGAGGATCCCGTGAGTTTCGCCCCCTCTCCCGGCCGCATCACCGGTTTCAACCTGCCCGGCGGCATCGGCGTGCGCGTGGATACGGCCGCCTATACCGACGGCGTGATCTCTCCCTATTACGATTCGCTGGTGGCCAAGCTCATCACGCACGGCCACGACCGCAACGAGGCCATCGCCCGCATGAAGCGCGCCCTCTCGACCTTCGTGGTGGAAGGCATCCACACCTCCATCCCGCTGCACCAGCGCATCCTCAGCGACCCGGATTTCCTGCGCGGCTGCTTCGACACCAACTTCGTCCGCCGTTACGCGCCCCCCAAGTGATTCCATGATTTGTGGGGCAGGCCCTCGGCCTGCGGCGGCCTCTCAGGCCGGCCTCTGTTCCTCGCCTTCCGCCGGCACGACAGTCTTCCCGCACAGCGCCCCTTTCCGGCCTCCAATCCGACTTCCGGCGAA
>PMEV01000451.1:0-406 GCA_003154855.1 Bryobacterales bacterium
AGTTGTAGTTGTAGGCGGCGTTCGCGTAGGGCAGCCGCTTGATGTACTGCGCGCAGCCCCAGGCCATGGCCCAGTCCTTGTCGCCCGGCGGCGTGAAGATATGGTAGTTCTGCGCGTGGACGCCGTGGAAATTCCAGTGCGCTTCGGACGGGCTGATGCGCGGATCGATCGCCGAGCGCGCTTTGCCCACCGCGTCGGGCGTCCAGATGTCGCGGTGATAGATGTCGATCAGTGGCCCGCCGGAGAGATCGCCATCGACCACCACCTCGAAGATGTCGTTGTGCAGATCGGTGCGGGAGAAGTCCCAATAGTTGTCGTAGGCTTCGTAGAGAAAATAGAGACGGTTCAGGCCTTTGACCCAGCCGACCTTCACCTTGACGTCCATGTTCTTGAGGTCGTGGTTCAT
>PMEV01000451.1:425-8117 GCA_003154855.1 Bryobacterales bacterium
TCCAGACCGAATTGCGGCGGCGGGAACAGCGCGGCGAGGAAGACGCAAAACAGCAATCGTTTGAACATAAGACCTACCTTTGGGCGGATTCTCATCCTGCGGAACGGCTGAAGAGTTCGATGCCGGCGTAGATCGGCACGGGCGGCAGAAGAAGACTGGCGCCGCCGATTTCGGGAACCATTTCGACCGGCGAGGGGCCCTCGGCGCCCAAACTCCACAGGCGCGCCGAAGCGTGTTTCCCGGGGACCCAAACAGTGGCCAGGTCGTTGGGGAACCGGATGGCGAAACTGACGATCTGTACTAACTCCCGAGTCCGGTCGGGCGAGGCGGAACACTGCGAAAGAAACGCCGAGAGGTTGAAGTACCGCGCCACGTCGTAAGCGCGGCCGAGCAGCATGTGAACGTCCCGCGCGAGCATGAAGGGGTCCGGAGGACTGGTCTTGCAGATGGCGAGCCGGCCCCGGCCCAGCCGGAGGACATCCACTCGCGGGTGATCCATGCCCGTGGGCGTAGCCTCCGGTTGCTTCCAGGCCGCGCCTGCCACCAACAGCCCGCCCTGGTTCGCAAAGGCCAGCAGCTTGCGGCGCAACAGCGGTGCGGGGGCGCCCTCATCCACGCAGACCAACGCTTTGAACCCGTCCAGGGAGGCCGTTGCGGCCGCGGAACTTTCGAGGATGCGATAAGCCAGGCTACGGCGGCCCATCAGGTTCAAGATCTCGTGACTAATGGCCTCGTTGGGCCCGGCGAAATCCGAAACGACCCCGACCACGCCCAACGGTTCCAAGGCGCTCCACCCGCGGCGCTGCTCGAAGAACGCAACGGCCGCGGCAATCGCCTTCCAGGATGAGAGCGCCTTCGCATCGCCGCGCTCGAGGCCGCCTCGCAGATCGGAGTCGAGAGAGACCACCCACTTGCCGCCCCAGGCGCCTGCGTCGGCGATGGCTCGCAGGTAGGATTCGAGCAGCACAACCTGAGGCGGGCCGGGCGGAGCGAACATCAGCCAGACAGTCTTCTGGGGCGAACGCATCTTGGCGAGGCGCAGCAGCCAGCCGTTGGAATCGATCCACGGATTGGCCGTGGGACCGGACTCGGCCCCGTCCGCCTGGCTGGCGATCCCCGGCCAGACAGAATCCGAGGCGATCAGCACGGACTCGGGAACCGGCTCGAGACCAGCGGCAGCCCCCGCAGAGCGTTGGGCTTGGTTCCCGATAGCCACTAGCGAAAGGCCCGCCGCGCGGGCTTGGGCGGCGACGGGAGCCAGCGCGGCGCTCCATTCCATCGCCAGGCAGTTGAATGGGGCGCCCTCCAGCAACCTCAGAAGCGCGGGGTCGATCCAGGCGCCAGGCCAGCGCAAAGGAATCCGACTCGTGGGTGTGAGCATTGGCGATCGTCAGTTCTGGGGTTTTGGCCGGCGTCGATAGGGACGGTCGCCCAGTGCCCGCCGCTTCTCGCGAAGCGCACGAAAATCGAACATCGCTTCTCGAATGGACAGCCCGGCCACTTCGATGCGGCTCAGGTCGGCCGAGCCGACGCCGAGCTGCTCGGCCAGCAGCAACTTGTTGTCCGAGTGTTCGAAGGGCACGGTTCCCTTGGGCGCCCGGGGATCGTAGTTCATGGCGGCTACCGCTACGGCGGCCGTGTTCACCACGTTGGTTCCGGCCATCAAGACGCCCGGTTCCACAGGCATGCACCAGGGGTCGGGCGTCTGGCCGCCAGCCATGGTTTTCACTCCGTCAATGATGGCCAGATGCACCGGCCGGGCCGCGGTCAGGTCGGCGATGATGCGGGGCACGCGGTAGCCATCGTCGCGTGGCGAGGCAGGATCGATCTCTGGCAGCGCGTCCAGGGCAGGCTGGCGCGCTCCGCGGTGCAGGATCTGGATACGATCGTTGCCATACACCAGGTCGTTGTCCAGCCACTTGCCGGCTCCGTTGCCATAGACAGTCAGGGGAGTCAGGCCGAACAGGTTCTTCATTACCGTGCTGACGCCGGTGGTGGGGTGATCCTTATACTTGGCAATGCTGACGAAGACGTCGCAATCCGCGTAGGAGTGGTTCAGGTCGTAGGCGGGAAACAGGAGCCCGCCGTGCGGCACGGAAAGGCGCGTGAACTTCTTGGCGGCGTTGGCATAGTTGGTGTTCTCGAACTCCACGCGGGGCGCGGCGCGGAGGAATTGCCCGGGGTCCCAGTTGGCGTCCAGCATGTGTTCTTCGAAGGGATCCGTGCGTGGCGCCGCCGCCCCCTCTACCAGGCGGACACGATGGACGCCGGCCCGTGCCATCAGGTGCATGGTGGCGGCCAGCAGGTTCGGGTGAGGCCAGTGAGTGTCGCCCAGCGGCAGATGTCCGAGCCGGACGGTCGGACCGCCGTTGAAGTTCAGTTTGATGGCGACGGTCTTGCCTTGGACCAGGCGTCCCAGGCCCCCCAACTTGTCGAACATGCCATCCAGAATCGGCGCCAGTTCCGAGGGCTCATAGGTCTTGCAGCGCGCGATCGCCACCGGCGCGACAGGCGCGGTCGTTGTGAAGGCCGATGCGGCTCTCGGAAGGAGCAGAGCGGATGCCCCGAGGCTGGCGAGTATTTCACGGCGCGAGATCGGGCCAGGCATAGCGGAAGCTCCCTGAATTCTCAGTGCCCATTATATGTCACGGCCAGCGCCTGTTTTCATTCCAGGAGGAGCCTGGGGGCGGGAGAACGGTGCACTTCGTCGGTGTGCCAGACGATTAGCATTTGTAACTTTTCCTATCCCCGGTCTTCGCCTGATCGTGGGTGGCAATTGGGAGCTGCCGCGGTTGCCATCTCTTCGGCGATTGGTATACTTCTGTTCTAGGGAGATCGCCTCAATCATGAGATCGTCACTAGCACAATCCACTCTTCCACTTCTGGGAATCGCGCTGCTGGGTCTTTCGCTGCCCGCGCTGGGGCAGGGCCAAGGGCCGGGCGCCGCCAAGCCCAAGCTCTACAACACGGCCAAGCAGAAGCTCCTGGAAGGCAAGCAGATCTTCAGCTTCACGCAGTCGACGATGGATGTCGCCGGCTACTGCGAGGCGGCCAAGCACTACGACTATACGTGGTTTGAAATGCAGCACAGCACGCTGGAGTTCCGCGACATCGAGAAGATGATCGGCGCCTGCCCGCACGTCGCCGCCATCCCCATGATCCGGCTGCCCGACGCGCAGGAATGGCACATCCAGCATGCCACCGACATTGGCGTGCTGGGGGTGATCGTTCCGACGGTGGACGACGTGGACCGGGCTCGTGAGGCCGCCAAGTGGGTGCGGTATCCACCCATCGCACGGCGCAGCTCAGGCCAGGGCCAGGCGGCCAGCATCTGGGGCCCGAGCGTCCCCGACTATCACCGGACCGTGGATGAGAACATGCTCCTGGTGATCATGATCGAGACTCCGACTGGCGTGGCCAACGCGTTTGACATCGCCTCCGTGCCTGGCGTGGACGTGATTATCGTGGGGAACAACGACCTGAGTCAGTTCTCCGGATTCCCCCAGAACGACCCGCGGTACCAGCAGATGATCACCAAGATCTACGAGGACACCACGCGCGCGGGCAAGATCTTCGGGCAAGCCAACGCCAAGTATGCGACGGGCCATCCGCTCAGTAACGTCGCCAAGTTCTTCCAGAACGGTCCGTCCAACGACGGCTGGAAGCTCCCCGCTCGCGACGCCGGCCCGAACGCTCCGCCGCCCGGGGAGCGGTAGTGGTTTTTACAACAACCCCAGTAAAGCTAGTTTCGGGTTGGGTATATACTGTACTGTTCAATCTAAACGCCCAGGAGAATGTGGTCTATGCCGGTGAGTCGCAGGTCATTCTTTGATTTGGTGTTCGGAGCGGGGGCCGTCGCCGCCGCCCAGGGGTTGGGTTTGAAGGCGCAGCAGAAGCCGCCGGTCGATCCGGGGGCGACGGCGCAGGACCCCCGCATGGGCACCTCGGACGCGGCCAAGTACTTCCAGTACTCCAATCGTGTTTCCAAGGTTTCCATCGTCAAAGGGGAAGACCGGCGGAAGAACATCTTCGACGCGCTGGTGGCCATAGACGACCAGATCCGGCCGGGCCTTCAGGCTAAGAAGTACGTTCTCATCAAGCCCAACGGCCTAGACCCGCGGCGGGGGTTGATCTCCACCCACATGGATGCCATCCACGGGATTCTCGACTACCTGGCTCCCCGTTTCAAGGGCCCGGTGGTGATCGCCGAATGCGGGGGCACGCCAGCGAAGCAGGCGACGAGCGAGTTCGGTTGGGACACGGCCTTTGCGGCGCATAAGCCGCTGGACATCCAGCTCGAGGTGCCCACCGAGTACCCGGAGCGCTACGGGATCATGAATGGCATCGATTACGACTTGCACCTGATTCCCATTCGATTGGCGGCACGGTTCCTGGATCCGGACGCCTTCCTGATTTCCTCGGGGGTCATGAAGACGCACAACATGGTGGTCGCCACGCTGACCATCAAGAACGTGGTACTCGGCGCGCCGCTGAGCCCGCCCCCTGGCCTTAAGCGGCCTTGGGGCGAGAGTGAGAAGCGGAAGTTCCACGTTGGTATCCGGCAGGGCAACTACAACATGTTCCTGGCAGCCCAGAGGATGATCGGGAACTGGGGCTTGGGAATCGTCGATGGCTACGAAGGGATGGAGGGCAACGGGCCCGTCTCGGGTACCCCCGTAGGGCACCGGATCGCCCTGGCTTCCACGGACTTTCTGGCCGCGGACCGGGTGGGCCTGGAGTGCATGGGAATCGATGCCACTTGGCCCGGCTATCTCAACTATTGCTCCCAGGCGGGTTTGGGCCAGTACGACCTGTCGAAGATTGAGGTCGTGGGCGCCAAGATCGCCGATGTCCAGAGGAAGTACCGGCTGCACGCGGACACGGACCGGATGTTGCAGTGGCGCGGCCCCATGCTGGACCTGCCCCCGAACCTGGGCCGACGCCGGCCCCCGCTGGAGGAAGATCTCTCCCAGTACGCGTAGCGGGCCGTGGAAAGGGTCTTGCCGGCCGCCTTCGGAACCGACTATGAATCGACGGACATTCATCCAATCTGCGGGGCTCGCGGCCACCAGCCTGTCGGCCCACACTCAGCCTCCCTCGCCCGCCCCGACCGGAATCAAGACCACGTTGATGCTGGAGATGCTCAAAGCCCCCATCGAGGAGGAGTTGGAGCTCGCGGCTCGCGCCGGCTTTCAGTCGGTCGAGTCGCTGACGCAGTACGCAGCCTGGTCGGATGCCGACATCGAGCGCGTCAAGAAGCTCTGCCGGTCGTACCGGATCGGTGTGGACACCATCCTGGCCCAACAAGACTGGAAAAAGCGGCCGGTGTCCATAGTCGATCCCGCGCACCGCGAGACTTTCCTCGGGGACGTGCGCAAGGCCATCGTCTGCGCGCAGAAGCTCGAGATCCCGCACGTCAGCCTGACCAGCGGCCTGTCGGCGGCCGGGAAGACCTTCGAAGAGCAGCGCGCCAGCCTGATCGAGGGCATCCAGCGGGCGGCCGACCTGGTTGCCGCGGCGAACCTCACGCTCCTGATCGAGCCGCTCAACTCACTCGTCGATCACCCGGGCTGCTTCCTGACCAGTTGCGTGGAAGGGCTGAAACTGGTCCGGGAGATAAACCTCCCGCACCTGCGATTGCTGTTCGACCTCTATCACGAGCAGATCATGAGAGGCAACCTCATCCGCACGCTGACTGAAGCCGCGCCCTACGTGGCGGTGTTTCACGTGGCCGATAATCCGGGGCGCAACGATCCGGGCACCGGCGAGGTCGACTATCCCAACGTCTACAAGGCGATCCGGAAGACCGGGTACACAGGCTATATCGGCATGGAGTACCACCCGCTCGGAGACCCGCTCGCGAGCTTCACCAAGGCCGTCGGCGGCCTTCGGGAGGCGCTGGCATCCTGAATCAGTACCCTCGCTGCTTGTCCACCACATTCACGAGCGGCAGCCCGCTCGTATAGCGCCGGACGTTGTCGGCCAACAACCCTATCAGCCGGACTCGGCGCTGCGGCGAGAAGCCGGAGCTGTGGCAGGTGAGGATCAGGTTCGGGCAATCCCAAAGCGGGCTGCTGGGCGGCAACGGCTCTGCTTTGGTCACGTCCAGTCCCGCGCCGGCGATCCAGCCTTCTTTAAGCGCCCGAGCCAGCGCGTCCTCGTCCGTCAGGGCGCCCCGCGACATACCGAGGAAGTAAGCGGTCTTCTTCATCGACCGGAAGACTTTCTCGTTGAACATATTGACGGTTTGGGGGGTGGATGGCGCGGCGCCCACCAGGAGGTCCACCTGGGGAACCATTTCCATGAACCAAGCCGGCTCCCGGAGAATGTCCACGAATATGGGCTTGGCCATGGGCTTGGCATCGGTCGCCAGGATCTTCATGTTGAATCCGTAGTGCAGCTTCGTGGCGAAACACTGCCCAATCCCGCCCATTCCAACGATCCCCGCGGTCATGCCTTCGACCTCCACCAGGTTCCGCTCGGCTTTCCACGTCCGCTTCTGAAATTGGGGGAAGTAGTAATTGGGGAAGCCGCGAGTCAGGCTCAGAAGCATGCCGATGCCCGTCTCGGAGATGGCCGGCGCGAACATACGCGCCATGTTCGTCACCACCACGTCGCTCTTGACCAGTTCCGGAAACAGCAGTTTGTCCATGCCCGCTTCGATGGCTTGCATCCACCGCAGGTTCTTGGCCCTGGCGAACATGTCGGGGCTGACGGCCCCGAAGACGACATCGACCTCGGACAGCGCCTGATTCATTTCGTCAAGGGACTTGGGCAGTATCAGCTCAACGTTGTTCTTTCCTTGGGAGGTAATCTGCCTCACTTCTTCCGCGGTGTACTGCGGAGGCGGGACCACCGACTGGGCAACCGCCGCCAGTATCCGCACGCGATCGGGCGGAGGGATGAATTCCGCTATGCGATCCGAAACTGCCAAAGCCGGGGCAACGGCTGCCGACGATAGAAACAGACGGCGGGACACCGTAAGATCATTCATGTTCTCTCCTTCGAGCCGGGATATCGTGTGGGCCTCGCGGCCATCTGTCAGTATACGCCCGAGCATCTCCGCCACGCAGCAATCGCGAAATTCGCAAAAATCGCGGGTGCAGTTGCCTTGAGCGGAGCCCCACAGCCGTGTCGCCGCCCGCGGCCGGGCCGGCCCCGAGTCGGCTGCAGCAGCCGCCGGGCCCCCAAAACGAAAAGCCCTCCGGCAAGCCGGAGGGCTTCGTGTTCAATTCGGGCGACGTCCTACTCTCCCACACACTTGCGCGTGCAGTACCATCGGGGCTGANNGGGATGGGAACGGGTGTGACCCCTTCGCTACAATCACCCAAAAGATCGTATGAAGAAAGAATATTGACGGGCTTTAGCGCGCTGGACACCCTGTGTCCGTGGTGAATCCTATGGTTAAGCCGAACGGGCTATTAGTAACGGTAAGCTACGTGTTGCCACTTTTACACATCCGTCCTATCAAACTGGTAGTCTACCAGTGCCCTTCTTACCTTACGGTTGGGAGATCTTATCTCGAGGAAGGCTTCGCACTTATATGCATTCAGCGCTTATCCTGACCGAACTTCGCTACCCAGCTATGCCACTGGTGTGACAACTGGATCACAAGAGGTTCGTCCACCCCGGTCCTCTCGTACTAAGGGCAGAACCCCTCAAATCTCCTGCGCCCACCACAGATAGGGACCG
>PMEV01000451.1:8217-8342 GCA_003154855.1 Bryobacterales bacterium
ACCACCGGATCACTAAGGCCTGGTTTCCCACCTGCTTGACTTGTAAGTCTCGCAGTCAACCTGGTTTATGCCTTTGCACTCGACCGCTGATTTCCAAACAGCGTGAACCAAGCTTCGCGCGCCTC
>PMEV01000079.1 GCA_003154855.1 Bryobacterales bacterium
AACAGGCGCGCGGGCATGGTCCCCGGATCCAGGAAATGGTGCCAGGGCCGGTCGATCGAAAGTCCGTGCCGGCCGGTGGGCGCCAGCACGCCGTCGATGGACACCGCCGGCCAGAGCTTACCGTCCAGATAGTAATCGCGGTCCTCGGAAGGCGTCAGCAGCACCGGCACCGGGCAGTCGATCTTCCAGGAGCGCTTGCCCGAGCTGATCAGCGACGCCTGCGTCAACACGATGCGCAGGAACTGCCAGTCCTGGGCCGGAACGCTGTTCTCGGAGTAGATCGCCACCCGGCCCAAACCCGACCCTGCCGCGGCGGAGACCACCGTGCGCGCCAGTTCCGTCCCGGTGGCGGTGGCCGAGGGCAGGCTGGTCTTCTTCACGTCGCGCGGCACCACGTTGATATCGAACATGAGCCGCCGCGGGTCCTTCACCAGCTTGCGGTAGTCTTGCGCGAAGCCCAGGTAACGCTCCGGGGACTTCATCCAGAACTCCGCCGGATCTTCCACCTGCAAGGTGAAGTTGAAATCCTTCATCAAAGCCACGATCCGCTTCGAATCCACCCCCAGCGCCGGCTGCACGAACTTGCTGTGCAGGCTGTCCATCATCGTGACAATCACTTCCCAGCCCCGGTCGCGGCGCATGGGCTCCAGTTCCGTCAGCACCTTGCGGTGCCACTCGGTGACCAGGTTCTCGCGGTAGCGCAGGAATCTCTGGAGCGCGGCCGGGTTGGTCTTATGATAGTTGGGCGAATCGGGGGCGAACAGTTGGATGGGATCGAACCCCGCCTTCTTCCGGAATTCCGCGCGCACCTCGCTGCTCATGGGGATGAAGCGGTCCGGGCGCAGGTAGTCCGCCGAGTCCGCGTCGAAATTGAGCTCGGTGATGTTGACGCCGTCCCACGGGTAGTCCGTCAGCACCTGCTTCACCCAGTCCATTGCCGCGCGGTAGGCGGCCGGGTTCTGCAAGTTCATCGAGAAGCGCCAGCCCACCTGGCCGTCCTTGCCGGAGGCCGTCTTCTCGCGCCACTCCGGATGCTGGTCCCACATCTTGGGCGTGGTGGCGGGCAGGATGAACCAGGCATACACCGAGACGCCGTTGCGATGACAGGCCCGCACGAACTCGCCGTAGTTGAACGAATACTTCGAGTAGAACGTCCAGGCGGCGGCGTAGACGGTGCGGATGCCCGATCGCCTCCACTGCGCGGCCAGCCGGTTGAAGTCGGCGCCCGGCCGGTCCCCCGGATCGAAGTACGTCTCCAGCCTCGGACTGCGCATCGAGGTGCTGATCCCGAAGGCATCGCTCAGGTACTTGGGGAAGTACGGATAGTGGCTCACGCCCTCGCTGGTGTGGGTGTCCAGCGGCGCCGCCAGGTACAGGTAGCGGCCCGAGCCGTAGTCCTCCGAAAAGGCCAGCACCTGGCTGCTCTCGGTGTCCACCATCAGCTCCCGGGCGGTCTCCGGCGGCGTGAATTGCTCGATGCGCTCTTCGGGGTGCCACACCAGGTACATCTCCGGGTAGAGCTCATCGGAGACGTTGGTCACGATGAGCTGGCGGTCCAACCAGGTGAAGCCCAGCTTGGTCAGCCAATCCTGCCGGCCGTCGAAGACCACCGGACCGCCCGCGCCCAGGTAGCGCAGCACTTCCGCCTGCTGCTTTTCGGAGAGCTGGACTCCGGCCGACCGGGGAACAATCAGGACCGTGTCGCTCTCGGGAGGCGCGCGCGTGAAACTGGCGGCCGGCACGAACTTCACCTCGTAGTCGAAGGTCTCCAGCACCGCTCGATAGCTCTGCTGGTTCCGCGCCACCGGCAAGGGAGGCTTCTCGACCGTCAGTACCCAGGCTTTCCGTTTCGAAACGAATTCATGCGTTTCCGGCGTGCGTTCGCTAGTCCACAACTGCACCAACCACTGGTGGACCCGGTCGCTCCAATTCGCCTCTTGGCGTTCCACAGGGCGCTCCCGGATGCAGTCCGCGGCGGCAAAGCCACCCTCCGGGACGTCCATCTGGACCTCCACCGGGCCGGTCATGCGTTGCGGGGAGATTTCGCTCTTGACCTCTCTGCCGTTCACGTCGTACTCGCGCACGCGCCAGAACTCGTTCTGCGGAATCAGGTTCGCTTTGCTGGAGGCCGTGCGCACCGCGTAGCGGCCCTGGTAATTCACCTGGCCCGCAAATTCGCGTATGGAAACGAACTGGTAGCCCAGCGCCTCAACGCCCTTCACCAGCCGGTCCAGAAGGTTCACTTTGAGGAAGGGATGGAAGTAGAAGGAAGCCACCCCGTCCCGGACTACCCGCAGGTTTCGCGCCCGCTCGATAATCACTTCGGGATCGGGTTTCTCTTCCGGCAGGTAGCCCAGGTCTTCGGGCACCACGCGGCGCCCCCAGACGTCCACCACGGGGTAGGGGAAGTACTGCTGCGAGTTGAGGCTGGGCGTGGAAATCGTGCGGTCGTAGAACAGCGAGAACACCCGCATCATGGCCAGGTAGTCGGTCTTCGACGCGGCGTAATGCGGCGTCTCGAAGGCCACCGGGTAGATGCCGCTCTTGAAGCACTCCGCCAGGCCCAGTTGCAGCCGCTTCATCACGAAGTCGGCCGAATCCCCAGCTACCGCCCGGTCTCCGGTGTCGTCCCAGAACTCGTAGTCGTCGCCGCTCTGGCCCCGGTACTGGTGCGTCGCGCCGTGCATGATCGCCGTGCCGCCCCGCGACACCATGTAGCGCACCGCGTCGGCAATGCTCCGCCGCTCGGAGAGCCGCACATCCATTTCCTTCGCCGGATTGCGGAAAATCGGAATCAGCGCAATCTGGAACGGGATATGCTCTTCGCCCAACAGGTCGGCCACGCGGCGCAGCTCCACCGGGTCGTCGTCGATGCTGACGTCCTCGATGCGCACTAGCGCCTGCTGGGACGGCGCGTGCTGGATCTCCAGAATGTCGTGCAGCAGGTCGCAGAACGCCAGGTAGTAACCGCCCTCGTCCGGATAGGCGAACGGGCTGTCCGCGAAGTACCAGAACCGCTTGCGGTGGAACGCGTAGGGGTACGAAGCGCCGTCCTTGGTGAGCGCCGTGGCTACCACCTCCACCGCCCGCTTGTCCGTGACCTCGACCACGTTCAAGTCCAGGTCGATCTTCGGCAGCGTCGCGCCCTTGTAGACGACGCGGTTTACCCCCATGTTCCGGACGTATTGCTGGTACTTGAAACCGTAACGCCGCGGCCCCTCCGGAGTGTTCACCAGTTGGTCGAGGTGCTGCCCCAGCCAGCAAAACGGCTCGTTGAAAGCCTTCACGTCCTTGAGGAAGGCCGGAGAAAGCTCGGCGCCGGCCGTCACGCCGACGAAAAACGCCGCGCGGCGCCCGGCCAACTGGCCCGCCTCGTAATCCTTGACCGGGATGAGCTCGCCCTGCAGCCCGAAGTGCCCCAGCAGGTTCTCGATGAACAGGGCGTGGATGTAACCTTTCGACTGGTAGTCCTTAGGCCCCGCCGCCCCGTCGTAAACGATGGCCACCGGAGTCTCGGCGGGTGCGGTCTGCGCCTTCCCAGAAGTGCCTGCAACCGTAGCTAAGCACAACAAACTAAATAACTTAACTATATTTGTCCGCAAACAATCCACCAGGGNNCAAGCGGTATCAGCAGAGTAATAGCACTTCCCGGGCCGGTTTCGCAACTCCGGCCGACTAGCTACCTCCGCATGGCCGTGGCGCCGAGCGCCTGCTCCACGCTCGCACCGGCAGCATCCCAAGTTCGGCGCTTTTGTGCCCGACGCACGCGGCCTTTGCGAGCGGCCACGCCATGAGATCATCGGGGCGTGGAACCAGACGAGCAGTGGCGCATCGACACGGGACGGCACTTGAAGGGAGCTACGCTCCAGCGTCAACGATGGAAAGCTCCGAGAGCCGACTGGGACCACGATCACTGCTCGTGCTGTTGGGCCAAGTTCGCTGAGGGCGACGATCCCGAGGTTCAGCATGAGGGCTACACTTCCATCGAAGGGTGCCGGCACTGTGCTGGCTACCACTGGGTCTGCGAAAGATGCTTCGCCGATCTAAGAGACCAGATGCGATGGCATCTGGTGCTCCCGGATGAGGCAAGTACATGAGCGCCCAGGTGGGGCCGCGAAGAGCCGGACCTGGAGGTCCGGGGCCGGCGTGGACGCCCGCCCTACGGGGACCTCTTAGTGCGCGCCGATGGCCTTGGCGCCGCGCGCGTGCTCCAGGTTCGCCCCAACCGCTTCCCAGCTCAGGTTCTTGAAGAACGCGTCGATGTAGCTGGCCCGCGCCGTGCCGTAGTCCAGGTAGTAGGCGTGCTCGTAAACGTCCAGGGCGACGATCGGCGCCGCGTTCCACACCGGGTACGAATTCTGCGCGTCTCCGGCATAGTTGAACAGGTAGCTCCAGTCGCGGTCCCAGGCCGTCCAGGCCCAGCCGCGCGAAGCCATCCCGGTGGCCTTCAGGTCCTTCCACCAGGCTTCCACGGAGCCGAAATCCTTCTCAAGTTGCTTCCGGATATCGCTGGGTGGCTCGCCCCCCTTGCCGCCCAGGTGCCCGAAGTACAGCTCGTGGTTCTTCACGCCGCCGATGGCGAAGGTCAGGTCGACTTTGAGCGACCGCAGATCGCTGAAGACCTGGTTGGCCGGCCCGCGGTCCACGCTCTCGAGCTTGCCCACGATCTCGTTGTATTTATTGATGTAACCCTGGTACAGCTTGTAATGCTCGGTCATGGTGCGGGCCGAGATCCCGTCCAGATCCCGCATGATGGAATCGTATTTCCCGGCTTCCAGCTTATGTGTCATCACACCCCTCCTCCCATGTGATGACGCCGCCCTACCGAGGAATGTTAACCTTCGAAGCCGCCGTCCCGCTCGAAGGCGTCAGCCAGCCGGAACATGCCCGGTTCGTTGAAGTGGCTGGCCAGGATCTGCATTCCCACCGGCAGGCCACCCGCGGTCTTTCCGCAGGGCACGCTCATGCAGGGGATTCCGGCCAGCGAGCCCGTGATGGTGTAGATGTCGGAAAGATACATTTGCAACGGGTCGTCCAGCTTTTCCCCCAGCTTGAAGGCGGGAAAGGGCGAGACCGGCGTGACGATGGCGTCCACCTGGCGGAAGGCCTCCGCGAAATCCCGGGCGATCAGGGCACGCACCTTCTGGGCCTTCAGGTAATAGGCATCGTAGTAGCCGGAGCTGAGCACATAGGTGCCCAGCATGATGCGCCGCTTGCACTCCGCGCCGAAACCTTCGCCCCGCGTGTTGCGGTACATGTCGCCGAGGGTCTGGCTGTGGGCCGAGCGGGAGGTGTAGCGCACGCCGTCGAAGCGCGCCAGGTTCGAGCTGGCCTCGGCCGTGCAGATGATGTAGTACGCTCCAATCGCGTAATCGGTGTGCGGCAGGCTGATCTCGCGCACCTCGCAGCCCAGCCGCTTCAATCGCTCGACGCCTCGCATCACCAGGTCGCCGGTCTCGCTGGACAGGCCCTGGTAGTACTCCCGCGGCAG
>PMEV01000362.1 GCA_003154855.1 Bryobacterales bacterium
TTGGGTAAATATGAACTCGGGATTAAACTGGTACACGCCCGGCTGCGCATAAGTGGGCACAGCAAAGTTGATCTGCACGACGCCACAGGGCAGCGTGGGTGCGCCACCGGCATATTCGGCTGGAGCGCCAGGACCTAGAGAGTCCTGGATGTAAATGCTTAAGCCGGGTGTCAGGTTCACGGGGCCGGGCGGGTTGAGACCACCTGTGGCGCAAGGGGGATCGATCATGCTGAAGCCGGTGCCCCAGATGGCGACGATGGAACCCCTCGGCGCGGGATTGGACGGACCGTTGATGGTGCCATCCTGGTTCAGGACCAACGCCTCAGAGGAGACGTTAGGCTGGAGCCGGAAGATGCCCGCGGATCCAAAGGCCGTCACCAGCGCCGAGGCCGAGCCGACGGTGGCCTGGTTGTAAACAACGGTGACGTTCGTCTGCGTCTTGCCGCTCAGTTCGACGGGCGCCTGAGCATTGACTTGCCGCGATTGGGCGTACAGCACTGGCGCGGGCTGTCCGTCGAAGAGAACTTGAACGCCCGCCAGTTGGCGTGGAATCTGGCCCTGCGCGTCCGGTTGGTAGGCAACACCGGTGTCCGGACCGATTCCGAATCCAGTCAGCGTGACGAGTTCACCAGGCACCAGCGAGTAATCCGTTAATAGCGTCGCGGAGTTCTGAACGCGAGGCGACAGGCAGGGCGGCGGGATCCATCCGGGGCCGCCAAAGCGGAGCTGCGACCTTAGAACGTTGTCCGAACCCCAACATACCGCCAGAACCGACCCGTCTCCGGGCAATGACAGGGCGTTGATCGGAGAGCCGTTCTGGCCGGCATAGGTGGCGTCGAGGAGGGCGCCGCGATTATCCAGATGGGCCACAAAGCCATCGCCGGGCCAGCCGCCGCCAAAACAGATCTGCGGCGCGGAAGCGGTCACGGGGAAACTTGCGCCGGCCTGGCCGGCGACATAGGCCTCGCCCGAGGCGGTGACCGCTAGTTGAGTGACGCCCAATGAGGCCGTATCCGCATCCAGGCTCGGCACATAAGTGGACCAGGCGAGAGCGCGGCCGTCCGCCGCGATCGCGGCCACGAATCCTCCAGGCGAGGTGCTGTTCCAGAGGGGCACCAGGGGGGCTGGCTGGAAGCTTCCGGCCGTGGTGGGGAAATCGAGCGAAGTGGTCGAGCCGGCGACGTAGATGCTGCCCGCCGAATCGGTTTGCAGCGCGGCGGGAGCGTCCGCGCCACTTCCGCCCAGATAGGTGGAGAACACGAGGCGGTGGCGGGAGTCGAGCTTGGCAATGAAGAGATTCTGAGTTCCCTGGAGGGCGCTTTGCAGCGCCCCGGACGAGACTGGAAAGTCGGGCGAACTGGTCGAACCGGCGACGAGGACATTGCCGGTGGCGTCCACCAGGATTGCGTTGGCGGCGTCCTGGTTGCTTCCAGCCAGAGAGACGTTGTACAGGAAGGCGGAGCCGGCGGCATCGATCTTCAACACGAAGGCGTGGCCGGAGCCGGATGTTCCGGCGATGTAGGCGTTACCCTGAGGGTCGATGGCGATGGCCGCCGGTTTTGCTTCCGTGTCGGGCAGGTAGGTGGAATACAGCAGGCGGCTCCCATCGGCGCTGATTTTGGCGGCAAACGCCGTGGCTGTTTGGCTGACGGGGATGGCGGCGCTGGCGGTAGTGGGGAAAGAACCCTCCGTAGTGCCGGTGACAAAGACGTTGCCGGCCCCGTCTACAGCCAGAGCAGCCGCAGTGTCGGCGGTGGGGCCTCCCAGGTAGGTACCCCAAACCAGATTGCCGGAGGGGTCGACCTTGCCGACGTAAGCGTCGGAACAGGGATGAAATGCCCCAAAGGAGGGCCGGGGCCGAAGTGAAAAGCCAGTGTTGATCCAACACGTGCCGCCGCCGGGCTGGGTCTGCACCGCGCCCGGGGTGACCGGGCCGGACCCGAAGGAATATAGATTCCCAGCGGCGTCGAAGATTGCCGGACCGGTCGCCGGTAGGGGGATGCTGGTGATGCTGCCGGATTGCGCCCACAAACTGCCCGCGAGAAGAAGGGGCATGGCCAGCCGAAGGGCGCGCCTGCATCGAGAAGTGTCCGAAGCCAATGGAGGTCTCCTCTGCTCACTACGGTACTCTGCAAGGCATCGTTGCGGCAAGCCTGCAGGATTGCGCCTTTGTGGCGCCTCTTCTAAGACAATCGAGACTGCCGTTTAAACGACTCTATTTCACGAAAATCGTGGCGCCGTAGCGTGCGAGGCGTCCTTGCGGCAAGCTTGCAGGATTGCGTCTGGTCTCAGTGCGCGGGGGAGCCAGCGCGGTGGTGGCGGGGTTTCTTCATGACCAGCAGCAGCGGAAGCACGGCCAGGAAGAGCAGGGCCATCACGTGGAAGGTCTCGTTGAAGGAGAGCATGGCGGCCTGCTGCTGGACCGAGCCGAACAGCGCCGCGAAGGCCTGGCGGGTGGCGGTGGCGGAATCCGCGCCGTGGGCCAGCATGGCGGCGCGCGCCCCCTGTAGCATTTGCCGGGCGGCCGGGTTGTAGACATCCACGTGCGAACCCAGAACGTTGATGTGCACCTGCTGGCGCCGCGCCAGAAACGTGGTGGCGGCCGCGATCCCCATGCTCCCGCCGATATTGCGCATCAGGTTGAAGATGCTGGTAGCGTTGCCCATCTCCTCCTTGGGGATGGGGTCCATGGAAGTGGTGGTCAGCGGAACGAACAGCAGCGCCATGGCCATCCCCTGGAACAACTGCGGCCAGAAGATGTCCCAGTAGCCGGCGTTGAGGTTGATCCTGGAAAGCTGGTAGAGCGTGAAAGCCCCTCCGCTCAGACCCACGACCAGCAGCTTGCGCGGATCGAAGCGGATCAGGAACATGCCCACGATCGGCATGGCGAAGAAGGAGCCCAGGCCACGCGGAGCCATGGCGATCCCCGCGTCGATGGCCGGGTAGCCGAGCAGGGTTTGCAGGAAGATGGGCAGCAGCACCATGCTTCCATAGAGCACGAACCCCACCACGGTCATCATCAGCACGCCGGCGGCGTAGGTGCGGTTCTTGAGCACACGCAGTTGCACGACGGGGTGCTGAACGCGCAGCTCACGGATCAGAAAGGCGAGGATGCCCACAGCCGAAACTACCGTGAGCGCCGTGATCCAGTGCGCGGCGAACCAATCCTCCTCCTGCCCCTTGTCGAGCACCACCTGCAACGCGCCAATGCCCACCGCGAGCATTCCGATGCCCCAGTAGTCCACTCCACCGGCCCGCCTGCGGATGTAGGGAGGGTCGAAGAGGAACAGCTTGGCCAGGACGACCGAGGCGATGCCCACCGGAATGTTGATGTAGAAGATCCAGCGCCAACTGTAGTGGTCGGTGAGCCAGCCGCCCAGCACCGGTCCGAGCATGGGCGCCACCACGATACCCAGCCCCCACATCGCCATGGCCTTGCCGCGGCCGGCGGGCGGGAAGGCTTCCAGCATCACCGCCTGGGAAAGCGGCTGCATCGCCCCGCCGGTAGCGCCCTGGACGATGCGGCACAAGATCAGCGCGGGCAGGTTAGGCGCCAGCGCGCAGAAGAAAGACGCCACGGTGAATCCGGCGACGGCGGCCATGAACAGACGCTTGCGGCCGAAGAAGTTGGCCAGCCAGCCGGTCATGGGCAGAATGACCGCGTTGGCGACCAGGTAGGAGGTGAGCACCCAGGTGGCCTCGTCGACGGTGGCCGAGAGGCTGCCCGCGATGTGCGGCAAGGAGACGTTGACGACGGTGGTGTCCAGCACCTCCATGAAGGTGCCGAGCATCACCGCGCTCCCGACGATCCACGGGTTGACGACGGGCGCCAGGGGCGGGGCCTGGGCAGCCATCAGCGCTCGGCGCTCCCTCCGATCGCGGCCAGAATCGCCGCGACCGCGGCCGCCTCTCCCATACTCGACGAGAGCATCAGGTTATAGAGGTGGCGATAGGTCCACTCCTGGCCGAAGTAGCGCCGGATGTAAGCCTCGCGACGGTGGTCCACGGATTCGATCTGTGCGCGGGGGTCGCCGCTCTGGGCCGCCTCCCGCCGCACTCGCTCGATGCGCTCCTCGAGCGGCGCATAGACGAAGACGTGGAAGACGTCCGTGCGGCGCTGGAGGACGCACTGGCCGCCCCGGCCCACCAGCACGCACTGGCCCTCGTTCGCGGCCGATCGGATGACGCGCTGCGTCAGTTCCGCCATGACGTCGGCATCGAAGATATGGTTAGGCGCGCTGGTGGCTACCCCCTCGTAGCCACCGCGCCACAGAGCTTTGTGCATGCGGTGCAGCAGCGGATCGATGCGCTCGTCGAATTGCATCGCCACGGATGGATCGACATGCGCCTGGCTGGCAATCCGCTCGATGAGCACCCGATCCAGCAGGCGCCAGTTCAGCTTCTCGGCCAGTTGGCGCCCAATCACGGCGCGCCCGCTGCCGTACTCGCCGCCGATGGTAACCGAGCGGATCATGACGTTAGTTGGTGAAGACCGTGACCCCGACCGACATGCCCGGCCGTAGCAGATGGCGCGGGTCCGGTTTCCCTTCGAGAACAATCTTCACGGGCACCCGCTGAACCACTTTCACGTAGTTGCCGCTGGCGTTTTCGGGCGGCAGCACGCTGAATCGGGCGCCCGTCGCCGCAGCCACGCTCTCGACGCGGCCCCGGTATTCGCGGCCCCCAAAGGCGTCCACCGAGATGGTGGCGGGTTGGCCCGGATGCATATGGTTGAGTTGCGTTTCCTTGAAATTTGCGGTGATCCAGGTGTCTTCCAGCGGCACCAGGGCCAGTAGCGGCTGCCCGGGCTGAATTACCTGGCCCACCTCGACGGTCTTGCGGCTCACCATCCCGCTCACCGGCGCCACGATTTTGGTGTACTGCAAATTGAGTTGGGCCTGCTCGACCGAGGTCTGGTTCAATTCCGCTTTGGCCTGGGCCGAGCCGAACTGCGCTTGGCTCACCGCGATCTCCTCCGGCCCGCTACCGGCCGACCGCAAGCCGGCTTGCGCCTGCGCGAGGGCCGCCAGCGCCTGCGCCGCGTGACTCTCGGCCACGGGGACGCCCTGCTGGGCCTGCGCGACGGTGGCGCGCGCCACATCCACCTCGGCGGCAGCGGCCAGGGCCTCGGATTCCGCGGTATCGTACTGTTGCCGCGAAATCTCTTCCCGATCGACCAGTTGCTTCATCCGGGCCAGGTTCTGCTGGGCCAAGGTGGCGCGCGCCTGGGCCTCGCGCTGGCGTGCCTGCGCCGCGGCGAGCTGGGCGTGGGCGGCGTCCACTTCCTTGCGCGCCGCGGCCAGGCCGGCCTCGGCCGCCTGCACGTTGGCCTGGGCGGAGCTGAGCCGGCTGGCGGTGACGGTGGTCATGATCGGCACGCCGGTTTCGGCCGCCCGCGCGGTGGCGCGCGCCGCTTCCGTGTCGGCCCGCGCGTGCTCGAGCGCCACCTGGTAGTCGCGTGGGTCGATTTCGACCAGCACAGTGCCCGCCTCGACGTACTGGTTGTCGTCCACGTGCACCGCCAGCACCGTTCCACCCACTTTGGCGCTGATCGGATTGATGTGCCCGTCGATCTGGGCGTCGTCCGTGCTCTCGCGGATCGAATAGTAGCTCCAGAGCGCGTAAATCCCCGCAGCCAGCAGGATCACCAGCGCCAGCAGCGCCCACTTGGCCCGTGGATGCTCCCGCAGGAAGCCGCGGGGCCGCTCCACCGGCGTGGGCCTGGTCTCATATTCGGGTTGATCTTCGATATTGGCGAGGTCCGCCATCACTGTGCTCCCAAGAACTGCCTGGCTTTCTGCTCCGCACCGCCCAGCGAGCGCGCCAGCGACACTTTGCCCAGGCTGTACGCGTAGAGGCTGTCGATGTAGTTCTCATTGGCGGTGGCGACGGCCTGCTGGGCCTGCACCACCTCGAGGTTGTCCACGACTCCGGCCGTAAACCGGTCCTGCGCCTGCGCCAGCTCTTGGCCGGCGAGATCCTTGGCGCTCTCGGCCACCTTGACCTGGTCGCCAGCCGCCGCCAGGTCCAGGAACGCCGTGCGCACCTGGTATTGGATGGCACCGCGCAGATCCTCGAGCTCCGCGCGCCGGCGCTCGACCAGCGCGTCGGCTTCGAGCACCGCCGCCGTGACCCGGTCGCCCTGGAACACCGGAATGTTGAGGCTGGCCCCGGCCGTGTAGGTGCCATGGGACTGCTGGGGGACGCTCCCGATGTCGCCGTAGTCGGCCTCGACCGACAGGGTGGGGTAACGCTGGGCGCGCGCCGCCCGCCGGGCCGATTCCGCCGCGCTCACGAGCGCCTGCGCGCCACGATAGTCGCTGCGCGTGCGGTAGGCCTCCTCGAGGGCCTGCTCGAAGCCGATCAACGGCGGCGGCGAGTAGCTCAACCGCCCGGCCAGCTCGAACTGCTGCCCCAAAGCCAGCCCGATGGCCCGGGCCAGCTCCAGTTTCTGCTTCTCGAACTCGTTGCGGTAGTAGATCAGCCGCTGCTGCTGGGCCTGCATCTCGACCTGGGAGCGAAGCACGTCGATGGCCGGCACCACGCCCGCTTTCTTCATGTCGGCGGCGCGCTGGTAGAGAGCCTCGGCGGTGGTGAGCTGAGCGCGCACGGTCTCGATGCGAGCCTGCCCGGCGACGGCCCGCAGGTAGAGGTTCCCCACCACCAGAACCACCACATCCCGGGCGTCTTCGAGGGAAGATTGCGCGGCCTTGACCCCCGCCGCCCCCGCCTGCGTGCCGTAGCGCGCCGCCAGATCCAGCACCGGAGAAGTCACCATGGCCCGCGCATCCAC
>PMEV01000202.1 GCA_003154855.1 Bryobacterales bacterium
GACAGCCTGAAAAGGCTGCCCCACGACATCGGCCATGCTATGCTGATTGGTCGCGAAAGGGGAAAGACAACATGCGGCTGACGGGTTTGGCGTTGAGCGTGGCGATTCTAGCGGCAGTTATGCTAACCGGGTGCAGTTCCTATGCGCCCAACGCGGGGCACGAAGTGGTGCTCATCGAAAAGCCGATCGTCTTCGGGCACGGCGGCGTGGATCCGGAACCGGTCAAGACCGGACGTTCGTTCTGCGCCGTGACGACCGACGGCATCGACGTGAACATGCAGCCCGAGAAGTACGAAACCGAGCTGCCGGACACCATGACTTCGGACGGGGTTCCGATCACTTTCCACGCCATTATGGTGCTCAAAGTGACGGACTCCGTTACGCTCATCAAGAGCTTCGGTCCCGATTGGTACAGGAACAATCTGGAACAACCGTTCATGACGATGATCAGGCAGGCAGTAAGAAAGCGCGGTATGAACGAGACCGCGATCAGCACTACCGCACTCGACGACATCGACCGTGAAATCCACGACCAGCTCGTCGGATTCATTAAGGAGAAGGGTCTTCCGGTGCAACTTGTCACGATGACGGTGGGAAGGGCGAACCCGCCGGANNCTCGAGGCGATCAAGATGCAGCTCGAAGTGTGCGGCGAAAAAGGCAAGGCGACCTGCACGTTTATTCAGAACGGCGCGCATCCCGTGCTGAACCTGGGTAAGTAAGATGACTGGGCGCGTTGCACTTCTCTTACTGCTGGCTGCCGCGCTTCCCGCGCAGGAGAAGGTTACCATCCGCGTGGACGCGGGCGCGGCCATTGGCCCGTGGTCGCCCGTCTATCGATATTTCGGCTACGACGAGCCGAACTACACTTACATGCCGCATGGCCGGAAGCTGGTTGGGGAGCTGGCCGCTTTGCCGGCCGCGCCGGCCTATTTCCGCACTCACAGCCTGTTAGTGACCGGCGATGGCCAGCCGGCGCTGAAATGGGGCTCTACCAACGCTTACACGGAAGACGCCGCCGGCCGGCCGGTCTACGACTTCGCCATCCTGGACCGTATCTTCGATACCTACTTGCAGGCCCGGGGCAAGCCGATGGTCGAGATGGGCTTCATGCCGCAAGCGCTATCGGTGAAACCGGAGCCTTACCGGCACGACTGGCCCAGAACCGGGATCCAGGCGGGCTGGGCGTATCCGCCAAAGGACTACCAGAAGTGGGCCGGGCTGATCCATCAGTTAGTGAAGCATTGCGTGGAGCGTTACGGGAAGGCGGAGGTCGAGAGCTGGTGGTGGGAACTTTGGAACGAGCCCGACATCATGTACTGGGCCGGGACGCCGGAGGAATACGACAAGCTCTACGACTACACAGCGGACGCGGTGAAGCGCGCGTTACCCACGGCGCGGGTGGGCGGGCCCGCTACTACCGGGCCGCGGGGCGCGCACGGGGCAGCCTTCCTGCACCAGTTCCTCGAGCATTGCACGAGCGGAGCCAACACTGCGACCGGCAAGAGCGGCGCGCCCCTGGATTTCGTGAGCTTCCACGCGAAAGGCTCGCCCGAAGTGGTGAGCGGCCGCCTGCGGATGGGCTTGACCTCGGAGCTGGCCGACCTGAACGCTGGGTTCGCGATGCTGGCATCCTTCCCCGCGCAGGCGCGGCTGCCGGTGATCGTGAGCGAGTGGGACCCCGAGGGCTGTGCGGCCTGCCCGGCGCGCACACATCCGCAGAACGCCTACCGGAACACGGAGCTCTACCCGGTAAATCGGGCCGTCGCGTTGAACGCGGCGCTGAAACTTGCGGACAAGTATCGGACCAACCTGGAGGGCCTGCTGACCTGGGCCTTCGAGTTCGAGGGCCAGCCCTATTTCGAAGGCTTCCGCACGCTGGCTACCAACGGCGTCGACAAGCCAGTGCTGAACTTCTTCCGCATGGCCGGGCTGATGGGCGGCCAGCGCGTCCGCGTGGCCAGCACGGGAGCGCTGGGGCTCGATGCGATCATGGCCCACGGAGTGCGGGAGAAACCGGACATCGACGCGCTGGCGACAGCGAACGGGCATGAGGTCGCCATCCTGGCCTGGAACTACTCCGACGAGGACGCCGCCGCACCCGACGCGCCGGTGGAAGTGGTGGTCGAGGGCCTGCCATCCGCCGCCGCACGGGTGCTGCTCAAGCACTATCGGATCGACGAGCGTCACAGCAACGCCTACACCGCGTGGAAGGAGATGGGGTCGCCGCAGAATCCCACCCCGGATCAATACGCCCGCCTGGAGTCCGCCGGGCAGTTGCAGATGCTCGAAAGCCCGCGGTGGCTTTGGACCGCCGAGGGTTCCGCGCGCGTGGAGTTTTCCTTGCCCCGCCAGGGCCTGTCGCTGCTGGAATTGAGCTGGTAACGGGAAGCGCGGCTCAGAGGTCCGGGATCTCGACGTTGTGGAGGAACGGGAACAAGCCGGTGCGTTCCCGGACCAGGTCGAAGAACCGTCGCACGTCCTCCTTGGGCTGCATTTTGGTGCTCATGTGGAGCAGCGTGCGACCGTCCGCATCCGAGAAGACGAAGGACTTGGTGGTGCTGCCGGGGAACGCGAGCTGGTCCCCTCCAAGATGGTAAGTGGTGGGAGTAATCTCGCGCAATTCCATGCTCTTTACCAGGTCCCAGCGCACCTGGCGCCAGCCGATGGCCGAACTGGAGCGCAGCCCCGTCGAATCGGCATGGACACGGAGCGTGGCGTTGTTCCAAGCCAGCAGCCCGGTGATCAGCATGAACGCGACGCCGGCCAGCAGAGCCCACAGGCGGCTGAACGGCTCCATGTTGGGACCAAATACGCCGACACAGAACGCGGCCAGGCCCAGCAGGGACCAGAACAGCGGCGCTTTCACTTCCGACGCCGGAGAGTGCAGCAGGATGCCGCCTTCCGCGGGCGGGGGTTGGGGAGAAAAGCTCCAACGTCCCTCCGCAATGGCGGCCTCATCGCCTCCGCCGCCCACTGAAAAGACGCCGATCAGGGCGGCGCAGCACAGCATCGCTAGCAGGGTGAGGGTCGCCGGCCAAATCCACACATACAGGAAACCGCTGGGGCGCGCACGCTTGGCCCGGTTGGGATACTGGGGGGCGGTCGCGCTCCCAGCGTCCGGCTGCTGCACGACCGCGTCGGACGGCGTGGCTTGGCTGGGCCGCCCCTCGCGCAGAACCGCGAGGCTGGCCGAAACCGCCGACAGGGCGAACCAGCCGCTCGCGAGTGCGGCGGCGGCAGCCAGGAGGATCAACGCGACACGGAGTTCGCTGTACATGAGAACAGGATCATAACATAAGACACCGGCGGCGAGACCGCCGGCGCTACAGCGGCGGCACGAAAGACACCGACGGCGATAACAGGGCCTTGCATTCTTGTTTATTCTCACGGGGGCGGATCTTGCATCGCCGCGGGAATCCTGGCCGAGACGCTCCGGGCCATTTCATGCGTGGTGGCCAGGGCCAGGACCGCGACCGAAGACTCGGCTGAAGAGATGTAGCTCGAAAACGTGGAACAAACCCGCCCGGCCGCGCGTTAAAGAACGAGGGAGGGAGAGATGGATCGCAGACAATTCCTGGCGGCGGGATTCGCGGCTCCCGCCGCGCTGGCCGCACAGACCGCGCATGAGCCGGCACAGGCCGCGACGGCCGTCCAACCCTTTTCCGATCCGGATTTCGGCTACACGGCGCAGGTCGCGCTGGGCGCCAGCTACCATCGCGCGGGCAACCCGGGCAAGCTGCTGGCGCTCACCGCCCAGATCAAGCCCGGGGATTTCGATTCGGCATGGCGGGCCTACTACGATGCCGGTGTCCAGGCGCGGAAGCAGGCCGAGGCGGCCGCCGCCAAACGGCATATGGTGAGCGCGCGGGAGGCCTATTTGTGGGCCGCCGAATACTTCTCCTGCGCGCTGAGGTTCCTGGATTTGAGCCGGGAGACGGAGTCGCCGTCTCCGTCGTGGCAGCAGTATGCGGATTGCTGGAGCGCCGCGGCGTCGCTGTTCGAGCCAGCCGCCGAACGCCTCGAGATTCCCTACGAGGGCTCCAGTCTGACAGCC
This sequence comes from Bryobacterales bacterium, assembly GCA_003154855.1. Taxonomy (GTDB): domain Bacteria; phylum Acidobacteriota; class Terriglobia; order Bryobacterales; family Bryobacteraceae; genus Fen-330. Next base: position 4,056 of record PMEV01000202.1, read on the forward strand.
TGGTTCTTCCCGGTGGACCGGTCGCGGCGGCGCAGGCCGCTCGTGATCCACAATACCGGCGCCGACGGCCTCGAAATCAGCATGTATGTGCGTGGCGTCGCCGGGGCGCTTCCGCGCGGTTACAACTGCCTGATCCTGAATGGTCCGGGGCAGTGCGATTCCTTGTGGGCGAAGAAGCTATACTTCCGGCCGGACTGGGAGAAGGCGATTACGCCGGTGGTGGATGCGATGCTGCGCCGCCGCGACGTCGACCCCAAGCGCATCGCGCTGGTGGGCGCCAGCCAGGGCGGCTACTTTGTGCCGCGCGCGCTGGCCTTCGAGCGCCGCATCGCCGCGGGCGTTGCCGATCCCGGGGTGTGGAACGTGGCCGATCCCTGGCTGCGCAACCTGCCGAAGCCCGTTCGCGAAATGCTGGATGCGGGCAAGCAGACCGACTTCGACCGCATCGTTGCGAAGGGCATGGCGACCAACCCGCGCGCCAAGGCGATGGTGCAAATGCGCATGCGCCCTTACGGACTAACCTCCTATTACGAGGCCTTCCGCGCGGTGCAGAAATACAACCTGGACGATGTGGCCGGCCAGATTCGCTGCCCCATGCTGATCACCGATCCGGAGACGGAGCAGTTCTTTCCGGGCCAGGCCCAGAAGCTCTACGATGC